>CAZRND010000368.1:0-5497 GCA_964601345.1 uncultured Acidobacteriota bacterium | reverse complement strand
CCGCGGCGGCGAGCAGCGGGATGATCATCAGGAACCGGCCGATCAGCATGGCCAGGCCCAGCGTAATGTTGAACCACGGAGTGTTGGGGCTGAGGCCGCCGAAGGCGCTGCCGTTGTTTCCCGTCGCGCTGCTGTAGGCGTAGAGAATTTCGGAGAGCCCGTGCGGCCCGGGATTACCCAGGCTGGCCAGCGCCGAGGGCCGCACCGCCGCCGCGCCCGCGAAGAGCAAGATGCCCGCCGCCAGCACCAGCACGGCGATCATCACCATCTTCACTTCCTTCTTCTCGATCTTCTTGCCCAGATACTCCGGGGTCCGGCCGACCATCAGCCCGGCAATGAAGATTGCCAGGATGGCGAACATCAGCATCCCGTAGAGTCCAGCGCCGACGCCGCCGAAGATCACCTCGCCAAGCTCGATATTCACGAGCGGCACCAGGCCGCCGAGCGGCGTAAAGCTATCGTGCAGGGAATTCACGGCGCCGCAACTGGCGTCCGTGGTCACGACGGCGAAGAGCGACGAGGCTTCCAGGCCGAAGCGCACTTCCTTTCCTTCCATATTGCCGCCGGCGACGCCCATCTTCGTGAGAATCGGATTGCCGTAGGTTTCCGCGCCGTACGTCACCGCCAGGCCGGAGAGGAACAGGATGAACATGGCGGCGAGCAGCGCCCATCCTTGCCGCGTGTCTTTCACCATCTTTCCAAAGGTGTAGGTCAGAGATGCGGGGATGAGGAAGATGAAGAAGATCTGGAAAATGTTGGAGAGCGGCGTAGGATTCTCAAACGGGTGAGCTGAGTTGGCGTTGAAAAAACCGGCCCCATTTGTTCCGATCATTTTGATGGATTCCTGTGACGCCGTCGGGCCCTGCGCGATCACCTGCTCCTGGCCTTCGAGTGTCGCGACTTTGTCGTACGGCCGGAAATTCTGAATCACTCCTTGCGAGACCAGAATCAGCGCTCCAGCCAGCGAGAGCGGCAACAAGACATAGACCGTCGCGCGCGTCAGGTCCACCCAGAAGTTGCCGATCCGCTCGTTCGAGTCGCGCGCAAAGCCGCGAACCAGCGCGATCGCGACGGCGATTCCGGCCGCCGCCGAGAAGAAATTGTGCGTCGCCAGAGCCGCCATCTCCGTGAAGTAACTCATGGTGGTCTCAGGCGTGTAGGACTGCCAGTTCGTATTCGTGGTGAAGCTCACCGCCGTGTTGAACGCCAGGTCGGGCGGAACCGCCGGGAGCTTTTGCGGATTGAAGGGCAGCCAGACTTGCAGGCGCTCGATCGCGTAGGTGAACAGCAAACTCGCCAAGCTAAAGATGAGCAGCGCGCCGGTGTATTCGGTCCATCGCTGTTCCTGATCCTTGCGAACGCCGCATAAACGGTAGATCCAGCTTTCCACCGGCCAGGACCAGCGGTCCTCGAACACGTCCGCCATATACGATCCGAGCGGCTTGGTCGCCGCCACGATCGCCAGGCAAAAAACCGCGATTTGCCAGATGCCCATCAGAATCGCTCCGGGCGCAGCAAGGCGTAGAGAAGATAGATCGCCAATGCGGCCGCCAAAATGCCCCCGATGATGTAATCCATGGATGTCCTATAAGCGCTCGCAACCGCGCGCGAAGAACCAGCTCACGACGAAGAAAAACAAAACGATAAGTACCATTATGAAATCTTGCATAACGCGACGCTGCAACCTCCCCGCTCAAGACGATGCGCCAGCCTTTGTTCCCGCGTGGCCCAGAGCCTGGCCCTGCTCGCGATCACAACAAGCGGCTGCGACGCGAGCGCCCGGCAAAACGCCTGTTCGCGATCCCTGGCAATGAGCACACGCGCCTCCACTGGAAAAGGGAGTCCCGTTCCCAACGACTCGAGATCGTCAACCAAGCGCTGCGGCAAGAGTTCCGGTTTCGCGAGCGACTGTGGATACGGGACGATATGAACCGCCAGCACCGTGACGCTCGGCCGCAAATCGGCTCCCAGTCGCGCCACGGCTTCCAAAGCGGCGCGCGCCAGCAGGCGATCCGTAAAGGGCACGATGATTGGCAGGCGGACGCCGGTCCGAGTACCGGGCAACGACAACCAGGTTTGTCTGACGGCTTCCATCCAGACCAGAATGACCGCAGACGTCTAAAAGAGTCGTGACCAAGACCTAAAGATTTCGTTAACTCGGGCGGGTGTAGAGTCCGGCGCGTTCGGCGACGATCGTCACGCGCATGTCCTTAGCTTGACGCACGATGTTCGAGAGGAGCGAAGGCGCCAGGAAAAAGGGCCGCGGGCCGTGGCCCGCGCGCGTCAGGAAGATCTGCGTGATTTGCCGCGAGCGGGCAAAGGCGATCAGAGCCTCGGCGGCATTCGCGCCCTTGAGAACCCGCGCGTCAATCCGGAGGTTGTTCGCAAAGTTTAGATGCCGCTCGACCGCTTCGCGCTCGGCGGCCGGCAACTCGCTCAGGTCGCGGCGCGAGCAGACGTAGACGGCGAAGGCGTCCGCGCGCAGGTAATCGGCCATCCGCCGGCCGCGCCGGATCAGCATCGCCGTGGACGGCTCGGGCGTGACGTTGATCAGGATGCGTTCTCGCCGCCCGGCGGAATCGGCGACCGCGGGCGACGACACGGCCTGTTCGCCGCGCACCTCGAGCTCATGCGCCGTCTGCCGCAGGGCCAGCTCGCGCAGCGCCACGAGCGTCGATTCCTGGAAGAAATTGGCCAGCGCTTGCTCGGCCTTTGACGTGTCGTACACCACGCCGCGCTTCAAGCGATTGAGCAAGGCCTCGGGCGTTACGTCGACCATGATCACTTCGCCGGCCTGCTTCAGCAACCAGTCGGGAACGGTCTCGCGCACGCGGATGCCGCTGAACTGCATCACCTGGTCGTTCAGGCTCTCGATGTGCTGGACGTTCATCGTAGCCAGCACGTCGATTCCCGCGTCGAGCAGGACCATGACGTCTTCCCAGCGCTTGGCGCGTTCCGATCCCGGGACGTTGGTGTGCGCGAACTCATCCACGACGCAGATCGCCGGATGCCGGGCCAGAACCGCGTCGGTATCCATCTCTTCAAAATCGCGGCCGCGATACGTAATCTTCCGCCGTGGAATCGACTCCAGGCCCTCGGTCTTGGCGATCGTCTCCCGCCGCGCGTGCGGCTCGAAGTAGCCGATGACCACGTCCTTGCCTTCCTGCTTCAGCTCCTGAGCGTTCTCGAGCATGCGATAGGTCTTGCCGACTCCGGCCGCGTATCCGAGAAAAATCTTGAGACGCCCCTTCATTTCGCGGCCCCCGGATGTGGATAGATGCTGATATCGATACCTTCGGCGGCGCGGATCAGGCGGTCGACCATTCCGGCTCCCAGCCAGCGCCAGGCGCGCTCTTCCTGACTATGCCCGATGAAGATTTGCGTGATGCCCTTGCGCCGCGCATAACCGAGAATGGCTTCGGCAGCGTCGGACTCCTGCAAAACCTCCACTTGCGCGCCTATCTGGCGCGCCAGAGCGAGATTTGCGTCGAGCGTCTCCTGGTCTTTGTTTGAAAGGTTCGGCTGCTGCACGTAGACCACGTACAGCTCGCCGTGGAAGCGAGTGGCGTTCCGACGCCCGCTCGAGATCATCGCCGCGGCATTCGAGCGCGGCGTCACGCAGACCAGGATTCGCTCGAGCGCCGCCCACGGCTGGCGAACGCCGTGCGCCCGCAGGTATACCTCGAGTTGGCGGTCTACGACTTCGGCGGCGACAAGCAAAGCCATCTCGCGCAGCCGGGAGAGCTTCTGCTCTTCTGTGGCCTGGGCGGCGAGTGCCGGCGAATCGACCACCACGATGTCGTCCGCTTCATTCAAGTAACTGCGCGGGATCGTCTGCGAAGGCGCCTTTCCGATGATCTCCGCGATCTCATCGCGCAGCTCCTCGATGTACTGGAGGTTCACCGACGTGATGACGGTGATCCCGGCGTCGAGGATTTGCTCCACGTCCTGCCATCGCTTGGGATTCTGCGATCCGGGAGGATTGTCGTAGGCCAGTCCGTCGATCAGCACGACTTGCGGCCGGCGTCGAATCACCGCCGCGACATCGACAGTCGAGCCGGGAATGACTTCCAGTTGCTCCAGCAGTTTCTGGATGGGCGGAGAGCACTCGGGTTGCGTGGCGGCGACCACCACGTCCTCGCCGCGCTCGCGCCGGCGCCGGCCTTCGTCGAGCAACTGAAACGACTTGCCGACTCCCGAGGCGTAACCCAGAAAAACCTTCAGCCGGCCGCGCCGTTTCCTCCGCTCAAGTTCCTCGACTTCGGCGAGTAGGTGGTCGGGATCGGGTCGCGGAGGAGTCATCGTAACGTCATCGTGACAACGGTGAATCGATGGTGAAGATTGCCCCAAAAACTAGGAGATGCTGGCCGGGCGTGAGGCCCGTGCCGCGGAAGAAACCGCCGCTGCGGCCGTGTGAATTGTCGTAGCGATGTTCGAGGCGGAAGATCGCGGCAGCCTTGCGGTACGGGACTCTGTATTCCAGCGTGCTGGTGATGGCCTTGATGAACTGCTGCGAAGTCGTCCAGCGCCCGTCGCTGTCGTAGGCAAACTCCGGGCGGGCCGTCGCGCTCCACGGCCCGTGGATCGTGTAGTGGATCGGCCACTGCGCGGATGTCCACCAGGCGCGCGGTTTGCCGAGGGCATCCACCTTTTCCTCGGACAACTGGTATTCGAAGGCCGTGGTCAAGCGGCTGCCCTTCCATTCGACGATTGTGTCGGAGAGATAACGCCAGAATTCGAGCGAGGTGTCCGATTGATGTGGGCCGTAGAGCATCGTTTCTTTCAGCGTGACGTGACTGGTCGCCTTATAGACAATTTGCCCGCCCGTGCTCGGGACATCATTAGCGTGCGCCAGATGCCAGTATCCATTCACAAGGAAGAGTGTAGCGGAGAGCCGGTCGTTGAAGGAATAGCCGGCGTTCACGCCGAACATCATGTAAGGCGTGTAGTCGGCGCCCCAGGGCCGCGTGTAGCTGAGATTGTCCTTGGCATACAGCGAATCGTAGCCGACGAAGCTGCTGAAGAATCCCGCTTGGATCGTGAGTCCTTTGCCGGCCGGAGCGAGATACGAAACGTTGAACGGACCCAGGTGACGCAGTCCGGTCGATCCCTCGAGATTCGGCGCCGTGGCGGAGAATCCGAAGATCGCCGAGTCTTTGCCGCCTTGGATGGTCAGCTCCGTGCCCCAGCGCGACGTATCGGTGGCGATCTTCTTGACGTAAGCCCCGGCCATGTTCAGATCGAGCTCGTCGACGTGAAAAGCCGTGCCGCGATTGCGGAACAGGTTGTTCGCGGGATGATTGAAATCGAGCAGGTAGGCGGCGTCCGCGAACGCGCCGGCCGACCATAGTGGCGAACGCGGCTTGGGTGGATCGGGAGCCTGCGCGCAAGCCGTGACCGCGGCCCAGAGCAAAAGCAGGGACCATCGATTCATATCAATCATGTTCCGCCGAAACCGCTAAGGGAACGATAAGGAAGACCTAAACATTACGTTAAC
>CAZRND010000367.1:0-5527 GCA_964601345.1 uncultured Acidobacteriota bacterium | reverse complement strand
AACCGTCAGCGAGTCCTTCTGTTGCCAGACGGTCACGTCGAGAATTCCCTGGCCTGCCTGCGCTCACGCGAAAAGCCCAGCGGCGACGTGCAGATCGGGCACCGCTCGGCGCTGTCGTCGCATCTTGGCAACATCGCCTACGTGCAGAAGAAGCGCATTATTCCGAAGTCGACTTGGGCGTAAGCCAAATACCAATGCCCAGGCCCATCGCCAAGCCCCAGACGCCCGCGCACGACTCGTCGCTGGTCGATCCGCAACACTATTACAACCGCGAGATGAGTTTGCTGGCGTTCCAGCGGCGCGTGCTGGAAGAAGCGCGCGCACACGGCAATCCCCTGCTCGAGCGCGTGAAGTTCCTTGCGATTCTGGGATCGAATCTCGACGAGTTTTTCATGGTCCGGGTGGCGGGCCTCATCGCCCAGGCCGACGAAGGCGTCGGCGAGTTCGGACCCGATCGCATCGACGCGTCGGTGCAGCTTGTGGCTATCGGCTGGGAGGTCAAGTGCCTGCTCGAAGAAGCCCACGAATGCCTCTCCGGCGAACTTCTGCCCAGCCTGTCGAAAGAAGGCATCGAAATTCTCGAGTACTTCGCGCTGAGTCCCGCGCAGCGGGAGCGCGCCGACGGATACTTCCGGCACACCGTCTTTCCCGTGCTGACGCCGCTCGCCTACGATCCGGGCCGGCCGTTTCCGCACATCTCCAACTTGAGTCTTAACCTGGCCGTTACGATCCGCGACGAAAAAGGAACGGAGCGCTTCGCGCGCATCAAAGTGCCGGACTCGCTGCCCCAATTTGTCTCTGTGAGCCGGCCGCACAAGGAACCGTCGGCGGCGCGGCAGGAAGCCTTTGTGCGTCTCGAGCAAGTCATCGCCGCCAATGTCGCGGAGCTCTTTCGCGGAATGGAAATCCTGGAAGTCCATCCCTTCCACGTGACGCGCGACGCCGAAATGGCGATCAAGGAACTCGATGCCGAGGATTTGCTGGAAACGATTCAGGAGGGAGTGCGCGCCCGCCGCTTCGGCAGCGTGGTGCGGCTGGAAGTCGGTCCGGATATGGCCGCGCCGATGCTGCAGCT
The DNA here is from genome assembly GCA_964601345.1 of uncultured Acidobacteriota bacterium. GTDB lineage: Bacteria > Acidobacteriota > Terriglobia > JAJPHL01 > JAJPHL01 > CAZRND01. The sequence goes on along the minus strand of CAZRND010000367.1, from coordinate 4,452 downwards.
CTTGATGAGCCACCTTGAGGTGGACTCTAACCAGGTGTACCGCAGCCCGGGGTTCATTTCGCTGCGCCGCCTGATGCAGCTCTACCAGCTCAACCGTCCGGAGCTCAAGGAAACGCCGTTTGTGCCGGCGACTCCCGAACCATTGGCCGCCATCACCCCGCAACGCGACATCTTTTCCATCCTGCGCGAGGAGAGCGTGCTGCTCCACCATCCCGTGGATTCGTTTCAAACCGTGGCGGACTTCGTTCGCACGGCGGCGCGCGATCCGCAGGTGCGCGCCATCAAGATGGTGCTCTACCGCGTGGGCCGCAATTCCCCGATCGTCGAAGCGCTGCTCGAAGCGGCGCTCAACGGCAAGCAGGTAGCCGTGCTGGTGGAGCTCAAGGCCCGCTTCGACGAGGAGAGCAACATCGGATGGGCCCGCCGGCTGGAGCATGAGGGCGTCCACGTGGTCTACGGCCTGGTCGGACTCAAGACGCACTGCAAACTGCTTCTCGTGGTGCGCGCCGAGGGGGATCGCATCCGGCGATACCTGCACTTGGCCTCGGGCAACTACAACGTGGTCACCGCGAATCTCTACACCGATCTCGGCCTGCTGACCTGCTCGGACGAATTCGGCGAAGACGCATCGGACCTCTTCAACTACCTGACTGGCTACAGCGTCAAGCGCGACTATCGCAAGCTGCTGATTTCCCCGACCACGCTGCGGAAGCGGTTCGAAGCGCTCATCGAGCGCGAGATCGCGCATGCGCGCCGCGGCAAGCAGGCGCGGCTCGTCTTTAAGATGAATGCCCTCGAGGATCCGCACATCATCCAGCTTCTGTACGAAGCTTCGCAGGCGGGCATCGAGGTCGACCTGATCGTTCGTGGAATCTGCTGCCTGCGTCCGGGCATCCCCGGCGTCAGCGAAAACATCCGGGTGATGAGCGTGGTGGGACGGTTCCTCGAGCACAGCCGCATCTACTGTTTCGCGAACGGCGGCCGCGAGGAGATTTACATCGGCAGCGCCGACCTGATGCCGCGCAATCTCGATCGCCGCGTGGAGGTCCTCTTCCCGCTCGAGGATGCCGCGCTCAGAAAGCGCGTGAAGGAAGAAATCCTCGGCACCTATCTGGCCGACACGGCCAAGAGCCACGTCATGCAGAGCGACGGATCGTATTTGCGCCGCGAGATTCGCAAAGGTGACAAGCCCTTTGACAGCCAGGCCTGGTTCCTCGAGCGCGCGAAGCCCGCCCGGAAAGTGAAGCGCAAGCGGTGATGGAGCCCTTTGCTCCTGGCTTCGTTAAGGTGTGACAAATGGCACGTTCGTAGTAGCCACCAAGCTGCCATCGATAAAGAGCTTCAGCGTGGTATTGCGATTGTTTATGTACAGCGAGTACGGAACGAACAGCCAGCCGCCGAAAAATGTATAGAGGTAGCCCTCATGGCTTGGATCTGGGAAGGTCAGCTCGATAGTGGAGCCGGGCGTTAGGGGGCCGAGCTGAAAAACGGTCAATAAGGTGCCGGGCGCGGTTGAATCTGAGGAATTCGGAATTGGGAGCCAGCGCATCAGGCACCGGGACACAGGGTCCTGACGAGGTTCCGGAATGATGTTAGCCGGGAATGGAAGACCGGTTATTAAGTCAACTGCTGGAATGCCTGAGGAGGAGAAGTCGCCGATTCGTGTAAGGAATGTAGGCGAGGTCGCAGTAACTGACATCGTGCCGGCCAGTGGGTCTATCGAGACCAAAGACCTCCCAGCTTCCGACACCGCAGCGATCACGAACGGCTTAGCATTCAGCAACACGTCAAATTTCGCGCTGAACTGCACAATCAGGGCAACGGGAGAAATGCCCACGGTACTTGGCGCGGGAACGCTGGACGATGCTCCGCATTGGATCTGTGTCAAGCTCGGCTGTCCCGAGAGGGGATACAAGGCTTGGATCATACCGCTGGCGTTCCTGGTGTTGTCACCTGGCGCGATCACGGCGTCAATGACGTTGCTGCGCCACGCCCCAGAGGCGAGATAAATGCGGTTGGTCGCCAACGCGGATGGCACAACGACATTAAGCTGATAGACACCTACAAAGCCCGGGGCGAGTCCCGCAAAGTCGACACGCGCCTTGACATCACCAATATAGACGTCCGGCATCGTCACAACTCGATTGAAGGGCTCCGTCGCAGCACCGCCGCTTCCGCTCGTAGCAGGAGGATTCGTTGCACCAAGGCCGCTGGCATAGAGGATGATCGTGCTGCCGGGGACCAGGGGCGTCGTGAACGATTGGAAATTGGCGTCGAAATACAGTCCCATTCCCGTGCCGTTTGCCCCTGCGGAAAAGAGCGACGGCGCAAATGGGGAAATGTAGACCGTCAGATGGGTGCTGGCGATTCCATCGACGGTAACAACGACCGGGGCGGTATCGCCAGTGACTTCGAAAGGAAGCTGCGCGTTGATCTGAGTGGGCGAAACAAAGTACAGCGGCGCCGGTCTGCCGCCGACGGTGACGCTCGTCGTCCCCAGGGTAGTGGGCAGAGGAACGTTCTTGGCGGCCACCGTTGAGGAAGCTAAGCCGCTTCCGAAAATCGCGATCAGACATCCCGGAGATATGGTTGGCGCGAAGGAGACAGCATTGAGTACGGATTGCAAGACGGGAAGCGAATCCACTGTCAGGTTCAACGTCAGCGGCACCGTTAGAACGTAGTTGACGACTGCTACCCGGAAATTGGCGGTCATTACGATCGGCCTCGCAGGGACGCTTTGCGTCGTTGCGTCCTGGCCGCCCAGCGAAACCTGGAAATTTGCGGTACCTGATTGGTTTAGGGTTACGGACGGGGGATTGAAAGTCATACTTTGGAGCGTTGGTGCGCTCACTACTGCAGTGCCCGTATAGGTACCGTTAAACGTGACGTTGATACCAATCGTTGCAGGTTTTCCCGGAGAGACCGTCACGGACACCGGTCCGGTCGCACCGAGGAGGGGACCGAGGCGGTTGACATAGATTGTCGTGGACGCGATCGTACTGACGCTGGGAGCCGTACCCACTACCGCGTTTATCGTGACCTGAACAGGCGTGCTCTCCTTGTCGGTGGCTGCAACAGTTACTGCTGCCGTGCTGCTTCCGAAGGGGTAATTGACCCCTGCGTAAATGCCTGCGACGGGAACAACGGCAAAGCCGCCGCTGTACAAATCATGCCCGGGCGGCGGCTGAATTACTTTTAACGACAACTGGACCTGACCGCTCCCGGCCTCATTGAACAGAACAAGCGGTTGAGCCTGGGTTCCGGGGCCCGTTACGGTCATTATCAACTGCGACACATATACCTGGATCCCGTCGCCACCATTGATCTTGACTATATTGGCGCCCAAGCTCGCGGAAGGACTGGTTGCCAATACAAACGTGGCCACCTCCTGAACGCCCGAAGAGATCGTCACCGAGGTGGGACCGCTTATCTCAGTGATCCCCATAGGCAAGCCGATCGTCAACGGGATCGCGCCCTTAAACCCATTGTACGGAACGAGCACGACTCGGAAGGAATCTGTTTGCCCCTGGTAAACGTAACCCGATGTTCCGATGAGGACGTAGCCCACCCCAACGAAATTCATGCCCGTCACAGAAGCGCCGTTTGTGATTGTCACCGTCCGGCTTGCGGGCTGGAAAGTAAAATTAGGCTTGCTCGGCGTAACCGTATACGTGCCGTCGGGCAGGTTGTCGAACAAATAGGAATCGGAGCTCTTCGAAACTGGACCACTGATGGAAACAGTCCACGGGCTTGGTGCATTGATCGTTCCGCTAATCAATCCTCCAGCCGGCGCAGCGTTCAACCAGGAGATTACGAAGGAGCAGAGCAGAACGATCGCTTTCGCGGCTGAACGCACAGATTTCCGTCTACTGACCTCGGCCGCCGCCCGTAGGCGCGGGAACCGAATTCACGTCTACCTTGAAGTAGTTCACTCCGCCGTCGAGCATCAGCTTGTTCAGCTTCGGCACTTCGTCCCACAGCTTGTCGATCTCCGCGGTCCCCTGCTTGAGCTGCGCCGCGGCGGATTCGAGGTCCGCAAGCTGGCGAGTCGTGGGCGCGCCGGAGAAGCCGTCAATCGCGCCGATCAGGCGGTTGATCTTCTGCGACACCGTCGGCGGAGTGAACTGAAGCGGCGGACCCGCGCCGCCGCCTGCGCCGCCGCGCCCGCCGCCCGCCGGACCTTCGAACGTCGGAGCCGCGGCTTTCACCTTGGCGAGAAGATCGTCCGCCGCCTTCTTGATGTTGTCGGGAACCGCCGGAGCGTTCAGCTGCTTCCAGCCGTCGGTCAAGCTCGTGAGCGACGTGTTCATCGCCACGGCTTTTTTACGCGATGCCTCCGCATCCTTGGCCATCGCGGTGAGCGTCTTCAAGGCCTGCGCGCGCTTGTTGCTCTCGTCGGCGGTCATCTGCACGCGTGGATCTTCTTCCACGGTCCCGGTTTTGGGTTCGGAT
>CAZRND010000366.1:2836-5562 GCA_964601345.1 uncultured Acidobacteriota bacterium | reverse complement strand
CCGTCCCGGCCCTACGGCCGGCACTGGCTGGACGCTCGGCCCGCTGCACCACGTCCAGACCTGGCCCGTGACGGACACAAGCATCCTGAAGGCTCCGATGACGCCGCTCTCGAGCGAAGCACATGCTGCCGGAGGAATCTCCGGGTCGGCGTCCACAGCGGCGTACATCGTGAATCACAACGCCGACAGTGCGCTGGCCACGATGCGCTATCGCCTGAAAGATCTGAAGATGCTTGCCGCCGAGGATGGATTCGATCATGAAGGGAAGAAGTACAGCGCCGGCAGCTTCATTGTGCCCACGGAGGGCAATCCGTCGGACGTTCGCTCGCGTATCCAGGCCGCCGCGTCCGAGTTGGGCGTTGCCTTCACGGCCACCGACGCGATGCCGAAAGTCTCGACGCATGCCCTCGCCGCGCCGCGCGTGGCGCTGCTGCATACGTGGGTGAATACGCAGACCGAAGGCTGGTTCCGCATCGCCTTCGACACGGTGAAGATTCCTTACACCTACATCTCCGATCACGTCGTGCGCGACACGCCGAACCTGAAGGACAAGTTCGACGTGATCATCTTTCCGCCCACCGGCGGCACCGCCAACACCATCGTGCGCGGATTGCCGATGCGCGGCGATCCCATCCCGTGGAAAACGTCGGACCTGACGCCGAACCTCGGCAGCAGTCCCGACACCACCGACGATATGCGCGGCGGCATGGGTCTCACCGGCGTGCAGAATCTCAACCGCTTTGTCGAGCAGGGCGGAGTGCTGGTGACGGTGCAGGGCACTACGTCCATTCCGATTACCTATGGCCTTGTCGAAGGCGTGAGCATCACCGAGACGCGGCAGCTCAACGCGCGCGGAGCGGTGTTGAAGGCTCTGGTCGGCGATGCCAAGAGTCCCATCGCCTACGGCTATGAAGATTCGCTCGCCGTGTACTTCAGTCAGGCGCCGGTCTTCACTGCCGGCGGCGGATTCGGCGGCGGCTTTGGTGGAGGAGGGGGAGGAGGTGGCGGCGGAGGCGGTGGTGGCGGAATTCAGGCTGGACCTCCGGGACGTCCTTCCGGTCGCGGCAGCTTTGCCGACCAGGAGATTCCGCAAGGACGCGCCCTACCAGGACCAGCCGCTCCGCGCGGACCGGGACAGGCGGACGACAACGCCGACGATTTCGGCGGCGGGTTTGGCGCGCAACAACGAACGCCTCCCGAACTTCAGCCGCGTACGATCCTGCGTTTCGCCGATGAAAAAGACCTGCCCATCAGCGGACTGCTGAGCGGCGGCAGCGAGTTGGCCGGACATCCGGCTCTCATCGACGTGCCGGTCGGCAAGGGCCACTACGTGATGTTCGCCAACAATCCGATGTGGCGGAATCAGACGCAGGGCAGCTACTTCCTGATCTTCAACACGCTGCTCAATTACGACAATCTCGGTGTGGGCCGTCGCGCGGCTCCGGCGCGCGGCGGACGCTCGGGCACCAGCGATCAGGACGACGACCAGGACTGGGATCACTAAGAAGCGCGCCAACTCGCAAGTCGTCACGGGGCGGCTGAGCCGCCACCGGGATGGCTACGGCTTCGTCATTCCCGATCAGGAGATGCCGGGCATCGCCGGCGACGTGTTCGTCAGCGCCGCTGCGATTGGCGACGCCATGCACGGCGACCGCGTCGAGGTGCGGCTCGGCCGCCGCGACGAGCGCGGCCGCGTCGAAGGGCGCATTAGCCGAATCTTGCGCCGCACGCACGAAACCGTGGTCGGGCAATTCCATCGCGGCCACGCCTACAATTTCGTCACGCCAGAGGATGATCGCGTCCTCGACGAGATCATCATTCCCCGCAAGGAAGAGACTCCCAAAGCCGACCTGGCCCGCCAGCGGACGGGCGATGTTCCGAAGCCCGCGGATCTCGACGGCGCGATCGTCAACGTCGAGTTGACGCGCTTTCCGAACGCGACGCAGAAAGCGCGCGGGCGAATCATCGAGATCCTGGGCCGCCCCGGCGACTTCGGCATCGACGTTGAAATCGTTATCCGCAAGCACCATCTTCCGCATCGCTTCTCCGACGAGGTGCTCGAAGCCGCCGCGGCCGTTCCGCAGGCGGTGAGCGAAGACGCCGTTGCCGGACGCCGCGATTTCCGCGCGCTCCCCATTGTCACGATCGACGGCGAGACGGCGCGCGACTTCGACGACGCCGTTCTCGTTGAGCGAATGCCGAACGGAAACTACGCGCTGCAGGTGCATATTGCCGACGTTGCGCACTACGTGCGTCCCGGCACGGCCATCGATCAGGAGGCGCGCTTGCGCGCCACCTCGGTCTACTTTCCCGATCGCGCCGTGCCCATGCTGCCTGTCGAGCTTTCGACCGGCATCTGCTCGCTGAATCCGCACGTGGACCGCTTGGTCATGTCCTGCCTGATGGAGGTGGATCATCAGGGCGACGTGCGCGGCTACGAAATCGTCGAAGGCGTGATCTGCAGCACCGAGCGCATGACCTACACCGCGGTCAACGGGATCCTCGAAGGCGATGCCGCGCTCCTCGAGCGCTACGCGCCGCTGGTCGAGAATTTCAAGCTGATGCGCGAGCTGGAAGGGATCCTCAACAAGCGCCGCCGCAAGCGGGGGTCGATCGACTTCGATCTGCCGGAACCGGAGATCGAATTCGACGAATTCGGTCAGATGACCTCGATCACGCGTTCGGAGCGCAACATTGCGCACCGGCTGATTGAAGAGTTCATGCTT
>CAZRND010000366.1:0-2826 GCA_964601345.1 uncultured Acidobacteriota bacterium | reverse complement strand
AGGAGTTCATGCTGCTCGCGAACGAGACCGTTGCCGGACACTTCGAGACCAAGGGCATCCCGTCGCTGTATCGCATCCACGAGACGCCCGATCCGAAACGCGTCCTCGACTTCGAGGAGATCGCCGCGTCGTTCGGATATTCGCTTGGGATCGGCGCGCTGCCGGTGAAGCGCTTCCAGATGAAGGAGCGCGGGCGCACGGTCGAGCTGCCGGGCGACATCCAGGTGACGCCGCGCCACTACCAGCGGCTCTCCGAGCAAATTGCTGGTAAGCTGGAAGAACGGATCCTTGCATTTCTCATGTTGCGATCGCTCAAGCAGGCCCGCTATTCGGAGAAGAACGCCGGCCATTTCGGACTCGCCGCGCCGGTGTACACGCATTTTACTTCGCCCATCCGGCGCTATCCCGACCTGATCGTGCACCGCGTACTGAAGACCCTTCCGAAGTTCCTCTCGGAAGGGAGCCTCGTGACGATCGCCGCGGAGAGCTCGGAGTCCGAGCGCCGCGCGCAGGACGCCGAGCGCGAGCTGATGCAGTGGAAGAAGGTCGCCTTCATGTCGAGCCGTGTGGGCGAGGTCTATGACGCGCTGATCATTTCGGTGATGAAGTTCGGGTTTTTCGTCGAGCTTGTGGATCTGTTTGTCGAAGGCTTGGTGCCGATGGAGAACCTGCCCGACGATCGTTACTTTTACCGCGACACGGCGCGCGACATTTTCGGACAACGCAGCAAGCGCCGCTATAAGCTGGGGCAGCGCCTGCGCGTGCGCGTGGACCGCGTCGATCCAGTGGCGCACAAGATCAATTTCTCTCCCGTAGAGGATGCGAAGAAATGAAGCGCTTCTTCGTCCTGCTGCTGGCCGCGGCTTCCGCCTTTGGGCAGGCGCGTTTTCATCACGTCCACATGAACTCGCTCGATCCCGCCGTGGCGATGGAATATTTTGTGCGCAACTACCGATCGGTGACGGTGATCGTGCCCGGCCTCGGCGTGGGCGTGCGCAATCAGAAGACTTATCTGTTCTTCGAGAGAGTTGATGAGGCCCCTCAAAATGACGGCCAAACGGCAGTGATGCACATCGGCTGGGGATCGAGCACGCCGAACTTCACGCCCAAACCCATGAGTGACGGGCCGGACGGATTGCAAATCGAGGTCGCGCCCGCCGCGGACGACAATTTCCGCCACGTGCATCTTGTCAGCAACAATCCCGAGGCCGCGGGCGACTGGTACATGCAGCACTTCGGCGGCATCATGCGCGAAAGCGGACCGGGCAAGACCGACCTGATGTTCGACAACATCAACCTGGTGATTTCGAAGAACACCAGCGGCAAGTCCATTGTTCCGTCGAAGGGCAGGCTCGTCGATCACATCTCGTTCAGCTACGCCGTGCTTGGTCCGGAGCTCGAACGCCTGGAGAAAGAGGGACTGAAGATCACGGACCGGCAGGCGAAGCGGGCGTTCGTCACAGGTCCGGACGGTCTCTCGGTCGAGATCGTCGAGGACGCCGAGATCGAGGGCGGCGCGGCGTACTGGTGTCCGATGGATCCGAAGGTGCGCTCGCCGAAGCCGGGCGTTTGTCCCGTTTGCGGCATGCCGCTCGTCTCGCTCGATCCCGGCGAGTACGTCGAGTTTCCGGTGGAAGTCGAAGCGAAGCCCCGGTTGGTGCGTCCCGGGCGGCCCGTACAATTCCGCATCACGGTGAGGCAGCCGCACGACGGGGAACGTGTGCAGAACTTCGAGACGGTCCATGAAAAGCTGATGCACTTGTTCGTGATCAGCCACGACATGAGCTATTTCACGCACATCCATCCGGAAATTCAGAGGGACGGCAGCTTCGTGATCGAGACCGTGCTGCCGAAGGCCGGTCCTTACCAGCTTTTCACCGACTTTTATCCGATGGGCGGCACGCCGCAGGTGGTGCAGAAAACGATCATCACCGCCGGGTATGAGGGCAGCCTCGCGGGCGCGCGCGCGCGGCTGAAGACTGACGCGGCCGAGAAGACTGAGCAGGGCGTGCGCATCGGGATGAAGGCCAGTGCTCTCATTTCTGGAAGAAAGCAGACACTCACATTCACGCTCGCCGACGCCAAGTCCGGCGAGCCGGTGAAGGACCTCGAGCAGTATCTCGGCGCCTCGGCGCACTTGCTGATTCTGAGTGAGGATTTATCTGACTACGTGCACGGCCACGCCGACAAGGTCGGTTCAGACCTGACGCTCGAAACCATCTTCCCGCGCCCGGCGATGTACCGCCTCTGGATCCAATTCCAGCGACATGGAAAAGTGATTACCGTGCCGTTTACGTTCGAAGTCGAACGCCTGAAATAGCTGAACGCTTCGACCCGCTTCGGTTAGACTAAAGACAGAGCCAGCCATGACCAGCGATTGCATTGAGCGGCGGGAGACCGGCTTCTACATCGTAGGGAGTCGTGTGCCGATTGATCGTATCGTATCGGAATACCGCAACGGCGAGGAACCCGAAGGGATCCAGTCGCACTATCCGACTCTGACGCTGGACGAAGTGAATGGCGCGATCGCTTTCTACCTGAACCACAAAGACGAAGTAGAGCAAGTCATGCGCGAACGCGAACGTTCAGAGGGCGCGTACCTGGCGGCGAATCCCAACCCTCCCGAGATCAAAGAGAAACTCGAGCGCATGCGGCGGCAGATGGCGTCGCGGCGAAGATAGCGAAGCGCTTGTGGCCTGAGCCCAGCTTGTCCACGGAGCGAAGCCATCAAGAATGATCCCTTTTCTGGCAGACGCCGACTTCAACCATCTCATCCTCAAGGGCTGCCGGAGAGCCGAGCCGGCACTGGACTTCTTGTCGGCGAAC
>CAZRND010000365.1:0-5563 GCA_964601345.1 uncultured Acidobacteriota bacterium | reverse complement strand
GGGGTTTGGGAGGAGAGCGAGGCGATGGGAACGAGGGCGGGCATAGGCCGGACTATCATTTGGTCACTGTGTCGAAATTGCCGCGGAACAGGCGGGTGACGTCGCGGCGGATATCCTCTTCGGTGACGGGACGGCCCTGCTCGCTCAACTGCCGGTAGGCTTTGGCCAGCAGCGGCGCGATCGTGGTCCGCGTGATTTGCCACTTGTAGAGCACCTGCTCGAGGATGCGCGCGTCTGAATGTTGGGGAATGAAGCTGATGCCCAGCATCTCGAGCCGCTCGCGCGTCACTTCTTCGACGACCGATGGGTTGTTGAGGAACCACCAGCATCCGAAGGGCATCAGGTTGTTGAATTTTCGCGCGTAGACGCACAGCTCATGCTGGTTCTCACGGCTGAGCACGCTCACGAGAAATCGATTCTGCGGGAAGTCGCGGCAAAGATTCTCGAGCGAGCGCAGGTCGGCGCGCCCCGCGGCGTCGCCCGCCAGACGCAGCCGCGGATTCACCTGCCTCCGGATTCCGATCATCAGCGCCAGCGGGATCCGGTGGTCGCGGCAAGCCGGAAGGACCGCATCGCTCAGAAGTTTCGTGCGTACATCCTGCGCCGGGAAGAAAAACGAATCGGGCAGCGACATCGCCATGTACACGGGCTTCGCGCGCGCGCACCATTCGTCGAGGAAACGCCGCGCCTCCGCCATGCTCTTGCCGCTCGCGCCCGGCTCCACCGCGTAACCTTGCGCCGCAAGTTGCGGGACGTGCTGCGTCCATTCGTTGGTGATTCGATCGAGCCGCAGCGCGGCATAAAAGCGCGGATCGGCATGGACGCCCTTTTTCCACGCGGCAGCCTCGGCCGGATCGAGCGGATCGTTGGTCATCACCGCCGAGGTGATCCCCGCCCGCCGGAAGACGCGCGAGATGTGACTGTCGAACTCCTGCTCACGGAACCATGCCCGGATCGGCCCCAGCTCGATGGCGGCCGGGTCGAGCCCCAGAGCGCGCAGGACGGCGATGACGCCGCGCGACGCCTCCGAAATCGGCGAGTTCTCGACGAAGAGAGCTTTCCAGATCGCGTCCGCTCGACTCGCTTTGTCGAGCGCAAAGTACTGTTCCGGAGTGATCGGCGAGTTGCGGAACAGCTCCGCTTCCAAATAATGATAGGTGAGCAGGTCGTCGAATCCCCACAAGCCCAGGTTCCCGAACCCCGGCGAAAAAAGGTGCGTATGCATGTCCACGAAATCCGTGGAGTTGAGGACATCCTCAACGACGGCGTTCAGATTCTCGATGGGGATTGCGCCGCTCTCCTGTAGGGTTCGCATAACGCTGTCAAAGTGTAACAAAAATCACTCCGTCTTCGATGGTAAGTTCGACCGCGGCCGACTTCGCCGCTTCCTGCAGAGCGGCGTCGAGCATCCGCACGGGATCGGGACCGATGGCGAGCCGGCGCAAGAGTCCCTCGCCTTTCTTCTCGCCAACCGAGAGCGCGATCTTCAGGCCGCGCCGCTTGCATCGCACCGCGGTTCCGTCCTCGAGCTTGACGTTCATCGGCTTGATGTAGGCATCAACGTAATGCACGCCGATGCCGGACTTGTCGCCGGTATGCTCGGGCAGTTTGTCGCGCGCCGCTGCATTCACGTCGCAGACTTTGGCCTTCACTTCCGTCTCCACTGGTCCATGCGCGAACGGAAGGCGTGGATGTGCTCAGGCGTGCTGCCACAGCAAGTCCCGACGATGTTGGCGCCGGCATCGAGCAACGGCTCGACCCCTCCGACCATCTGTTCCGGCGTCTCGTCGTAGACAACTTTCATGTTCACCAGTTTCGGCTGCCCCGCGTTCGGCTGGGCCATCAGAGGACGGTCCGTGACCTTGCGATAGCGCTCAACGGCCTGCCGGGCGCGCTCCATGTCCATCCCGGTGCCGCAGTTCAGCGCCACGATGTCCGCGCCATGTTGCAGCATAAACTCGGCGGCGCGCTCGGGATCGACGCCCATCATGGTGCGGAAGGTCGATCCGTCGTGAGTAATATCATAGGCCATCGAGCCGATCACGCAGGGCGCGCCCGCGAGCCGAGCGGCTTCGAGTCCGAGTTGCAATTCCTCGAGGGACGTCTGCGTTTCGACGATGATGGCGTCGGCTCCGGCGTCGGCCAGCGCCTTCGCCTGCTCGTTGAAGGCTTCGCGCACCTGCTGCTCGGAGAATTCGCCGTAAGGCTCCATGAGCCCGCCAAACGGGCCGATGTCGCCAATCACGTAGCCGTCGCGCGCGCCGAAGGCCTGTCGCGCGACCTCGACGCCAGCGCGGTTGATCTCGACCACCTTGTCGGCGTGGGAGTGGCGGTTGAGCATGATGCGGCAGCCGCCAAACGTGTTCGTCAGGATGCAGTCCGATCCCGCCTCCGCGTACCGCCGTTGGATTGCGAGCACGCGCTCGGGGTGCGTGATGTTCCAGATCTCCCCGCACGCGCCCGGCTCGAGTCCGGCGAGTTGCAGTTGCGTTCCCATCGCCCCGTCGCCGAGCAGCGGCCGTTCGCGGGCCGCGTCCTGTAGTCGTTTTTTCATCGCTGTTGAGTCAGGGCGTAATGGATCGTCTCGAGAACCAATCCCCATTTGTGTTGGCGACTCTCGCGGTCGCAGTAGCAGCCGGCGGGCGCCTGCGCTCGCTGCCAGCCGAGCACATCCTCGAGCCGCCGGCCGAGCAGGGGCTTTTCGCCGTCAATCGACGTCATGAGTTGCGGGCCGTGGTCGAGATAAGCGCACATGGATTCGTAACCGCGGTCGCCGGGCGCGGGGCCGCAGGATTGTTCGCGGATGAGATAGCCCTCATCCTTAGGGCCAAGCTTCACTCGATACAGGAACTTCAAGGGACGCCCCATGTTCGTGCACGTGGTTCCCTCGTAGAGGAAGAGCGCGTCGAGCGCGCCATCGGCGTGCCGCTCAATCGAGAGCCGTTCGCTGGCCCAGCGCTTCAGCGCCTTGGCGTTCACGGTGTAGGCGCGGTCCGGCGGTCCGTACGGCGCGCGGCGATACTGGCAGGGCGTGAAGGAGCAATTCGCGCACGGGACGAGCTCCGTGAGGCGCTGCAGATGCTCGGTGTGGCGCGTGAGTCCGAAGACGGCGAGCAGCGACTTCTTGGGACGAAGCGCGCCGGATTCGAGCACTTCGATCGGCACAGGACGCAGCAGCCCGTGCAATCCCGGCTGTTCCGAAATTTCCCATCCGGCGTAGCCGGGACTGTCGTGCGGCAGCACGGCCATGCCCTGCTCTTCCGCCCAGGCGCAAAGTCGCGCGCCGGTCATGGTGATCAGATGCTCGACGACCGCCGAACCGTAGACCTCCAGGAAAAAATACTCGTCCGGCTTCTCCTCGCGCCAGAGTCGTTGCGCTTCGGCTTCCAGCTCCGGACCGGCCGTGACTGCGGCAAGCACCGCGCCGTCGGCCTCGGCGTCGGCCAGCATCTTTCTCAGACGCCGGCTTGAAAACGATCGGACTTCCCCAATCTCGGCTTGCCTCGCCGAGACCCACGGATGACCCTGCTGCGCGTACCATCCGCGCGCCCACTCTGTGAGCTCGGCGGCGCGCTCGCTCAGCTCCGCACTGCGGGGATAGCCGAGCAGGCGGTTGTACTCGGCGGGCGGCACCTGGACGTTGGCGGCGACTCCGGCAAGGTCGATCATGCCGGCGTCCTTTCCTGCTGCCGCATCGGTTTGAACTGGCAGCCCTCGACGAAGAAGTCGAAGAAGGCGGGATGCGTCTCGAGGCGGCAATGCTCGATGCGCTTGACCATCGTTTCGAGTTCCGCGCGTTTCGATCGCGACAGCAGCGCCAGGCTCGCGCCTTCAATCGCGGCGTTTCCGGCCTGCACGATCTTGGCATCGGGAATGTTCGGGATCAGTCCGATGCGGCGCGCCGCTTCGACTTTCAGGTGGCGCCCGAATCCACCGGCGAGATAGAAAACGTCGATATCGTCGAAGCTCGCGCCGTAATTGTTGAAAGCGATCTGCAGACCCGCGGCATTCGCGCCCTTGGCCTGCGCCAGCTCATTCACGTCACTTTCTGAGAAGAAGATTCCATGCCCGGCGTCGACAGTAACGCGCTGCGCGTCGTCGGTAAATCGCCCCATGGCATTCATCTTCCCCGTGCGCAACAATTCGCTGAGCAGATCGATCAAGCCCGATCCGGCGATGCCCGAGGGCGCGCAGCCCCCGATCACCTTGATGTGAAACTCGCCACTTTCGTCGAGCGCCACGTCTTCGATCGCGCCATCGAGCGCCGGCATCCCGCAGGAGATCGCTCCTCCCTCGAACGCCGGTCCCGCGGGACAAGACGCCGCGAGAAGGCGATCTTTATTGCCGACGAGCAGCTCGGTGTTGGTGCCCAGGTCCATCACGGCGATGAGGCGCTTTTCGTTGGCAGCATCGACGGCCAGCAAGCAGGCGGCCGCATCCGCGCCGACGTGTCCGCTGATGACGGGCGCTCCGTACACGCGCGCCTCCGGATGGATCGGCAACAGACGCCGCTGCCCGGTCGAGACCAGGCTGGTCGTTGTCCGTTTGCCTTCGTCCATCTCGATCTCGGTGATCGAGCGATAGGGACTCTGTCCGATCGGGTAAACGCTCTGTCCGAAGAACAGGTCGCGCATCGTGGAGTTTCCCACGACGACCATTTCGTAGATCGTCTTCGGATCGACGGGAAATTCCTCGATGGCGTGGCTCACGTAGCCGGCGAGCGTGCGCATCATGAGACGGCCGGGATGCGCCGTGTCGTAACTGATGCGGGCCATCACGTCGGAGCCGCCGAATCGCTGCGGATTTTCGAACGACGTATCGGCGACGAGCTCGCCGGTCTCGAGATTGTAGAGACGCAGGACGATGGTCGTAGTGCCGAGGTCCGCCGCGACTCCATGGACCGCGCCCGATGCCCGCGCGATTTCCTGGCCGTCGATGAGGATCCGGTCGCCCTCGCGCGTTACCGCCGGGTCAAGCTGCACTCGCCCCGGCAGTCCCGCGGCGTGGCGCTCGATGCGCATTTGCCCGCGCCGCATCGTGTGACAATTCACACGGCCGCCCTCATCGACAATTGTGGTCCTGCACGACAGACGAAAACGGCCCGCCAAGTGGCTCTCCTGCTCGGTGACCGGCGAGAGATGCTCCATTCCTTCGGTGACTTCGACCATGCACTCTTTGCATTTGCCTTGCTTCTGGCAGGAGGTGGGCACACGGATGCCGAGCCGCTCGGCGTGGCCGAAGAGCGACAGTCCGGCCACCGCCTCGATGGTCTCTCCGTTGATGGTTACGGTTGCCGGCAAGGTTGCTTCGCCAATCGCAAGAACAACTCCACGGCAGCCGAGGCGTTCGAGCCGTAGCCGTCCGCGCCGATCTCGTCGGCAAACATCTGGCTGATGGGCGCGCCGCCCACGGCCATCTTGATGTGACCGAGGCCCGCGGCTTCGAAGCCGTCAATGACCGTCTTCATGTAGGTCATCGTGGTGGTGAGCAGTTCCGACATTCCGATGTAGTCGGGATGACACTGCGCAGCCGCGGCCTTGAATTTCTCGACCTGATCCAGGCG
>CAZRND010000364.1:0-5564 GCA_964601345.1 uncultured Acidobacteriota bacterium | reverse complement strand
AGATCAACATCGACCTGATCGCCGGCATGGTCGGCGAGACTGATGCGAACTGGAAGGATTGCGTGGCCAAGACGCTGGCGCTCGATCCCGACAGCGTCACGATCTACCAGATGGAAGTTCCGTACAACACGACCCTCTACAAGGAAATGCAGGAGGCCGGGAAGAATGTCGCGCCCGTGGCCGGATGGAAGACCAAGCGCGAGTGGGTCGATTACGCTTTCGCGGAGATGGAAAAAGCGGGATACACGGTGCGCAGCGCCTACACAGCGGTGAAGGATCCGCAGAAGACCAAGTTCATCTATACCGACATGCTGTGGAGCGGCGCGGACATGATCGGTCTCGGCGTGGCGTCGTTCTCGCACATCGGCGGAACGCACTTCCAGAACGAGCATGAGTTCGGTCCCTACGTCGGGCGATTGCGCAAGGGAGAGCTTCCCATTTACCGAGCGCTGACGCCGACGGATGAAGAGCGCATGATCCGCGAGTTCGTCTTGCAGATGAAACGCGGCCACTTGCAGGGGGCCTACTTCGAGAAGAAGTTCGGCGTCGATATCGCTGAGCGCTTCTCGGGTCCCCTGGAGAAATTGCAGAAGCAGGGTTACCTGGTTTTCGATCGCAACAACTTACGGCTGAATCGCGATGGGCTTCTACGGGTGGACAGCCTGCTGTATGAGTTTTTCCTGCCCCAGCATCGCAACGCTCGCTACGCGTGACGGAGGATTCGTGTCCGGCAACTCTTATGACGCAATTGTGATCGGCGGCGGGCCGGCTGGCTCGTCCTTCTCGGCGGTGCTGGCCCAGAAGGGCCGCCGCGCCCGGTTCCATGAAAAGGAAAGATTTCCGGGCGATCACATCGTCGAGCCGCGGATTCCGGATACCTATTTCCCGCTGAAACGCAGCGGCCTCATGGACAAGATGAAGAAGTCGAACTGCCCGAAGAAATACAGCGAGCAGTTCGTCAGCATGGACGGCCGGGCGTCGCTGCCGTTCTACTTCTTCTCGCATTTGAAACACGAAGCCGCGAACACCTGGCAGGTGCTGCGCAGCGAATTCGACCAGATGCTGATGAACAACGCCCGCGAAAAGGGCGCCGAAGTGCGCGAAGAGATCACCGTGCGCGAGCTCATCCGCGAAAACGGCGCGGTGGTGGGCGTGAAGGCCACCGACAAGGACGGGCAGCGCCTGGAATTCCGCGCGCCGTTCACCATCGATGCCACCGGACGCGACGCCTTCACGGTGACGCGCAACGGCTGGAAGGTGCGCGATCCGGAGCTGAACAAGATCGCCGTCTGGACCTACTACAAGGGCGCGATGCGCGATCCCGGCGTTGACGAGGGCGCGACGACGGTCGCGTATCTGCCCGGCAAGGGATGGTTTTGGTACATTCCGCTGCCCGACGATGTCCTGAGCGTAGGCGTGGTCGCGGAGAAGGATTATCTCTACCGCGACACGAGGGATCTCGAGACCATCTTCCTGCGCGAGGTCGACAACAACGTCTGGATCAAGAAGCACGTCGAGGTCGGCAAGCAGTTCGGGCCTTATCGAGTGACGGGTGAATACTCTTATCGTTCGCGCTACTGCGCCGAGAACGGACTCGTGCTGGTGGGCGACGCCTTCGCGTTCCTCGATCCTGTCTTTTCCTCCGGCGTTTTCATCGCGCTGCGTAGCGGCGAGATGGCCGCCGACGCCGTGGACGAAGCCCTCAAGGCCGGCGACGTCTCCGCGTCACGCTTCACCGAGTATGGATCGGAGCTCTGCCGCGGGATCGAAGCGATGCGGAGTCTCGTCTACGCCTTCTACGATCACGAATTTCATTTCCGCAAGTTCTTCGACGTTTATCCCAGCTTCAAGGGCGATCTGACGGACTGTCTGATGGGCAACCTGTTCATCGATTTCCAGCCGCTCTTCGCCGCGGCCGCCGAGTTTGCGAAGATACCGCCGCCGCTTTCGCACGGCAAGCCCTTCATGAACGAGCCGCTCGTCGCGGTCTAGGCGTTCGTCACACTCAGAATATTCCCGTCCGGATCTTTGAACCAGGCGACGCGGACCGCGCCGCCTGGCACGGTTAAGATGCCGAGTTCATCCTGGGGGAATCCTTCCCAGATGCAGAAGCTCACGCCGTTTTCGCGCAGAGCTTTCACGGTCGCCGAGACGTCCAGCACTTGAAAGCCGAGCATGGTGTGTCCATGCGGCGTGAAGTCGGCAACGGTCGAGACGCGCAGGGTGATGCCGCCCGATCGGAAGACCGCCGCGAGACGGTCTTCGGAGGCGAGCACGAGCCCGAGCTTGTCGCGATAAAACTCCACGGCTTTGTCGCGATCGCGCGTACAGATGACCACGGCGGGCGTGGCCGCTTCAAGAATACCCATGCGCCCCATGATAGCCTTGCCTCATGCTCGCCTCGAAAGATTTCCGGCGCCTCGCTCTAGGCATGAAGGACGCCATCGAGAGCGCGCACATGGGACATCCCGACTTCCGCGCCAATGGCCGGATTTTCGCCACGCTCCACCAGGATATGAAGCACGGAATGGTTAAGCTCACGCCGGAGCAACAGCGCCGCTTCCTGCACGATGATCCGAAAGCGTTTTCGCCGGAAGCCGGGGCTTGGGGACGCAAGGGATGCACGCGGGTGCGCATCGATGCCGTCGACGAAGAAACCTTGGGCGAGGCGCTGACGCTAGCCTGGCAGAACGTTATTGCTCTCGGAGCGCCGTCGCGGGGCTCACGTGCAAAGCGCGCCAGGAAGGCAGCGCCACGGAAACGAGCGTGATCACGGTCGTGAAGAGAGCGGCTCCGGCATAAACCACCGGATCGGCGGGACGAAGCGTCAAGTCCAGGCCGGCAGCAAGACGCGAAAGCGCGGCGGCCGCGGCCGAGCCCGCCAGCAATCCTACGAACGCGAGACTCATCCCTTGCCTCAGGATCATGACGAGCACGTCACGGGGACGCGCGCCCAGGGTCACGCGAATGCCTATCTCGCTGGTGCGTTGCGCCACCGAATAGGCCATCACGCTGTAGAGCCCCATCGCCGCCAGCGTCAAGCCGAGCAGACCCAGCACACTGAGCAGGCTCGCCGCGACCTTCTGCCCGAAGAGCGAACCCGCGATGTACTCGGTCATCGGTTGCGCGTCGAACAAGGTTAATTCCGCATCGATCGCCGCCGCCTCGCGGCGCACGGCTCCGATGGCCTCGGTCGTCGAGCCTTGGGTGCGGACGTGGAACGTCAAGCCGTATTCGGGGCGATACTCCTGCCGGATCGGGATGTAGAAGAAGGGCAGCGCCGGCTCGGCGGCGTGGTGGATCTTGATATCCTTCACGACGCCCACAATCGTGAACCAGCGTCCCCAGCCGTGGACCTTTCGCCCGATGGCAATGCCGCTCGGAATGAAGCGGCGCACAAACTGCTCGGTGACGATCGTCACCTGCTGCGACTTAGGTCCGTCGCGCAGGTCGAAGTCCCGGCCGCTGACCATGGGGATCTTCATCACGTCGAAATATCCCGGTCCGATCATGTTGCGGAAGGTTTTCATGTTCTCGCCGGGATAGGGCTGATATCCCTCCACCTCGACCTGTTCCCAATTTCCGGTATGGAACCCGAGCGGAGCAGTATCGGCGTAGCTCACGGCGGTCACACCGGGCTGGTGAAGAAGCTGCTCCGTCATGCGCCGGCAGAAGGAATCGGCCTCTTGCTGCGAGTAGCCGGCGGTCGAGAGATTGAATTGCGCCAGTAGCTGTCCTTCCGGCATGAATCCCGGCGGCAGCGCTTGCGATGCGCGGAAGCTGCGCAAGAAAAGACCCGCGGCGACGAGCGTGACGACAGCCAGCGCGACTTCGGCAATCACCAGCAATCCGCGCAGCCGGTGCGAGTGCGCGGTGGCGGTTCCGCCGCGTCCGCCGCCCTTCAGCATATCGTTTACGTTCGATCCCGCAGCGTGCAGCGCCGGCGCGACGCCGGCGAGCGCCGCCACCGCCGCGGCCAGCAAGGTGGTGAAGACGAGCACCTGCGCGTCGAGCGGCGGCTGGATCATCGAGGGAAGATCCACCGAGGGCAGCAGCCAGCGCAACGCTCCGCCGACCCAGCCGGCGATCACCAGGCCGACGGCGGAGCCGGCCGCGGCCAGTAAGAGCGACTCGGTGAGGAGCTGCCGGGCGAGGCGCCGGGGCCGCGCCCCGAGCGCCAGTCGTACGCTGAATTCCCTTTGCCGTCCGGTGGCGCGAGCCAGCAGCAAGTTGGCCATGTTCGCGCAGACGATGAGCAGGAGCACGCCGCTCGCCGCCATGAGGATTCCGATCGGCTTTAGCAGCAGCCCCTGGGGACCGTAGCGCCATTTCCAGAGAGGAACAACCTCGAGTCCGATGCCGCGATCGGCATCGGCGTTGGCCATGGACATGAATTCGGCAAGCGCCGCGGCTTCGCTCGCGGCCTGTTCGATCGTCGCGCCGGATTTGAGACGGGCCAGCAGCATAAAGTTGCGCGTATTCCGGTCCTGCAGCATCCAGGTACCGGTGTGAGTGACTTGGCCGTACATCGTTAGCGGCGCCCAGATGCGGTAATCCAGTCCCGTTTGCGTGCCGTGAAAACCTTCCGGCGTCACACCGATGATCGTAAAAGGCACACGATTGATGCGGATCGTTGTGCCGATCGCGGAAGCGTCGGAGTGGTAGTGCGTGCGCCAGTAGGTGTGGCTGATCACCGCCACGGCGTGAGCATTCTGCTCGTCGCCTTGCTCCTCGCGAGAGAAAAAACGGCCGGCTTCCGGCTTCAAGCCGAGCACATCGAAGAATCGGCCGGAGACGAGCTGGCACCAGACGCGCTCGCTCGATCGTTCATCGCCGACCGCCAGCGCTCCCATTCCGGTTGCAATGACGTCGACGAGCTTCAGGCGATCCCTGTAATCGCGGAAATCGAGGTACGACGTGGTAAGCCGTTCTCCCGAAGTTGCGACGTTCTCCAGGGCGACCAACTCAGACGACTTTGCCGCTCCGGGCAGGGGATCGAGAAGCAGCGGACGCATCCAGCTAAAGACGGTGGTGTTTGCGCCGATGCCGATCCCTATCGTGAGAACGGCGACCAGGGTAAATCCCGGGCTCTTGCGAAGGTGGCGGAGTCCAAAACGCAGGTCCTGGACGAATGTATTCATTTCAGGGCAACTACAATGCAAGCCTCATTCCAATGCCATCTGTCTGAAAATGCAAGATCGCTATCCGGATGAGTGTCCGAACTTGGGACGGGGAGGACCGCCCCTGCCGCTAACGCGGCAGGGGCGAGTTCGTTTGGGGGATGATTGGCAGGATTAGGGCAGAACGTACCGCAGGTCCATGTAGGCCATGCCGAGGTGCGCGTTCTTCGGCGCACCGACGGCCACCGACCACGGGCTGCGTGTCAGGTAAGAAAACTGGTTCATCCACTGCAGGGCGCCGAAGCGGGGGTTCTTCCAGAAGGTCCGGACGAAACCGAAGGTCGCTTCTTGAATGGCGCGGTTGCTGGATGCGGCTGAGCCGGAGTATCCGAAGCCCAGCGGTTTGCCGGCAGCGTCGATCGCGGTGTTGCGGCCGAAGTACGC
>CAZRND010000363.1:0-5605 GCA_964601345.1 uncultured Acidobacteriota bacterium | reverse complement strand
CTGGCCCCCGGTCCGCCGCATGGGAAATGTCTGCGCGCCTAGCGCGGGCCGCCAAGGAAAGGCTGCCGAGAAAATGAGCCCCATGGAAGCGGCCGGCATCAGCGTCGTGAAGAGCCCCGCGGAAATGGGCGAGACTTTAGCCGGCAAATTAAGGAGATAATTCATGATCGAACGCACTCTCTGCATTGTTAAACCCGACGCTTTCGCGCAACAGATGACCGGACAGATTCTCCGCCGCCTGCAGCACGAGGGATTCAAGATCGTGGCCCTGAAGATGGTCCGCCTCTCGCAGGTCGAAGCGGAAGGCTTTTACGCGGTCCATAAAGAACGCCCGTTCTTCGGGAGCCTCACCAAGTTCATGAGCGAGGGCCCCATCGTACCGATGGTTCTCGAGCGGGATAACGCCATCAGCCACCTGCGCTCCGTGATGGGCGCGACCGATCCGGCGATGGCCGCGGAAGGGACCATCCGCAAACTGCATGGGAAATCCATCGAGCGAAATTGCATCCACGGTTCGGATGCTGTCGAGGCCGCGCAGCTCGAGATTTCGTACTTCTTTAACGCCCTGGAGTGCTTGCGGTAACGTCCAGAATCCGCTCGATGTTCTCGACGGCGACTTTGCGTCCCGCGGACGGCGAAAGTTGCGAGAGCAGCTTCGCCATCCACGCGAAAGAGGCTTCGTGTTCCCGGTATTGGGCCGAGGATTCGTCGAGGCCCACCATGAAGCGGTCCGGAAACTTCTCGATCAGCTCCAGCCAGAGCGCTTTGACCTTGTTCTCGTCGTGAAAGATGGAAGCCTCGCGCGAGTCGCGCGGCGAGTGCAGCGCGCGGATCGAGAGGTCGGCGTAGAGATTCGCGTGCTTTTTCATCAGCATCTCGACGCCGTAGTAGCTGGTGTATCCGGCGTGCGCCCAGATCACAGTGACCTTGGGAAAGCGCGTTAGCGCCTCGTCGAACTCCTTGTAGTAATACACTTCGTTGTGAATCAGCACCGGAATTCCCTGCTTCTCCGCCAGGCGAAACAGGTTCTGCGCCATCGGCGCCAGCGGCGAGACTTCCGTGTCGAGCAACGCCTCGCCCATGCGCGCTCGAAAACCCGGCGGATAGTGCACGTTGGTGAACTCGCCGATCCCGCGGTACTTCCCGGAGAGAATCTGCCGCTCCAGCTCCGCGAGAATCTTGGGATCGTTTTTCAGCCAGGCATCCTGCTCCACACGCACCGAGTCCCGATAGAACGGGATCAGCCGGTCGGGATACTGCGCCGCGGCTTTCAGGACGTATTCGTTGTCGGGATTCTGTCCGCCGAAAATGATGGACTTCGAAATTCCGAGCACGTTCATGATCGAGATGAGCCGCTCGGCGGTGTGCGAGTTCGGCATGAAGTGGTCGTGGACGTCCACAGCGGTATAGGGAGCCCGAGCTGGCGACGCAAGGAACTGTTCCACTTCGTCGGCGGTGACCGGCAGTCCCGCGGTGAGCAGGTCGTTACCCTTTGCGGTGACCACAACCATGTCTTCGAGCTGAAATCCCATGTTGCGATCCGGCAGCATGATCATGGGCTCAAGCGCCAGCACCGTGCCGGGAACGAGCGGGCCGTCGTCTTTTTCGACCGGATCGAGGCCCACGCCGTGCACCAGGAACATCTTTCCCTCGTCGCCTTCCTTGATCTCGGAGGCGACGGCTGCTTTGGCTAGATCGGACTTCGGCTGCGCGGCACGAAAAACGCCGTAATACGCCTTCTTCACGTCGGCGACGGTCGAGCCGGGCCGGATCGCCGCGCGCGCCGCCTGATATCCGCGCACCAGCAGCTCGTAAACCTCGCGCTGATCCGCCGTGAACTTTCCGTTCACCGGAACCGTGCGGCCGAGGTCGCCCTCATAGTGATCGGCGGCGCAGCCCAGGTCGAGATAGACAAGCTCGCCCGCCTGCATCGTCCGGTTGAGGAAGTGATAATCGAGCCACGACTTCGTCGGCGCGGGATAGACTCCCGCCGGACCGGACATGATCCACGGCCAGAACGATTGTCCCTCCGCGCCGTTCTTCACACAGGAGGCAACAACCTCCGGCTCGACTTCGCGCTGCGTCTTCCCGGCTTGGATGGCGCGCATTCCGGCGCGCATGGCCGCGGCGCTCGTCCAGCCGACGCGGCGCATGACAGCAAGCTCGGTCGCGCTCTTGACCCATCGCATCTCTTGAATGCGATCCGCCACCGTTCCCCATTTGGCTTTGGGAAAGAGCTTCTGCAGGTCCTCGCGCTGCCGCGCGCTCGCGTCATAGAGTTGCTTGACGCCTTCCTTCAAGCGCCGCTGCACGAAGGTCTCGAGCTCGCTCTTCAACCCCGAATGCTCGATGCCGTTCGGGGCCGGCTCCGAAGCGCGGAAGAAGATCCACGATTCTTTCTTGGGTGCATCGAGCACCAGCACCGCGCCCAAGGCATCCGAGCCCGACAAGTAATAGAAATTCGCGAGCTGCCGGTATCCACTCTCGGAATACTGCGGGGAGTCGGCGCGCGACGGAACGATAATCAGGCCGTCCGCGGCCGATTCCATCAGCTTCATGCGCCGTGCGGCGAATTCCTGTCCGTAGAGAGACGTGACGAGCAGAAGGAAGATCAGTCTTCGCATGGTTTATTTCCCCATCGTTTTGGCGCGGGCGATGCCCGCGATCAGGCGCCGCTGGTATTCGACCCGCTCCAGGCTCTCCCAGCGGCGAAAGAAGGCGTTGCGGAAAACATTTTGGCGCATGCGCGCCCGGTGCAGCACGCGCAAGTATTCCGTCTGGCGCTGCGGCGTGCGCACATCGATCAGGCGCCGCTCGAAGTACTCGACCACCATTCGCTGGTCCTGACATTTGCCCAGGATTCTCTGGATTCCCTCGAGGACCAACAAGGCTCCGCGCAGCGGCGTCGGATAGAGGTCGGCGTAGAGTTCGATGATGTAGCGGAGGCGCTTGGTGCGAATGCGGAAGCGATGCATTTCGGCGTCGCTCGGCTGCGATCTCACCAGCCTCCGCCCCCGTTTGAAGTAGCGACGCACCAGACGCGGCAGCACGCCCAGGACGTTTGCTTCGACTCGCGCGCTCGGTTGCAACCTCGCCATCAGGTCTCGAGCCTTCCGCTCCAGGCCGGGAGCCGCCCGCGCAGCGACATCGCTTCCGGCATGGCGCGCGCCAGCAACCGTTCGCGCTGCGCGGTCATGCGCCGCACCAGGATCGCAAAGGGCGAGCGCGGACGCCGCGCATCCACGGCAAGATTCTCGATCAGGATGTCCAGGTCGCGCACTTCGCCGAGCAATTTCGCCACGCGACCCGTCACGCCGCGCAACTGCCGGGCTGCATGCGCGGGCAAACAGGGCTCCAGGTGCCGGAGCGTCGCGCGCAACCGGCGTCCCGCGACGCGCGTGTCGTGAATGGTCTCGGCATTCGTCGAAGCCAGCAGCCGCCCCAGCTCCTGCTCCAGACGCAGCAGACGCGCCTGGACTGCGCTTCGCGTCCAAACACGCAAGGTCTGCCGGCGTTCGATCGCCAGCGCCTTGCGGCTCAAACGCCGCCTCCGGACCCGGCGAACCGTCAAGCGCTCACCGCGGGCTTCATGGTCTCGACTTGCACTTGCAACTTCTTGTCGAAGGCGCGGCGGAAGAAGTCGGCCGATTTCCGCGCCGCCCAGGCTTCGAGTTCGGCTGGGCCTGCCGAGAGAAGCGTCACGTCCACACGATCTGACTTCACCGCCGCGAGGACCGATTGCACCAGCCGCCGCCGCCCGTTATCGCAGGAATCCGCGAGCCGCAGGAGCGCCGCCAGCGCCTGCACGATCTTCTGTTCCTTCTCCGCCAGTTGCCCGTAGCCTTCGTGCGACCGGTCCGGCCAGGAGCCCCGATGGTAGCGGGCGATGTTGGCGATCAGCAGGCGTTCCTTTTCGCTCCACCCCGGCAATTCCGAGTTGGCCACCAGGTAGAAAGTGTGCTTGTGGTGCTTGGCGCTATTTACGTAGTGCCCGATGTCGTACAGCATCGCCGACGCTTCCAGAAGCTCGCCCGTGGACTCCGGAAGATCGTGGAGTTCCTTCAACGCTTGGAAGAGTTGACGCGCCAGCCGCGCGACGTGGAAGCTGCCGCCATCGAGCGATGCGCCCGCGCCGCCGTAACGCTCGGCCAGAGTCCGCACGCTCTCCAAGCGCTCGGCCTTCAAGTACTGCAAGCCGGCGGCGTCTCCTTTGTGACGGGCCGCGAGATCCACCAGCACGCCGTCGCGCAAGCCGGCGTCGGAGTACGCCAACTGCGACAGTTCCAGTTCCTGCATCGTCAAGGTCACGAGCGCAGCGCCGGCGACGATGATTTCGGCGCGCCGCTCGTTGATTCCCGTCAAGCTCCGCCGTCCGTGCAGATCGAGCAGGCGCAGGCGTCTGTAGAGCGCCTCGATCTCCGGCAAGGTGAACGACTGGCCGTCGAGTTGGGCGCGCGATACTTCCACGCGATTCACCGCGCCGGCCAGCGCGGCGATGCTGCCCGATGTTCCGACGACTCTGCCATTGACGTGTCCCAGCGTCTTCTTCACGCGCTGCAGCTTCTTGCGGATGTGGCTCTCCAGCCGTTCGAGCTCCGCGGCCGTCGGAGGATTGGACTCGAGGAACATCTCCGTGAGGCGCACCGCCCCGAGCGGCGCGCTGAAACACGCCCCCATATGTCCTTCTTTGCTGGCGGTAAATTCGGCGCTGCCGCCCCCGACGTCGATCAGCAACAGCGGATCGTCCGGGCGGGCCAAACGCGAGATCACTCCGAGGTGAATCAGGCGCGCTTCTTCCCGCGCCGAGATCACCTCTACTTCGAGGCCGCCTTCCTTCTTCGCTTCTTTGAGGAAGCTGCGGGCGTTATTCGCCTCGCGCAAGGCGCTCGTGCCGACGGCTCGCATCGCGACGACGCCCGCCTCCTGCGCTTTCTTGCGAAAGCTCTTGATCGTTTGCACGGTTTCGCGCACCGCCCGGTCCGAGAGCCGCCCGCTCTGGAAGACGGATTCGCCCAAGCGCGTCACGGCGCGGTCTTCCCGCACCACGTGATGCTGGAATCCGGAAATAAAAGCGGCTACTTGCAACCGTACCGAGTTGCTTCCCGCGTCGATGGCAGCGAACAGGTCCATGCCTAGCCGGATTTGCTAAACGTCCGCAACACCAGATACAATATAACGTTTGCCAATGCTGAGGTACTCCCAACATAGGTTTCCCGGCCGGCTTATTAGCGTCGAGGGCATTGACGGATCGGGCAAGAGCACGCAGCTAGCGCTGCTGCAGCGCTGGCTCATCTCCGAAGGCTACCCGGTGCGCTTCAGCGAATGGAACTCCTCGCTGCTGGTCAAGGAAATCACGCGCCGCGGGAAGAAGAAGCAGATCCTCACGCCGACGACATTTTGCCTGACCCATGCCGCGGATTTTGCCGACCGGATCGAGCGCGACATCATTCCCGCGCTGCGCAGCGGCGGCGTGGTTCTGACCGATCGCTACATCTACACGGCTTTTGCGCGCGACGTGGTTCGCGGCTTCCATCCGCAGTGGGTGCGGCGCATCTATCGCTTCGCGGTTAAGCCCACGCTGGCTTTTTATTTTCCCTTTCCCCCC
>CAZRND010000362.1:0-5642 GCA_964601345.1 uncultured Acidobacteriota bacterium | reverse complement strand
CCGCCGCCGAATCCGGCGATGAGCCCGCAGAGATAAATCGCCATGTGCGCGGGAGTCCAAAACGTGTCGCGACCGATGCTGCGGTGCCAGGAGATGTCCCACTGGCCGCCGACCACGGCGCTGGTGGTCGCGATCATCCCCGCCCACAGATACCAGGGAATGGACTCGTCGCGCTCGTAAGGAATCGCCGATGAGTCGAGGACTGCGCTGTGAGCCATGCAAAAAAGTATAGCCCAGGTCAGCCAGTTGTTTCTCTTATTCCAATTTTCATATTCCGATTGACCCTCCGATGCCCGCGTAGTAGCATGAAATTTGCTTCGCATGCGTCACTGCGACATTCCCTCCTGGCGATCGCTCGCCGTCACCTTGGCGCTTTGCATCTTTCTCACTCCTGCCGCTGACGCCCAGATCTTCAAGAGAAAAAAGAAGAAAGTAGAACCGCCGCCTCCGCCGCCTCCGCCCTCTGCCGAACTCGTCGTGAGCACCGGCGCGGGCCTTCCGGCTTACTGGAGCAACTGGCCGAATCCCGTTATCTCCGCTCCGAAGCCCGACCCCGTAAAAGTCCTGATGGCGCAGATGAGCGCGGCCTACGACGAGGGAGTCCAGGCCTATCAGTCGGGCCACCTGGTAAAGGCTCGCACGGAGTTCGACCGCGCGGTGGACCTGGTCCTCCAGTCCGACGTCGATCTGCACTCGAATCCCGCCCTCGAACGACAGTTTGACCAACTCCTCGACAACATCCATCGCTATGAAGTGGCGGCGCTTCATGAAGGCGACGGCTTCACCGAGCGCAAGCCGGTCGTCGCCTCAATCGACGAAGTAGCCGACACCACCTTCCCGGTCGACCCGAAACTCAAGGAGAAGGTTGCGAGGGAAGTAAAGGACACGCGCTCCGATTTCCCGCTCGAGCTGAACGACCACGTGCTCGGCTACATCAACTACTTCTCGGGACGCGGCAAGGCCGGCCTGCTCAACGGATGGCGTCGCGCCGGGCGCTACAAAGAGATGATCCTCCGCACCTTTAAGGAAGAGGGTGTGCCGCAGGACTTCATATACCTGGCGCAGGCCGAATCCTCCTTCCAGCCGCTGGCGCTCTCCCGCGCCGGAGCTCGCGGCATGTGGCAGTTCATGGCCTTCACCGGAAAGCAATACGGGCTCAAGAAGGACTGGTGGGTCGACCTCCGCCAGGACCCCGAAAAAGCCACTCGCGCCGCCGCCCGCCATCTGCACGACCTCTATGAAATGTTCGGGGACTGGTATCTGGCGATGGCCGCCTACAACTCCGGCCCCAATAACGTGCAGCACGCCATCGAGCGCACTGGTTACGCCGACTTCTGGGAGCTTTACCGCCGCAACATGCTGCCCAAGGAAACGCGCAATTATGTGCCGATCATCGTCGCGGTCACGATCATGGCCAAGAATCCGGAGCAGTATGGCCTGATCGAGGTGCCGCCCGATCCGCCCGTCGAGACCCAAAAAGTGCTTCTCACCAGCCCCACCGACCTGCGCTTGATCGCCGAGACCATCGATTGCAGCGTGGAATTACTGCAAGAACTGAACCCCAGCCTGCTTCGCTGGGTGACGCCGAAGGAAGAAGCATTTGAGTTGCGCTTGCCGGCGGGAACGGCCCAGCGCTTCTCCGATCAGATCGCTGCCATCCCGGAAAACAAGCGAGTGTGGTGGCGCTGGCATCGCGTCACCGAGGGAGAATCCCTCACGCAGATCGCCAAGAGCCACAAGACCACCGCCGCCGCCATCCGTGAAGTGAACAACCTGCAAGCCGACGATCCCCTGCAGACCGGCGCGAAGCTGGTGATCCCGATCACGCCGAAGAACGATTCTCTGATGGCCGCGGCGATGGACGGCAAGATCCGCACCGTGAATCTGCGCTATCGCGTTCGCAAAGGCGACACGCTGGCGCACGTCGCCGATCGCTTCGGGGTCACGACGAAAGAAGTGCAGGAGTGGAACAAGATCAAGACCACGACGCTGCAGCCCGGCCGCGTCTTGCTGATCCATACCGTACAGAGCGGACCCGCGAAGGCCGCAACGCCCACCCGGACGGCCGCGCGAAAGAAAACTCCGCAGAAAAAGTCCGCGACCACCGCCTCAGCCCGCACCCCGGCGAAACGAACCACCTCCCCGGCATCGACTCTGGCAAGCGCCATCCACTAAAAACCGCGTTTTTCCGGCCTTTTTTCACACTTAGCAATTGACATCGGTGAAACGCTTGCGCTAAGTTCGCCCACGTCTGCTTTCTGGAGTGAGTCTATGCCCTTTGAGTACGGACACGACGAAGACGAAATGGACGAGCTGGAAGCGGGTTCTGAGTATGAAGAAGCCGAGGAGGACGACATGGAAGACGATCATGGACTATTAGGCGGAGGCGCACCACCTGCTCCTGCCCCGGCGCCCGTTGCGCCACCCCCGGCACCGGCCCCTGCACCGGCCGCTGCCGCCCCAAAGCCTAAGGCCAAGCCAAAAGCCAAGAAGAAGGCCAAGGCCAAGCCAAGGGCCAAGGCCAAAAAGAAGAAGTCGAAAGCGAAAGCCAAGCCCAGAAAGAAGGCCAAATCGAAGAAAAAGGCGAAAAAGGCCAAGGGCAAGAAGAAGAAAGGCCGCCGCTAAGCAGTTCTCTCCTTAAGGGCGCTGGGACTTTTTCAGCGCCCTTAGCTCTTCCCCTCCACTACCACGCTTCGGCAACGAATGTAGAGTTGCAGCAGGCTGTCGGCATAGTCCTCGATCTTCTCGGGCTTGGCTTGGAACCCCGCGGATGTCGCGGCCTTCCCGTAACCCGTTGTCATTGCTACGAATTTCATCAAATCCAGGGCGACGTCTTCCAGCCGCCGGCTACCGCTGTTGTTATCATCAGGCATAAGCTTCCTCCGAAGAAGACTTATAGCATAAAACGTTGAAAACAAGCACACTATTTTTCTTGACAATAACACACTAAGATTTTATTATGTCTATGTGCTTAAGATTAACTCAAGGAGAACAACTCAAATGGCTATCGTTCGTTGGGACTACAGCAAGTGGGCGCCCGAGGTCGACATCTACGAGTCCGAAAAGGAGATCGTGCTGAAGGCCGATCTGCCCGGCGTGAACCTCGACGACGTGGACATCCGCGTCGAGAACAACACGCTGACCGTGCAGGGCGAGCGCAAGTTCGAGAAGGCGGTGAATGGCGACAACTACAACCGCGTGGAGCGCACTTATGGCGCCTTCGCGCGCACCTTCACCTTGCCGAACACGGTGAATGCGGAGAAAATCGAAGCCGCATACGACAACGGCGTGCTGAACATCACCCTGCCGAAGCGCGAGGAAGCTCGCCCCAAGCAGATCAAGGTGACCGTCACGCAGCCGAAGGCCGCGTAAGATAGTAGAAGAGGCTCGATGATACGCTTCGACCGATTTACGTTGAAGGCCCAGGAGGCCATCCAGCAGGCGCAGCAAGTAG
This sequence comes from uncultured Acidobacteriota bacterium, assembly GCA_964601345.1. Lineage (GTDB taxonomy): Bacteria > Acidobacteriota > Terriglobia > JAJPHL01 > JAJPHL01 > CAZRND01. The sequence continues at coordinate 2,188 of CAZRND010000362.1, read as the reverse complement.
CGGCGCAGCACCAGCACCAACACGTGCTCCCGCTTCACCTGCTGGTGGCGCTCGCCGGCCAGCCCGACGGCGTGGTCCAGCCGGTGCTCGAGAAGCTCGGTGTCGCACCCGATGCTCTTCTCACGGAAGCCGAGCGGGCCCTGGGCCTTTTCCCGCAAGTGCAGGGCGGCGACGGTCAGATGTTCGTGTCGCCGGCGCTGAACCAAGTCTTCATGGAAGCGGAGAAAGAAGCGGAGCACTTCAAGGACGAGTACATTTCCACCGAGCATCTTTTCCTGGCCATCGCGGGACTCAACGGCGGCGATCCCGCCGAGCAGATTCTCAGCCGCAATCGCGCCAACCACGAGGCGATCCTCAAGGGACTGGCCGCGGTCCGCGGATCGCAGCGCGTGACGTCGCAGAATCCCGAAGCCACCTACCAGGCTCTCGAGCGCTACGCGCGCGACCTTACCGATCTGGCGCGCAAGGGCAAGCTTGATCCGGTAATCGGCCGCGACGAAGAGATCCGCCGCGTGATCCAGGTCCTCTCGCGGCGCACCAAGAACAATCCTGTGCTCATCGGCGAGCCGGGCGTCGGAAAGACGGCCATCGCCGAGGGGCTCGCGCAGCGCATGGTTTCGGGCGACGTGCCCGAAACCCTCAAGCGCAAGCGCCTCGTTGCTCTCGACCTGGGCGCGATGATCGCGGGCGCGAAGTTCCGCGGCGAGTTTGAGGAACGCCTGAAGGCGGTCCTCAAGGAAATTCACGAATCGCAGGGCAGCATCGTCCTGTTCATCGACGAGCTGCACACGCTGGTCGGCGCGGGCGCCGCCGAAGGCGCCATCGACGCCTCGAACATGCTCAAGCCGGCGCTGGCCCGCGGGGAGCTGCGCGCCGTCGGCGCCACCACGCTCAACGAATACAAGAAGTACATCGAGAAGGATGCCGCGCTCGAACGCCGCTTCCAACTCGTCATGGTTGGCGAGCCCGCGGTCGAGGACGCCATCGCCATCCTGCGCGGACTCAAGGAAAAGTACGAGACGCATCACGGCGTGCGTATCACAGACGCCGCGGTCGTCGCCGCCGTGACTCTTTCGCACCGCTACATTGCCGATCGCTTTTTGCCCGACAAGGCCATCGACCTGATGGACGAGGCCGCCGCTTCACTGAAAATCCAGATCGACTCGGTGCCGGTCGAAATCGACCAAGCCGAGCGCCGCCTCACACAGCTCGAAATCGAGCATCAGGCGCTCTCGAAGGAATCGGACGCCGGCTCGCGCGAGCGCTTGCGCGCCATCGAGGAAGAGCGCAGCCGCCTGCGCGGCGAAGTCTCCCGTCTGCGCGACCGCTGGTCGCGCGAAAAGAGCGTGATCACGCGCGCCGGAGAACTCAAGCAGCAGATCGAGGCCTTGAAGCTCGAAGAAGAGAAGGCCACGCGCGAGGGCAACCTCGAAAAGGTAGCGGAAATCCGCTACAGCAAGCTGGTGTCGGTGGAAAAAGAAATGGCCGCGGCCAACGCCGAGCTCGAACAGCAGAAAGCCGCCCGCCTGCTCAAAGACCAGGTGGAGGAAGAGGACATCGCCCGCATCGTCGCCAAGTGGACCGGCATCCCGGTGACGCGCATGCTCGAAGGCGAGAAGGCCAAGCTGGTGCACATGGAAGAACGCCTGCGGCACCGCGTCATTGGACAGGAAGAAGCGCTCGAGAAAGTCTCGAACGCGCTGCGCCGTAGCCGCGCGGGACTCGCCGATGGGCGCCGTCCGATCGGCAGCTTCATCTTCCTTGGTCCCACGGGCGTTGGAAAGACCGAGCTCGCGCGGGCCCTGGCCGAATTTCTTTTCGACGACGAGCGGGCCATGATCCGCATCGACATGAGCGAGTACATGGAGAAGCACTCGGTGGCGCGCATGATCGGCGCGCCTCCCGGATATGTGGGATACGAAGAGGGCGGGCAGTTGACCGAACACGTTCGGCGCCGGCCCTATTGCGTGGTGCTGTTCGACGAAGTCGAGAAGGCGCATCCCGACGTCTTTCACGCCTTGCTGCAGATTCTCGAGGACGGCCGCCTGACCGACGGCAAGGGACGCACCGTCGATTTCAAGAACGTGGTCATCATCATGACCAGCAATATCGGCTCGCCGTGCATCCACCAGCTGCACATAGGATCCAAAACGGTCAACGGCCGCGAACAGGGGAAGGAGCCGCAACA
>CAZRND010000361.1:0-5644 GCA_964601345.1 uncultured Acidobacteriota bacterium | reverse complement strand
CCATGTGGGTTCCGCGGGAGCTCGAACAGATCGGTCCTCCGGGAACGCCGGTTCGCTGCGTTTACCGCGTGGAAGAGGCCCTCGAAGACGCCGACGTCATCATCGTTCTTCGCGTGCAAACCGAGCGACTACACGAACCTTCACTGTCGCAGAACGACTACATCCTGCTTTATCAGCTGAATGCCGAACGCATGAAGCTGGCCAAGCCCGACGCCTTGATTCTCCATCCCGGGCCCATCAATCGCGGACGCGAGATTTCCTCGGAGGTGGCGGATTCCTCCTGCTCTGTGATCCTGAACCAAGTGGAGAACGGCATTGCGGTCCGCATGGCGGTGATGGACCTTTTGATCGGACCGCCCGAGGCGCCGGACCTATGCTGATCAAAAACGGGCGAGTCATCGATCCGTCGCAGAACTTTGATTCCACAGCCGACGTGCTCATCCAGCATGGCCGCATCGCCCAAGTGGGAAAGAATCTGGAGGCGCTGGGAGTCGGCATCTTCGATGCGACGGGCTTGATCGTCGCGCCGGGATTCATCGATCTTCACGTGCACCTCCGCGAGCCGGGCAACGAGCACGCCGAGACGATCGAGACCGGCGCGAAGGCCGCCGCGGCGGGCGGGTTCACGTCGATCTGCTGCATGCCCAACACCGATCCGGTCAACGACAATGCCGCCGTGACGCAATTCATTTTCCAGACGGCCGCCCAGGTCGCGCCGGTGAACGTTTTTCCCATTGGCGCGATTTCACGCGCCAGCCAGGGGGAGCGCCTGTCCGAGATCGGAGCGATGCGCCGGGCCGGCATCGTCGGCCTCTCGGACGATGGACGACCGGTGATGAGCGGCGGCATGATGCGTCATGCGATGGAATACTCGCTGGCCTTCGATCTGGTGCTCATCGAGCACGCCGAGGACCTCACGCTATCGAAGGGCGGCCAGATGCATGAAGGAGCGCACTCCACGCGCCTCGGCCTGCGCGGGATTCCCGGCTCGTCTGAAGACGTGATGGTGGCCCGCGACGTCCTGCTTTCTGAACAAACGGGCGCGCGGTTCCATGTGGCGCATCTCTCTACGGCGCGCTCGCTCGATTTGGTTCGCGAAGCAAAACGCCGCGGGCTGAAAGTGACTTGCGAAGTCACGCCGCATCACTTCACTCTGTGCGACGAAGACATCCAGAACTACGACACCAATTACAAGATGAAGCCTCCGTTGCGCTCGCGCCCCGACGTCGAGGCGATGCTCGCGGGTCTCGCCGACGGCACGGTGGACGCCATCGCTACCGACCATGCTCCGCATCCGGGAAGCGAGAAGATGCAGGAGTTCGACCTTGCCCCATTCGGAATCACCGGCCTCGAGACAGCCCTGGGTCTGGCCCTCGAACGCCTCTACCACACGGGTCGCGTGAATCTCTCCCGGCTCGTCGCCCTCTTTGCCACGAACCCCGCGCGGATTGTTGGCCTCGAAGGTCGTGGCACGCTCGCGCCGGGTTCACATGCCGATCTGACGCTCTTCTCAATCGAGCGGGCCTGGACTTTCGACGCCAACAAGAGCCTCTCGCGCAGCCGCAACACGCCCTTCGATGGCAGGAATTTCCGTGGCGGACCCGAAGCTGCTATTGTCGGTGGAAAAGTGGCCTGGCGGCGCGTCTGACCTAGCGGTGTCCCGCGTTCATGTGATGCGGCTCTGCCCCAACGGAGCGAGGCGGCTCTTTCTGCTGCAGGCGGAACAGGTGGTTGGGCGAGCCTTGGCCGGAGCCGATGCAGAATCCCTTCTCAATTGCTTTCGCCACGTATGCTTTCGCAAGCACGGCGGAGTCGTGCAGGCTTCGTCCCAAGGCTAGATTCGCCGCGACGGCGGACGAGAAAGCGCATCCCGTTCCGTGTGTGTGCCCATTCTTGATTCGCTCTCCAGGCAGCACGGTATGTTCCGAGCCGTCGTAGAGCACGTCGAGCGGACGATCCAGATGTCCGCCGGTAATGATGACGGCGGGCGCGCCGGCGGCCACCAGGTCGCTGGCCGCCCGCTTCATCTCCTCCAGGCTCGTGACCGGCGAGCCGGTCAGAGCGGCGGCTTCGTCCAAGTTCGGCGTGACCACGGCGGAGAGCCGCATCAAGTGAGTCCGCATCTCCTTGATGCCTTTCTCGTCGAGCAAAGCCGCTCCACTCGAAGACTTCATGATTGGATCGAGAACCACGGGAATGCCCGTCAGCTTCTGAAGGCTGGCGACCACCACGCGCACGTTTTCGACGCTGCCCAGCATGCCGATCTTGATCGCCGCGGGCGCAATATCGTCCGCCAGAGCTTGCAGCGTTTGCGCCAGGATCTTTCCGGAGACCACGTCTACCTGGCTCACGCCGGCGGTGTTCTGCACAGTCATCGCAGTAATCGCAGCGATGCCGTAGCAGTTGTGCGCGGCAAAAGTCTTCAGGTCGGCGGCCATTCCGGCGCCGCCGGAGGGATCGAAACCTGCGATGGTCAGGACAACGGGTAACGATGAGTCGCCGTTCGAGTGGCTCATTTGATATCTCACATTAGCGCACCAAGCGCCTTGCCCGCAAGAACTTCTGTGATAAAATGAATGGTGCTAGTGGGTCCCGCATCTTCTGCGGATTCTGTTTCCTGGAGAACAACTTGACCAAGGCGATTAAAAGCGCCGCGGCTATAGGAACTGCCGTACTGATGGCAGTTCCCGCCGCTGCGCCCATACATCTGAATACGACTGGCGTCACTGTTCCCGACCTCTCCGAAGGCGCCGCCACCTGGTATGGCTTTGAGTTTCACGGCCGCGAGACGGCCAGCGGCGAGATCTACAACATGTACGATCTCACCGCCGCTCATCGCGACCTGCCGCTCGGCACCCGGGTGCGGGTGATCAATCTGGAAAACCAGAAGTCCGTGGTCGTGCGCATCAACGACCGCGGTCCGTGGGTTTTCACGTCAACGATCGATCTTTCCTTCGGAGCAGCCGAGAAACTGGCCATGGTCCGCCGTGGACGCGTGAACGTCCGCATCGAACCGTTGCCGGTGGTCCAAACGGCATCGCTCCGCCGCGCGTCCTACTCTCGAAATTAGGGTAGAATCGCCGTATGGGCATCTCCCCGTCGGAACGGCTGGCTATCGCTCTCGACTATCCTTCGCTCGGACAAGCTCGCGACATGTACGAGCGCCTGCACGGGCACGCCGGACTCTTCAAAGTGGGAAGCGAGCTCTTCCTCGCCGAAGGACCAGCGTGTGTTCAGGCCCTAGTCGGGCGTGGGGCGCGCGTCTTTCTCGACCTGAAGTTCCACGATATTCCGCGTACTGTCGCCGCTGCCGCTCGCGGTGCGGCCCGTCTTGGCGTCGAAGTCTTCAATGTCCATGCCGCGGGCGGCGTTGAGATGATGCGCTCTGCCGTGCACGCCGCGCGTGCCGTGCGTCCGGGGATCAAGGTCCTCGCAGTGACAATCCTCACCAGCCTTCCCGCCACGGAAGACGACGTTCTGCGTCTTGCCGAGTCGGCCCAACAAGCCGGTCTCGACGGCGTGGTCGCATCGCCGCGCGAGGGCGCCGCGCTGCGACGGAACTTCGGTCCCGACTTTATCCTGCTCGCGCCGGCGATCCGTCCAAGCTGGGCTGCCGCGCCGGACGATCAGAAGCGCATCGCCACGCCCGCCGAAGCGATCGCCGCGGGCGCGGACTATCTGGTCGTCGGCCGGCCCATCACTGCCGCCGCCGATCCCGTCGCCGCCGCTCATCAAGTCGAAGAAGAAATCAGCGCCGCCTTGATTTCGTAGATCTGGTTCATGAAATCGGTCATCATCGGCACCGCTGGTCACATCGATCACGGCAAAAGCTCCCTGGTCAAAGCGCTCACCGGCACGGACCCCGACCGCTGGGAAGAGGAACAGCGCCGCGGCATCACCATCGACATCGGCTTCGCGCATCTCGATTTCCCCGACGTCCGCGTCGGGTTTGTCGATGTGCCGGGTCACGAGCGCTTCGTCAAGAACATGCTGGCGGGCGCCGGCGGCATTGACCTGGTCCTGTTCGTCGTGGCCGCGGATGAATCGATCAAGCCGCAGACGCGCGAGCACTTCGACATCTGCCGCCTGCTCGGCGTCAAGGCCGGCGTCGTTGCGCTCACCAAGTGCGATCTGGTAGAGTCCGCGATTCAAGATCTCGTGAAGCTTGAAGTGGAAGAGTTTCTGGCCGGGTCATTTTTGGCGGGAGCTTCGATCGTTCCGGTCAGCGCGACAAAAGGCGACGGCCTCGATGTTCTTTCCTCCGAGCTGCGCCGTCTGGCGCTCGAGGTCGCGCCGAAGGACGCGGTCAAGCCGTTCCGGCTGCCGATCGATCGTGCTTTCGTCATGAAGGGATTCGGGACCGTCGTCACGGGCACCATGATCGCCGGCTCGTTGCGCAAAGACGACGAGGTGGCCCTTTATCCCGCGGGAAGGCGCCTTCGAGTGCGCGGCATTCAAACCCACAATCAGAAAGAAGAAACCGCGAGGGCCGGGCAGCGAACCGCGATCAACCTGGTGGGCATCGAGGTTGCCGAAGTGGATCGCGGAATGGTCCTCGCCGAGCCCGATCGATTCCGTCCCGCCGTGCGCCTGGACACGCGCCTCACGCTGCTGCCTTCCGCGAAGGCGCTGAAGAATCGCGCGCCCGTTCACTTTCACTCCGGAGCGGCCGAGACGATTGCCGAAGCGCTCTTGCTGAACGGCAAGCAAACCATGGCGCCCGGCACGCAGGGCTATGTGCAACTCCGTCTGCGCGACGCGACGTTGCTGCTGCCCGGCGACCGCTTTATCCTGCGGCAATTCTCCCCGATGCTCACCATCGCGGGCGGAGTCGTCCTCGACAATCAGGCGCCGCGCCATCGCTCCGCAGAGGATCCCGGCCCGTTCCTGAGCGTCTTGGAGAAGGGAAGTCGCGACGAGATTCTACTGGCCCTGCTCGATGAAGCTCCCGGAGGCGTCGATGGTCCGAGTCTCCTGGCGCGCACCGGATGGACCGCCGAGGAACTCCAACAAGCCGCGCGGCATGCGGAAGTTGTGGCTGAATCGCCGCTCGTGCTCGTGCACAAGATACGGTTCGCGGGGCTTCTGGACGCGATGCTGAACGAGGTACAGCGCTTTCACGGAGCGAATCCGCTGGCGCGCGGGATGGCTCGCGAAGCATTGATCGAGAAAGTTCTTCCGGGACCGCATGCCGTTGTCTTCAACGCCGCCCTCGCACGCCTGGTCCGCGACGGCAAACTGGAAGTCGCCGGAGAGATCATTCGTCTTGCCGGCCGCGAAGTTGTGCTGAACGACGACGAGAGTCGCGCCAAACAACAGATCGCCGCAGCCTTCGAGTCCGCGGGCCTCACCGTTCCGAGCGTCAAGGAAGTGCTCGCTCGGTTGCCCGTCGAGGCCCTGCGCGCACAGAAGATCCTGCAACTCCTTCTGAAGGACAAGGAACTTGTTCGCGTCACCACCGATTTGGTCTTTCATCGCACGGCGCTTGAGAAACTCCGCGCCACGCTGGCCGACTACAAGAGGCGAAGCACGCAGTTGAACGTCGGGACTTTCAAGGACCTCACCGGCATCACCCGGAAGTACGCCATTCCTCTGCTCGAATATCTCGATCGGGAGCGCGTGACTCGCCGCGTCGGCGACGATC
>CAZRND010000360.1:819-5658 GCA_964601345.1 uncultured Acidobacteriota bacterium | reverse complement strand
TTGGGTTTTGCCGGGACCTGGGGGGGGAAACCAGGGCGGCCCGGTTGGGGACCCATTAGCGCTGGTACATGCGCTGCAATAGGGCTTTCACGGCCGTATCGGTGCGCCCGATTCTCAGGGCGATCTCGCGATTGGTATGCCCGAGGGCGATCAAGTGCAGCAATTCTCGTTCAATATCCGTCAGTTTATTGCCACGTCTCTGTCGCATAGTTACGATACAGTACCATATCAGACTGTTTTAATACAATATTAAGCAGCCCTGTTTATAAGATAACTGCGGATGAACGGGTCCAGGTAGCCATCGAGAACTCTGTTCACGTCGCCGGCCTCGGTCTTGGTCCGGTGGTCCTTCACCAACTGATAAGGATGGAGCGTGTAGGAACGGATCTGGCTGCCGAAGTTGATCTCCAGCTTGCTGTCCTCGATGCGCCGGGTCGCCTCGCGTTTCTTTTCCAGCTCCAACTCGAAGAGGCGGGAGCGCAGCAGCTTCATCGCCACATCACGGTTCTTGTGCTGAGAGCGCTCGCTCTGACATTGCGCCACGGTGCGCGTCGGCAGGTGCGTGATTCGAACGGCCGAATCGGTCATGTTGACATGCTGGCCTCCGGGCCCGCCCGCACGGAACGTATCGATCCGCAGGTCTTCCGGACGGATCTCGATCTCGATGCTCTCGTCGATTTCCGGTGAGACGAAGACGGAAGCGAAGGACGTGTGCCGCCGCGCGGCCTGGTCGAATGGGGAGATGCGCACCAGGCGGTGCACGCCGATCTCCGACTGCAACAGGCCGTAGGCGTTGTCACCGCTGACGGTAAAGGTCGCGGACTTAATGCCCGCCTCTTCCCCGCTCTGCTCGTCGTTGATGACGGCGCTGAAATTCCGGCGCTCCGCCCACTTCAGGTACATGCGAAGGAGCATCTGGGCCCAGTCCTGCGACTCGGTGCCGCCCGCGCCCGGATGGATGGTGACGATGGCGTTGCGGGCGTCGTGCTCGCCCTTGAGCAGCACGCGGATCTCGAGCGTCCGCACCTGTTCTTCGAGCGCGGGAAGCTCCCGGGTGATGTCGGCGGAAACGTTCTCGCCTTCGCGCCCCAGCTCGAAAAGCGTCTCGAGGTCCGAGACCGAGGTCACCAGACGGCCGTCGGCGTCGATGAACTCCTGCAGGCGCTTGCGGGCCTGCATCACCTTTTGGGATTGTGCGGGATTCGACCAAAAATCCGGCGCGGAGACCAGCTTGTCGGTCTCCGCTAATTCGCGGAGACGCGCGGGTGCGTCAAAGAAACCTCCGCACCTCTCCGGCTTTTTCCTTGAGAGCGTCGAAACTACGTTGTAGTTCTTCGATCATAAAATCCGCCGTATGCCGTGAGGGCCACCGCCGCGGCTATGCACAAGTACGCGAACCAGTCTCCCCAACGAGTGTACAACGTTTGCCGCGTCCGCAAACCGTAGGGCGCCACGAAAACGCCGGTCCGGCCTTCCGGAAACGCACCGGTCACGCGGCCCCGCGGATCGATCACCGCGGTGATCCCGTCATTGGTGGCTCGCAGCAACCAGCGGTTCGTCTCGATGGCCCGCATGCGGGCCATCAACAGATGCTGCTGGCGCGCCGGAGAGTTGCCGAACCATCCATCGTTCGAGATGTTCACCAGAACCTGCGCGCCGCGTTCCGCAATCCGTCGCGCCAGCTCCGGGAAGCCGGCTTCGTAACAGATCAGCACGCCCACTCCGCTCTGGCCCGGTCCCGGAAGAACCGTGTAGTCGTGTCCCGGAACAAAGTCACCCACTTCCGACGTCAATTTCCCGGCAAAAGAAAAGAAGTGAGAATAAGGGACGTGCTCTCCGAACGGAACCAGCTCGATTTTATCATATTTGCCGAGACGCTTTCCCTCCGGCGAGATCATGACCGCGGAGTTGAAAGGACGAAGTCGCGCCGCATCCTCAAAGGTGACGGCGTTCGAGACGAGATGGCTGGCGGTCTCCGCCGCCAGGCGCCCGAGGTAACTTCGCAGAAACGGATCGGTATCGTAGTAAAACGATCCCGGCGTCTCCGGCCAGATCACGAGTCCCGATTGCGAGCGGTTGCGCGCATAGGCGGAGACGAGACGCGACTCCATGTCCGGAAACCGTTCGCGTTCCTGGTAAGGGGCGAGGTCCACGGGCAAGTCGGGCTGCATAAGGTAAGCGGATTCCGGAGACGGCTCTTTGCCGATAAGAAGTCCGCCGCCGGACAAGGCTGCCAGCACCAGGAAGCAGACAGCGAGGCGCATCCCCCAAGCGCGCGTCGGATTTCGGATTACCAGACACACGCAGGCGTTGAATGCGGCCACAAGAAAAGAGAGGCCATAGACGCCCGTGTAGGCCGCGAGTTGCGCCGGCAACAGATGATCGGTTGTGGCGTATCCGAGGAAGAGCCAGGGAAATCCGATGAAGATGTGACCGCGAGCGTACTCTGTGGCGGTCCAGAGCGACGCGGTTCCGAGGATCACGCGCCAGGGCGCTCCGCTCGCACCGCCCGTCGCCGCGGGAAGGGCGAGCGAGAAGATTCCCCAGTACACGGCGAGTCCCGCGACCATGGCGGCCAGGACGCCCGATGCTTCGAGAAAACTGAGCTTGCCGAAATCCTTCATCACGTCGAAGCACCAGGAGCAGGTTCCCAGAAAAAAGATCACGCCCGCCGTCCACCCGAGCAGGAAGCGGCGGCCGCGCTTGGGCTCGTCCAGTGCAGCGAGCGTGATCGGCACGATGCCGATCCAGGCGAGCGGCGCAAGATCGGGCTTAGGAAACGTAAGGATCAGCAGAAAACCGGAGAGCGCGGCAATCGCGAAGGGATTGTTCTTGCGCACTAGGCGGAAACAACATCGGCCATGTAGGAACTGCGCACCAGAGGCCCGCTGAAGACGTTGCGGAATCCGATGCCCATTCCGTACTCGCGAAGGTGTTCGAACTCTGCCGGCTCGACGTACGCTTCCACGCGAAGATGGCGGCGCGTCGGCTGCAGATACTGGCCGATCGTGGCGACGTCACAGTCGCTCGCGCGGAGATCGCGCAGCACCTGCTCGACCTCGGCCCGGGTCTCGCCGAGTCCGACCATGATTCCGGACTTGGTCAGCGTATCGGACGAATGCCGTTTGGCGAAGGCGAGCACGTCGAGGGATTGCCGGTAATTTGCCTGCGGCCGCACGTGACGATAGAGGCGCGGGATCGTCTCCAGGTTGTGGTTGAAGACGTGCGGGCGCGCGTCGAGCACCGCGCGCACCGAATCGAGGTTGCCGCAAAAATCCGGCGTGAGCACCTCGACGCGGGCCTGCGGCAAGCGGCGCTTCACGGCTTCGACCGTGCGGACCCAGTGATGCGCGCCGCCATCGGAAAGATCGTCGCGGTTCACACTGGTGATGACGACATAGCGCAGTCCCAGGCGCGCCGCCATGTCGGCGACATTTTCCGGCTCCTCGGCGTCGAGGATTTCTCCGCGCCCCCGCGGCACGGAACAGAATCCGCAGCTGCGGGTACACGTGTTGCCCAGGATCATGAACGTCGCCGATCCGCGGCCAAAGCACTCCTGGATGTTCGGGCAGCGCGCCGATTCACAGACCGTGTGCAAGCGCCGTTCGCGGAGACCGGTTTTGATGACGTGCAGAGCTTCCCAATTCGTGTGCGGGCGCTGCGCCCAGTGCGGGAGCATCAGCGCTTGACCATCGGCTTGAAGCCTTCGTTCTCGAGCCGGGCCTTGACGGCCTCAGCTTCTTTCAGAGCGGAAAACGGACCTACTTGCACGTGGAAGAGTTTGTCGGTGGTTCCCGGAGCGAGTGTCACCGGAAAATTCTTTCGCTTGAGCAGCGCCACCATCGCGTCGGCGTCTTCCTTCTTGCTCAGCGCCGCAACCTGTAGCGTGATGGCCGGATCGGCAGCGGGCTTCGCCGCGGGAGGCGGCTCGTTAACCGGCTGCGTAGGAGGCGCGGCTGTTTCGACGGGAGGCGTTTTAGCCGCGGCTGTTTCCGCCGGCGACGTCGCCGGCACGGCAGGCGTGGCGGATGGATCTGCGGCGGGCTTCGATTCGGCCGGGGCCAGAGCGCTCTTTTTTCCGTCGCCTTCCGGAACAGCCGAAGCAGTCTTCTGCGACGGAGGCGTGTACGCTCCGCCGGTGTTCTTCCCGACGATGAACCCCAGAGCAAAGAAGACGCCGCACAGGATGGCGGCGACAAAGAAGATCACCAGAACTTGCCGGTTCTCCAGAATCAGTTCGTATTGCCCGTCGTCAGTCTTCGGCATGATCTCCTACTTCTTCTCCTCGGCCCAGTGCATGAGCCCCTTCAGGATGTCCATGGGCAAGGGGAAGACGATGGTGGTGTTTTTCTCGACGCCAATCTCGGTGAGCGTTTGCAGGTAACGAAGCTGGATGGCCACGGGCTGCTGGGCCATGACGGCCGCGCCCTGTGCCAGTTTCTCGGCGGCGGCCGCTTCGCCCTCGGCGTGGATGATCTTGGCGCGGCGCTCGCGCTCGGCCTCGGCCTGCTTGGCGAGAGCTCGCTGCATTGATTCGGGCAGGTCCACCTGCTTCACTTCGACCTTGGTGACCTTGATGCCCCACGGCTCGGTATCGGCATCGAGGATGCTCTGCAGGCGCTCGTTCAGTTTTTCGCGCTGCGAGAGCAACTCGTCGAGCTCCACTTCGCCGAGCACGCTCCGCAGCGTGGTCTGCGCCACCTGCGAGATGGCGTAGCGGTAGTTTTCCACCTTGACCACGGCGAAGTTGGGGTTGATGACGCGGAAATAGATCACGGCGTTAACTTTCACGGTGACGTTGTCGCGCGTGATGACGTCCTGCGCCGGCACGTCCATGGT
>CAZRND010000360.1:0-809 GCA_964601345.1 uncultured Acidobacteriota bacterium | reverse complement strand
CCCGAGCGGATGCCAGCTGCGTCTGGGCTTCGACCAGCGACAGGCGCGCCTCGTCCAGGTCGCGCTGCGGGACTCCCGATTGAACCTTTGTCAGCCGGTTCACCATTTCTTGCCGCAGTCTCTGGATCTCTTCCGCTCCTTGACGTTTCTGGCGGGCCTCGGTTAGTTTGGCATGGAAATCGAGTCGTTCCTGCGGCCCGACGCGCAAGGAGATTCGCAGGATTTGATCGATGGGCTTGAAGACCAGCACCAGTCCGGGCCCTTTGGCATCGGGCAGCAGCCGGCCGAGACGGAAGACGACGCCCCGCTCATACTCGCGAAGAATCTGGATGCAACTGAATACCCACAGCGCGACGATGACGATGACAATGGTCGAGAATTCAAAGGGCATAAGTCGTCTCCTACTCCTTGTGAACGGGTTCCACGCGCAGCCGCAGTCCTTCGACCGCTCGCACGCGGACGTCCGTTCCCGCCGGCACATTCACCGGGCTGGTGGCCCGCCAGATTTCGCCATGCACGAAGACTTTCCCTTCGGGCGCTAGGGCTTCGCGCACCGTGCCTACCTCGTCGAGCATCCCGGCCGCGCCGGTGACGACTTTCGCTTTCATCGACTGCAGCGCCAGCCGCAGCAGGAATACGGTGATCAATCCGAGCGGCACGGCTACGGCCAAAGCCGTAGGCAGTTGGATCCGCAATTCGGGCATCGGCGAATTCACCAGAATCAGAGAGCCCAGCACCAGAGAGACGATTCCGCCCGCGGCCAGGATTCCATGGCTGAGAAATTTCGCTTCGAGAACAAAGAACGCCAG
>CAZRND010000359.1:0-5726 GCA_964601345.1 uncultured Acidobacteriota bacterium | reverse complement strand
CGCGCAGGACGGGCGCGAAGGTCTGGCGGCGCTGAAGACCACGGCCTTCGATGCCGTGGTGCTCGACGTGATGATGCCCGGCATGGACGGGTTTGAGGTCTCGCGCCGCTTGCGCGCGGAAGGGAACCAGGTGCCGATTCTCATGTTGACCGCGCGCGACGCTCCGGCCGACATAGTGAAGGGACTCGACTCCGGCGCTGACGATTACCTGGTGAAGCCCTTCGCGCTGAAGGTGCTGCTGGCCCGCCTGCGGGCGCTCGCGCGCCGCGCGGCGCATCCGCAGGTGCCCGTGCTGCAGGTGGACGATCTCACGCTCGATCCCGCCGCGCGGCAGGTGGCGCGCGCGGGACGGCCCATCGCGCTCACCGCCACCGAATTTCGCCTGCTCGAACACTTGATGCGGCGCGTGGGACGCGCCGCGTCGCGCGCCGCGATCATCGAAGCCGTGTGGGGCTTCGATGAAGACGTGGAGCTCAATACCGTGGACGCATTCATCAAGCTGCTGCGCGACAAGGTCGACCGCGGCCACTCGCGCAAACTGATCCAGACGTTGCGCGGCTACGGATACATTCTTCGGGAGCAGGTATGAACGCGCGACCGCTCAAACTCCGGCTCACGGCCTGGTATGCCTTCATCCTGGCGGCGACGTTTGTCGTGGCCGGCGCGGGCATCTGGCTCGCTCTGCGCGCCAGCATTTACAAGACCGCCGACAAAGAACTGCGCTCGCGCATGGTGGTGGTGCGACAGTTTCTCGAGATCGACCGCAACAATCTTCCTGAGCTTGCCGAAGAGATGAAGGAGCAGACCAGTCCTGACGGCGCGCAAATCCGCATTGTGGTCGCGGGCGGGAAGAAGCTCTTCGCGTCCGCGGGCACAGAGTCTTGGGACAAACTGCCGGAAGGAATCACCGAGACCGTGTCGGCGGACAGCAGGCGTTTCCGCGTCCTTTCCACGGCTGCGGAAGGCGGTGTGGCGCAGATCGGCATCCCGATGGATGTCTTCGAAGATCTGCTGAGCGAATTTACTTGGGCCATTGTGCTGACTGCGCCGTTGCTTCTGCTGCTCGCGTCGGCGGGCGGCTACTGGATGTCCGGCCGCGCCCTCGCGCGTCTCGAGGCGGCCTTCGAGCGCGTGACGCAATTCACCGCCAACGCTTCGCACGAATTGCGAACGCCGCTGGCCATCATGCGCACCACCGCCGAGGTCACGCGAGCGAAGCCGCGCGCTCCGGAAGAGCACATCAAGGCGTGGGACTCGATCCTGAAAGAAAGCGAGAGGACCTCGCGGTTGATCGACGACCTGCTTCTGCTCGCTCGCGCCGATGCCGGATCGGACGGACTCGTCTTTGAGCCCGTAGATCTCGCCGCATGTTTGCGCGACGCCGAGGACGAGATGCACTTGATGGCCGACGCCGCCGGGCTGCGCCTCGAAACCAGCCAGCCTGCGGAGTGCACGGTCTCGGGCGACGGCGACGCCTTGCGGCGGCTAATCTTCATCCTGGTGGACAATGCCATCAAGTACACGCCGCGCGGCGGAGAGATCGCCGTGCGGATGGAAGTGGCGCAAGGCAAGGCCGCCATCGCTGTCCGCGACACTGGCGCCGGAATTTCCCAGGAGGATCAGGCGCATATCTTCGATCGTTTCTATCGCGCCGCGAAGGACCGCTCTCGCAAGACCGGAGGCGCGGGACTCGGCCTGGCCATCGCGCAATGGCTTGCCACGCGCCATGGGGGTGAGATTGTCGTCCACAGCACGCCAGGCTCGGGATCGGAGTTTCGAGTGATTCTTCCCGTGAAATCTTGATGTACACTCTCCTCATGAGGCCCACGCGGAGAAGGTTTCTGGCGGCGATGGCGGCGCCTGTCATTCTGGGCGCCCAAAACAAGTCCGGCTCGGCCAAGCCAGTGATCGGCCAGGGCGACCACACTTACGAAGTCACGCACGATTGGGGCGAGCTGCCCGCCGGCATCAAGTACGGCAACACCCACGGCGTCTGCGAAGATTCGCAAGGACGCATCTACATCCACCACACCGTCAACGCCGCGAGCGAATCGAGCGACAGCATGGTGGTGTTCGATGCCAAGGGCAAGTTCATCAAGTCCTGGGGCAAGGAATTCAAGGGCGGCGCGCACGGGTTGCATATCCGCATAGAAGGCAGCCGGGAATTTCTGTATCTCTGCGACACGCAGCGCGGGCTGGTCATGAAAGCCACGCTCGACGGCGAGCAAGTTTTCACGCTCGGTTATCCCGACGTCTCGGAAGCATACCAACCGGGTCCCGACGGCAAGAAGCCTAAGTACAGTCCAACGAACCTGGCCGTTGCGGGGAACGACGACCTCTATGTGGCGGACGGGTACGGATCGAGCTACATCCTGCAATACAACGGCAGGGGCGACTACATCCGGGCGTTTGGAGGCAAGGGCAAGGAAGCAGGGAAGCTCGATTGCCCGCACGGCCTCATTATGGACGTTCGCGGCTCGAAGCCCCTGCTCGTTATCGCCGATCGGACCAACAATCGAATCCAGCGGATGACACTCGACGGCGCCCATGAGGATTTCATCTCCGGCACGACCCTGCCGTGCCATTTCGGGTTCTTTCGCAACGGCGACGTCGTGGTGCCCGATCTTGGCGCGCGCGTCACGTTAATGGATCGCAACTTCCAGGTCATCACGCACCTGGGTGACGATTCGGCGAGCAACTGGCGGCAAACCCGCAAGGAAGCGCGCGATCGCTTCACCCCGGGCAAGTTCATCGCTCCGCACAGTGCCTGCTTCGACCACGAGGGAAATATCTTCGTCGTGGAGTGGGTGGAGGTGGGACGTGTCAGCAAGCTTCGCAAAGTTTAGCGCAAGGTTTAGCGCGGCGTGGCTGGCGCTCGCGGCGTCCGCGCTCGCGCAAGTGGATTACGCGAAGCAGGTCCATCCCATTCTTGCCCTGCGGTGTCTCGCCTGCCATAGCGAGGAGAAACGCTCGGGCGGGCTCGCGCTGGCCACTTACTCCGCAGTGCTGCAAGGCGGGCGCACAGGCGCCGCGGTGAAACCGGGCAGCAGCGCGATGAGCCTGCTGGTCCGGCGCATCACCGGGGAAGTGCAACCGGCCATGCCCTTCGGCATGGATCCGCTTTCGGCCGCCGACATCAAAACCATTCGCGAATGGATCGATCAGGGCGCGCGCCAGACGCCCACGTCCGCCGTCGCGCAGGCGCGATGGGAACCGCCGCTCGCGCTCTCGCAACCTGCGGTTCCGAACGCCGAATGGAAGACATGGACGGCTCCCGTCGATCGCTTCACGGCCGCTTATTTCGCCAAACACGGGATCGCCGAGCCGAAGCCGGCGCCCGACGCCATCTTCGCGCGTCGCGTCTATCTCGACACCTGGGGGTTTCTTCCGACTCCCGAAGAATTGCACGCGTTTCTCGACGATCGTGCGCCCGACAAGCGCGAGCGGCTCATCGAAAAACTGCTGGCTGACGATCAGAAGTACGCCGAGAACTGGATCACCTTCTGGAACGATCTTCTGCGCAACGATGAAGGCGTGAACTACGCCGGCTCCCGCAAGAGCATCACCGAGTGGCTGCTCGGGTCGTTGAAGTCGAACCTGCGCTACGACCAGTTTGTGAACAAGCTGCTCAACCCAACGGTCCAGCGCGATCCCGATGGATTTCTTGTAGGCGTGAACTGGCGCGGCGACATCAACGCCAGCCAAACGCCGTTCATGCAGGCGGCGCAGAACAGCGCGCAGGTTTTTCTCGGCGTGAATCTCAAGTGCAACTCCTGTCACGACAGCTTCATCAGCCGCTGGAAGTTGAAGGACGCCTACGCACTCGCGGCGTATTTCTCGGCGAATCCGAAGCTGGAGCTTTATCGCTGCGACGGCGCCACGGGAGCTTTTGCCGAACCAAGCTTCCTCTATCCGGAGCTGAATCGCGCCATCCCGTCGGCGTCGCTGGCCGACCGGCAATCGGTCGCGGCGGCGATCTTTACCGATCCGCGTAACGGCCGCATGCCGCGCACGCTGGTGAATCGCGTATGGCAGCGGCTGCTCGGACGCGGCATCGTCGAGCAGGTGGACGATATGGACGCCGAGCCGTGGAGCGCCGAGCTGCTCGACTGGCTGGCGAGCGATTTCGCGGCGCACGATTACGATGTCAAGCGGCTCATCTCCACGATCCTCGCGTCGCGCGCTTACCAGATGCCGGCCGTCGCGCAGAAGGGCGAGACGGCGACGGCGTACGTCTTCCGCGGGCCGGAGATCCGCCGCATGACCGCCGAACAATTCGCCGACACCATCGGTGCGATGACGGGCGAGTGGCGCGTCTACCAGCCCGAGAACGCCCGTCAAGGACGCTACACGCGCGAGTGGCGCGTGGCGTCGAGCCCGCTGACGCGCGCGCTCGGGCGTCCCATTCGCGACCAGGTAGTGACGACGCGCAACAGCGCCGCCACAACTTTGCAAGCTCTCGAGCTCGTGAACGGCGAATCGCTCACGCACTGGCTCTCGCGCGGCGCGCGCAAAGTGCTCGGCCAGTTGCCGCCCGAACCCGCGAGTCTGTTCGACAGCGGACCGATTCGCGGCAGCGGCCGCGTCGAAGAGCCGAAGCCCGTCACTTTCGACATCGACGTTTCGAAGTCCGGCAAGCTCTGGCTGCTCGTGGAGGACGTCGGTTCCTACGAGCCCGAGCTCGTGGCGCCGGCGTGGGCCAAAGCCGAATTCGTCGGTCCAGGCGGCGTCACGCGACTCGCCGACCTGAAACCCGTTCTTGTGCAGGGCGAACGAACCGCCGAGGGTCCCATCGACTTTACCGGCTCGGGCGGCGCAGGCATCCGCGTGATGTCGCCGTCGCGCATGGTCTACGACATCTCCGGCAAGCGCTTCACGCGCTTCCGCGGAATCGTGTCCATCGAGAAGTCCTGCCTGCGCGACGACGTGCAGCCGCGGTCGCGATTTTTCATCTTCCAAGATGAACCGAACATGGAGCGTCTGGTGCCGGTCGGCGCGGAGGCACCTGTGTCTGCGAGCCTGACGGCGTCCGCAAAGACACAGATGGTCGACCGCCTCTTCTGGCACGCGCTCGGCCGCGCGCCATCGGGGAAAGAGCGTCACATCGCCGAAGGCTCGCTGCGATCTCCGGCGGAGCTGGCGGATTTGCTGTGGTCGGTCATGATGACTCCGGATTTCCAACTGATTTATTGAAGAGGCGCTATGAACAGGGAAGAAAGACACGCTGTCTCGAAGTTCACCCGCCGCGGATTCCTCGGCGCGACGGCGGGCGCGACTCTAGCCGCGCTCGCAGGGCGCGAGCCGCTTCTGGCACTGCCCACTGGGCCAGCGATCGCGCCCACCGCCGATTCAGTCGTGATCTTGTGGATGGCAGGAGGCATGGCGCAGACCGAGACGTTCGATCCGAAGCGCTACACGCCTTACTCGCCGGGCATCAAGCCCGCCGACGTGCTCAGCACCTTCCCGAGCATCCCGACCTCGGTGGACAATATCCGCTTCTCGAAAGGGCTCGAACGCATCGCCCGCGTAATGGATCGCGGCGCATTGATCCGCACGTTTCAAGCGGGCGACCTCGGGTACATCCTGCACTCGCGCCATCAATACCACTGGCACACCGGATACGCGCCGCCGCAGACGGTAGCCATGCCGCACATCGGTTCGGTGATTTCGCGCACGCTGGGGTCGAAGGTCCCGGACGTTCCGGCATTTATCGACATCGGGCAAAA
>CAZRND010000358.1:0-5740 GCA_964601345.1 uncultured Acidobacteriota bacterium | reverse complement strand
CGGTGGTGGAGGCAGGTCGCGGCGCACTGCGGCGTGGAGCATCGCGTGATCGAAATCTCGCCTGACGACGTGTTGCGGAATCTCGATGAGTCGATTGCCATGTTGGGCGATCCCATCGGCGATCCGCTCACGGTGCCGAACGCGCTGCTTTTCCGCGCGGCGTCCCAGGATGTGAGCGCCGTTCTCAACGGCGAAGGCGGGGATCCTTGCTTTGGCGGTCCGAAGAACCTGCCGATGCTGCTCTCCGAGCTCTACGGCGGTGGGCGCGAGCGCAGCTACCTTCGCGCGCACCAGAAATGCTACGACGATCTGCCGCTGATGCTCACGCCCGCCGTTCAGGACGCTCTCCGCGCCGATCCGCTTGAAGCGCGCCTCGCGCCGTATTTTTCCGATCCACGCTGGACCACCTTCGTGACGAAGCTGATGGCGCTCAACGTGTTCTTCAAAGGCGCGCACCACATCCTGCATAAGGTGGAAGCGGTCAGCCGTCCTTTCGGAGTTGCGGCCCTGTCGCCGCTCTTCGATCCCGAAGTCGTGGAGCTCGCCTTCCGCATTCCTCCGCAACTCAAGCTGCGTGGCGCGTCGGAGAAATATCTGTTGAAAGAAGCGGTGCGCGACTTGCTGCCGCCGGAAATCGTCGACCGCCCGAAGAGCGGCATGATGGTTCCCGTCGAGAGCTGGTTTCAGGGACCGCTGTTGCTCTACGCGCGCGAGCGTTTGCTCGATGGTCTTGCGCCGCGCGGCCTGATTGAGCGAGCGTGGCTGGAACGCCTGCTCGACGGACGCCTGCATGGCGTACGTCCGCGTCGTGGCGTAAAGATTTGGCTGCTGTTGACCCTTGAGTCTTACTTGCGCGCTATGCGGGCGGCCTGAAGTAAAGGACCATTCCCGCGCCGGCCGCGGCGAGAACAAATCCGACATAGATCAACGGATTCGGCGGATTCTTCGGCGGATGCACGATGATCGATAACAACACGTTCACGAGCGGCGCGCCGCCAAATACGATCGGCATCACGATCAGCGGCGATCCACCCACTTTGAAGGCCCAGATGATGCACACAGCGCCGATGGCGCCGAGCGCTCCGGCCATCGTGGCCATCGTGGTCCCATTGCCGGTGAATCCATTGAGTTGTCCCTGGGAGGCGAGGGCGCCCACGGGCACGATCACGCCGATCAGAAAGTAAGCGACGCCGACGCACAACAGCGCGCGCAGAGGATTGCCCAGCGCCACCTGCCCGCGATGCAGCGAGACGCCGTACACACCCCAAGACAGAGCCGCTCCAATGGCGAAGATGATCCAGATCATCGATTTCCTCTCTGGTTGTTGCACGACAAACAGCATATCCGGAAACCGTGATAACATCACTTTCTTTTATGAAAAAGTTGACGCCGATCCAGTGGGTGATTTGCGGTGTGGCCTCGCTGGGCTTCGCCTTCGACACCTACGTGTTGTTGATGCTGCCGTTGATCGTCGGACCGGCGCTGCTCGAGCTCGGCAAATTGAAACCAGGCACGCCGGCTTATAACGACTGGGTCGGATTGATGTTCTACGTTCCCGCCGTTGCCGGCGGAATCTTCGGCATGATCGGCGGATATCTCACCGACCGGCTCGGGCGGCAGCGCGTGCTGGTTTGGAGCATCGTACTCTACGCGGTCTCGGCGGGCGCGGCGGCGTGGTCCACTTCGTTGCAGATGCTGCTCGTGTTGCGGTGTCTCAGCTTCATCGGCGTATGCGTCGAGTTCGTTGCCGCGGTAGCCTGGCTGGCCGAGCTCTTCGACGATCCGAAGCAGCGCGAGTCGGTGCTCGGATACACGCAGGCGTTCTCCTCAGTCGGCGGATTCATGGTCAGCGGCGCCTACGTGCTCGTCGTGAAATACGGCGCGAGTTTCCCGGCCATATACGGATGCCACGAGGCGTGGCGCTATACGCTCCTTTCTGGCGTCGTGCCCGCGATCCCCCTGATCATCATCCGGCCATTTCTGCCGGAGTCGCCCGCGTGGAAGGCGAAGAAAGCGGCCGGGACGCTCAAGCGTCCGAGCTTTGCGGAACTGTTCCGGCCTGAGTATCGCAGGACGACGATCGTCGCCGCGATCATGTTCGCGTGCAGCTACGGCGCGGCGTTTGGAGCCATCCAGCACCTGCCGCGCATTGTGCCCGGGCTTCCCGGCGTGCGCGATCTGAAACCGCCGCCGCGTCCGAAAGGCGCGCCCGCGCCGACCGCGGCCGTCGTGGGATGCGCGACGACATCGGTGCCAACGCCGATTCAAGAAGTGGCCGGTACGGTGCAGGTCTTTCAGGAGACGGGCGGCCTCGTCGGGCGCGTGATTCTCGCCTTCCTTGCGATCCGCATCATCAGCCGCCGCAAGTTGCTGCGCCTTTTCCAGGTCCCGGGACTCGTCATCGTTCCGCTGGTCTTTTTCTGGCCCGCGGTCCACGATCTGCAGATGCTGAAGATCGGCGTTTTCGTGGCCGGCCTGCTCACCGTCGCGCAATTCAGCTTCTGGGGAAATTACTTGCCGATGATGTATCCGCTGCATTTGCGGGGTACGGGGGAAAGCTTTGCTGCCAACGTCGGCGGCCGCATGATCGGGACGTTCTTTGCGCTTGTGACCACGCAACTGGCCAACAGCACACCGGGCGATTCGCCCGCTACGAAGCTGGCTTACGCCGCGGCGATCGTCGCGTTAGGCGTCTATGCGGTGGGATTCCTCTCGAGCTTCTGGCTACCCGAGCCGGGAGAAGCGCAGGTTAGGGAATAGCTACTCGCCGAAGCAGAACAGCTTTCCGTCCTGCGATCCGATTACGACGCGTCCTTGCGCGATGGCGGGCGATGCCGAGAGCGGCGCGCCGCCGTTAAATTCCCATAGCTTCTTGCCGGTCGCCAGATCGAGGACGTAGAACAGGCCGTCGTTCGATCCGACATAGACGCGGCTTCCTGAAATCGCCGGTGAGGACTCCACGCGCGCCTTGGTCATGAATTCCCAAAGCTGTTTGCCGGTGCGCATGTTCAAACCGTGCACAATCTTGTCGCGGCCACCGGCCACGACTTTGCCGTCGGTCACGGCAGCCGACGAATAGTAGGGAAAGTGCCGTTGCGGATGTTCGTAGTGCCAGACGATGCGGTGCGTCGTCAGGTTGACGGATACCACTTCGTTGTTGAAGGTCCCGAAGTAGGCCATCTTTTCGACAATCGCCGGCGATGCGCCCGTGTATCCCCCGGCCGGGACGCGAAACACTTCCTTGCCGTCGGTGAGACGCACGGCATGAAAGACCTCGTCGCATCCGGCGAGAAAAACCAGGCCGTCGGCGACGGCCGGCGTGGCATGCACGGGGCCATTGATCTTGAATTTCCAATTGAGCGCGCCGGTGCGCGCGTTCAGCGAGTGCAAGTGCTCGTCGTAGGAGCCGATCAGGACTTTGTCATCGACTATCACCGGCGAAGACTTGATCTCGCTGCCCGTCTTGTAGGTCCAGATCGCCTTGCCGGTCTTCACATCGACGGCGTGGAAGACGCCGCCGAGATCGCCGACGTAAACAACGCCGTTCGCGACCGCGGGCGAAGATTCGCCGATGCCCTGCGTGGTTTTGTATTTCCAGCGCTCCTTGCCGGTGGCCAGGTCCACGGCGATGAGGTGCTCCGTCTGCGATCCGACGTATACCACGCCGTCGACAATGGCGGCGGACGATTCGATGGAATCGCCCGCCTCGTACGTCCACAGGAGTTTGAGCGTGGCCGGCACGGCCGAGGTCGCGACTCCAGTCAAGTGATGATTGCCGCGGAACTGCGGCCAGTCATCGGCGCAGGCGAGGGATGCGGCCAGCAGCGCGGCGATCAATAGGCGCATTGATAGACCTCGAGTGCGCCCGCGGCGTCGAAGGGCCGAGGATTGTGCGTGCCCGTCCACTCTTTCGACGCATCGCCGGCGAGCGAAGGCAGGTCTTCGCGCGGGACGTTGAGTGTGTGGAGATTCGTGCGCAGGCTCGCGGCGCTGGCGAAGTATTCGAGGCGCTGCGGGAGGTCGCGGTCGAGCTCACGGTAGATCACGCCACCCGCCGCGTTCCAGCGGACCACGTGCACCAGCATCGCGGCGATGGCCACGCCGTGCACCGTGCCGTACCGCGCCGTCAGAGGATTGGCGCAAGCGTGCGTCGCGCCGAGCATGGAGTTCTCGATGGCCAGGCCGGCGAAGTGCGCGCCGAGCAGCATGGCGCCTTGCGCATTCAGGTCCTCCGGCTCCGCCATGGAGCGCACGAAACTGCCGCTCAAGAGCCGCCACGCCTCGCGCGCGTAGGATTCCGAGAGGGGATTGACGCTTCTGGTGACAAAAGATTCCACGGCGTGCGAGACGGCGTCGTATCCCGCCGCGGCGCGCACCGGAGCCGGCTGCGACACGGTGAGCGCGGGATCGAGCAGCGCGACTTGAAACGCGGCCTTAGGATCGCCGCAAGCCATCTTGACGTGCGTTTGCGGGTTCGAGATCAGAGCGAAGGTCTGCGCTTCACTGCCCGTGCCGGCCGTGGTCGGGATGCCGATCATCGGCAGCATGGGTTTCGCCGCCTTGCCGTAGCCCCAATAATCTTCCATGCGTCCGCCGTTGCTCAGCACGAAGTTGATGCCCTTGGCGCAGTCCATGGAACTACCGCCGCCGAGCCCGATCAGCGAATCGATCTGGAGAGGAGCGGCGAAGGCGCGGCCCGTCTCGATCATCGACGAGTCGGGGTTTGCACCGAAATCGTGGAAAGGAAAGACCTCGACACCGGCATTGGCGAGATTCTTGGCCGCTCGCTCGACGTATCCCGCAGGGAGCAGGCCGCGGTCCGAGACCAGCAGCGTACGACGGAAGCCAAGTTCGCGGGCCAGCTCACCCAGGCGCTCGAACGAGCCTGCGCCGAAGACCAAGCGTACGGGCACCTGGAAGCGAACCACTTCCTATTTTTTCTCCGCGAG
Organism: uncultured Acidobacteriota bacterium; assembly: GCA_964601345.1. GTDB lineage: Bacteria > Acidobacteriota > Terriglobia > JAJPHL01 > JAJPHL01 > CAZRND01. The sequence continues at coordinate 791 of CAZRND010000358.1, read as the reverse complement.
GGCGTAGAGCTGGTTGCGATTGGCGATGAAGAGCACGCCGTTGGCCGGCACCACGGTGGAATAAACGGAGCTGCCCATGTTCATCTCCGCGATCTGCTTCTTCACCTTGCTGGCTTCGAGCACGGTGATGTCGCCGTCTTCGTCGCCCAGATACACTTTGCCGTCGATCACCATGGGCGATCCCCAAACCGCGGCGAGCATGTCGTGCACCCAGTAGACCTGGCCGGTCTTGGCGTCGAGACAGTGGAGGAAGCCGCTGAAGTCGGAGTAGAAGACCAGGCCGTTGTAAACGGCGGCGGTGGAGATGGAGCGGCGGATCTTGTCGTAATGCCAGATGCGTCCCGAGGTCGTAATGTCCCCGCGTTTTGTCCCGTCGATGGCGTAGAGATGTCCGACGCCTTCGCCGTGCTCCGGATCCTGCCCGTTCGCCATGTAGACGACGTTGTCATAGACCACGGGAGTGCTGATGGTCTCGTTGCGCGTCTTCTGCCAGACGGAGTCCTTCGGGTTGGTGTCGAATTCCCAAAGCTTCTTGCCGGTCAGAGCATCGTATCCGCGCACCCAGCCGTCGCCCTGCGCGTTGATCACCTGCACCACGTCGCCGATCTTGGCCACGGTGGGCGAAGACCACTGCCCGTGCAGGATGCGGTCGCCGACCGAGTTGTCTTCCCACACCAGCTTCCCGGTCTTCTTGTTCAAGGCAATGATCGCCGGCGTGCGCGGCGACGGGATGTGCACGTGGCTCTCATCCTGTCCGTTCGAGGTCATCACGTAAATCAGGTCGCCGTAGG
>CAZRND010000357.1:0-5753 GCA_964601345.1 uncultured Acidobacteriota bacterium | reverse complement strand
AGCGTCGTGGTCTTCCCCGCGCCGTCCGGACCGACCAGGCCAAAGATCTCGCCCGAAGCCACTTCGAGATTCAGATGATCGAGCGCGGTCAGTTCCCCGAACTTGCGCGTCAGATTGCGGGCCTGGATCGTTCCGTCCATCAGTTGACGACGATCTCCGCGTCGACCGGCATGTTCAGCTTCAGCTCACGCTGCGGATTTTCCACTTCGATCTTGATGCGGTAGACCAGCTTGACGCGCTCCTCCTGCGTCTGAATCTGCTTGGGCGTGAACTCCGCTTCCGAGGAAATGAAGCTGACGCGCCCCCAATAGACTTTGCCGGGGTAAGAATCGCTCGTGATTTTCGCCTTGGTGCCGAGCTTGACGCGGCCAAGATCGCGCTCGCCGATGTAACCGCGCAGCCAGGGATGCTCGACGTCGCCCAGCGTGACGACGGTCGCGCCGGGCGCGAGCACTTCGCCGACGTCCGCCGCCTTCACCAGCACCACGCCGTCGACCGGCGAGACGATGGTAGTGTCATCGAGCTGCGCTTCGGCCACTTTGAGCTGCGCCTGCTGGCGCACCATGTCGGCGCGCCGCGCGGCCACGTCCTGCTCGCGCCGCTGGACTTCCATGGCGTTGGCTTCGGCCATCTTCAAGCCGGCCTGCGCCCGGCGGTACTGCGCTTCCGCTGCGTCGATCGTCTCCTGGCGCGGACCCTGCACCACGAGTGACTCGCGCTCCTTGGCCGACCGCAACGCCGCCGTGGCGGTGGTGAAATTGCGCCGGAACTGGTCGTATTGAGAGCGCGAGATGTCGTCGTTCTTGAAGAGCGTTTGCGCGCGATCCCAGTCGGCGCGGGCGCGCTCTTCCTCGGCCGTGGCGCTGGCGACGGCGGCGTGCGCGTCCTGGATTTCCTGCGGACGCGATCCGTTCTTCAACTGCTGGTATTGCGCTTCGAAGGATCGCACGTCGGCGCGGCGCTGCTCGACATCGGCGGCCAACGTCTGCTTCTGCCAGGCGACGCCCGTCAGCGCGGCTTGCAACTGCTGCTCGACGGAGACCAGCGCAGCCGTCTCGCGGTCGCGCGTGCGCGAGGCCTGCTCACGGTCAAGACGCGCCAGGATCATGCCTTTCTTGACGCTGTCACCTTCGTCCACGGCGCGCTCGATGAGCTTTCCGGCGATCTTGAACGCGGCGTTCACTTCGGTCATCTCGATATTTCCGCTGAGCACGATGCGGCCGTTCTTGCCGTCGCGGAAACGTTGGTAGGCGAACCACGATCCGGCGGCTACGACGATGATTAAGACAAGGACAATTCTTCGATTCATTCCGATAGCTCCCCAATAACCCGTTTACTGAATAAACTGCCGGATCGTGCCGGTGGCCTGCGCCAGCTCGAGCCGCGCCAGGTTGAAGGCGTAGAGCGCGGCGATCTGGTTGTCGCGCGCGCGTTCGAGGCGCGTTTGTGCGTCGGTGACTTCGATGCCGCTCGAAACGCCGGCGGCGTTTCGGCGGCGCGCCTGCGCCAGCTCATTCTCGGCGAGGCCCAGCGCCTCGCCGGCCACCTTCACTTGCTCGGAGGCCGAGCCGACGCTGTCGAGCGCCAGGCGAATCTCCAGCTCGATCTGCTGGCGCAAGTCGCGGGCCGAGGCCGCGGCTTGCCGGAACTGCGAGGCACTCTCGGCGCGCCGCTCATCGCGGCGTCCGCCGTCGAAGATCGGGACCTTCACTTGCACGCCGTAGGTCCGCGTCGGGAAAGCGTGGTTGGCGCTCGATCCGATGCTGCCGTAATCCGCGAACCCCGCGACCGAGGGCAGGCGCTCGAATGTCGTGGCGCTTGCCGAAAGCCGCGCCGTCTCCTGCCGTTCGAGCACGGCTTTGTAATCGGAGCGGTTTTCGAAAGCTTGCTTGCGCGCGGCCTCCAGTTCCTCGTCGGCGCGCTCCTCGGCCTCCAGCTTTCCGCCGATCTCGACGGCCACGTCGAACGGGACATTCATCGCGCGCAACAGTTGCATCACGGCGCGATGGCTGTCGTTGCGCGCTACGAGCTGACGCTGCTGCTCGTTGAGGAGCTGGACGCGCGCCCGCGTCACCTCGATGCCCGTGCCGGCGCCGGCGTCCTTCATGTCGCTCGCTTCCTTCAGCAGCGTCTCGGCGAGCGCAACGTTGGCGTCCGCCGCTGTGAGCGCGGCCTTCTCGCGCAAGGCCGCTAGGTAGGCGCGGGCAACTTGCGCGGAGACGTCGTCCTCGGTGAAGGCGCGGTCAGCCTGGGCGGCGCGCACGCCGGCCTTCGACGCCTGGTAGCGGCGGATGTCCGAGAACGCGAAGATGCTCTGCGTCGCCGTGGCGCGCGCGTCGAAGACGTTGAATGGACCGACTTCGGTCGGGATCGAGAATCCGGGGAACGGCAGCTTAAAGTTGAATCCGAACGCCGCGAGATTGTTCGTGACGCTTCGCTGGCTCAGGGAACTTTCGATGTCCGGCAGGAACGCCGAGAACGATTGTGCCGATTTCGAATGCGCCTGCCGCAGTGCTTCAGCGGCGAGTACCAGGCGCAGCGAGCCTTGCGGCGACGTGGCGATCTCGACCGCCTGCTTCATCGTCAGGCGCAGCGGCGCGGGAGTTTGCGCCGCGCCAAGCGTGGCGCAGACGCAGAGGATCGGGGTCCAGAGTGATCTCATGAAGTAGCTCGCTTGGCCTGGTAAGCCGGCGCGCGAAATCCGTCGCTGAGAAAGGCGATCAGCGCGCGTTCGTCCGGCGGCGGCTGGATGTAAGGACCTCGCAGCAGCGTGTGCGCCATGGTTCCGATTGTGAAATGCAGCCGCCAGATCAATTCGTCGTGGGGAATTCCCGGCAGCGCTTTCTCGAACGCCGCCAGGAAGGCTTCGAAGACGTGGCCGAAGTTGGCCTTGACGATGTGCGAGAAGACGTCCGCTTCCGAGTAGAGGCGTCCGAGGAGCCGCGCAAAGAGCGCGACACCTTGGCCGCCTTCGCGGGCCATCTGAAAAGCCGGCAGCACAAAAGCCGCGATGATTTTTTCGAGATGCGGCGGGGCATCCGCCAGCATCGCCAGGCGCTTCTCGTTCAGCGACTGGCAGCGCCGCGCGATGACTGCTTCGAGCAATGCTTCCTTGGAATGAAAATGATAATGGATCGCCGCCAGGTTGACGCCAGCTCCCGCAGTGATCTTCCGCAGCGAGGTCGCAGCATACCCACGCTCGGCAAATAGCCGCTCAGCGGTATCTAATATGCTGGTTTTTGTATCAGTTGCCATTGTTCATACGACTGATTGAAGCAGTCGTATGAATCATACTACAACCCAGTCACGATTTCAATTGGCGACGCCAGGTTCGCGCCCGCCAGTTCCCGGGCGCCGCGATCCAGAGTCGCCAGCACTCCACGCCGCTCCGCCGCTAACGCGATCAAATAGGCGTCGGTGACCTGCCGATAGCCTTGCAGACGCGCTTCGAAACTGCGGATCACGGCCGGCGCCTCCAGGGAATCCGGCCAGAATTCATGCCGGCGATTCTTTTCCACGTTCCGGGCCAGCAATGCTGCTGCGTTGCCAGGCGACAGCGCTTCCCGCGAAAAAGCCGGACTCGAGACGATGCGAATGAAACCCAATTGGGTGAGCGGACAGGTGGCCCAACGCCCCGGCGCTCGCCGCTCCATCCAGCGCAAGGCGGACTCGTGATGTTCATGGTCGGGCCAGAACAGCGCGACGAGGACGTTCAGGTCCAAGAGAGCCGTCTTCATGGCATTTCATCGCGCAACCGATTCACCAACTCGCTGGTGACCTTGGGCGAGCGGCCGCTCAGCTTCGGCACATAGACGCCATTCCGTTCCTCCAGGATCAGGGGCTGTTCCGCCGCGCGCCGGACCAGGTCGCTGACCGCCTCCCCCAAGCTAAGACCATGCCGGGTCGCATGCCGCCTTGCCGCCTCGATTGCATCATTTTCTATGAATAGTGTCGTCCTCGGCATAGGCGCATCATATCACATTTCTGATGACTAACTCCGAGCAATGATGCAAACCCGGCTCGGGCGACCCAGGGACGAAGCCTCATTGCGACATTGTACGGTCCAAGCTACTCGATGGGGCGCCCGCTCGTATGAATCCCAAAAGTGGTGTGCTGTGTCAAACGTGCTAAGATGAGCGGAATCATGCCCCTAGATTGGTCAAAGTGCGTGGCAGTAGAAAGTGTCCCGGGAAAGCTCAGCGGAGCATGGGTATTCCGTGGAACGCGAATTCCTGTTTCCGCGGTTTTCGAGAACCTTGAGGACGGTCTCACGATCAACGAGATCGTTGCTTTGTTCGATGGCTTGACTCGCGAACAAGTCAACGCCGTGCTTGAATTCACTGCTCAAACGCTCGAGACCGCCCCTGCCTCTCGGTAATGCGAATTCTCTTCGACCAAGGTACTCCGGTCCCTATTCGCTCGCACTTGAAAGGACATTCGGTTCGCACGGCCTACCAGGAAGGTTGGAGCGCCCTTTCAAATGGAAAACTCCTGCGGGCCGCTGAAGATGCCGGCTTCGATGTGCTACTCACAACAGACAAGGGCGTCCCTCACCAGCAGAACATGCGAGGCCGGAAGCTGGCAGTCGTGGTTCTCACCAAAAACCGCTGGGTCTTGATCAAACCAATGATTGACGAGATCGTTGCCGCGCTCAAAGCTGCCAAGCCAGGAACTTGTTCCGTGGTCGAGATTCCGAAATAACGGAAGGCAGTAAGGAAGCATGGTGCGCCCGGAGAGATTCGAACTCCCGACCTACTGGTTCGTAGCCAGTCGCTCTATCCAGCTGAGCTACGGGCGCAAGAACTTATCATTTTAGCAAACGACGGAAATTCTTTCCACCCTGTCATGTAGAAACTGCATCGCGCCCTTTACCGCCGCCTTGCAAACAAAGGACTTTCCGATTGGCCCCGCCCGTGCCTTATGAAATACCAGACGAAGTGGCGCGTTGGCGGGAGGATGATCCGGAATTTTTCCGGGTCGCCTCCCGTCCGCATTTTAGGACGACTGCACCGCAATCCCCGCCTGCCGCAAAGCCCGCTCGAGATCGCCAAGTGTGACGCGACTCGCATCGTAAGAGACGCGCAACCGGTTCTGCGCTTCATCGATGTCGAAGCCGCGCAGGCCGTAGAGCTGTCCTCGAAGCGCCGACAGCGCGCTCAGGTTCGCTTCGCTCAACCGGCGCTGGTAGTTGTAGGTGACTTCGCAGAGCGTCATGGCCTATCATCTTACAATATGCCCAAGCTGCGACGCATCCACGCTCTGGACAACGTCGCGGTCGCTCTCGAAGCGCAGGAGGGCATTCCCGCAGGACACAAGGTAGCGCTCGACCCAATTCCCTCCGGAAAACCCGTCGTGAAATATGGATGGCCGATCGGCCGCGCGACCGCGGATATCGCCGCCGGAGCGTGGGTGCACTCGCATAATTGCGCGACGCAGCTCGAAGGACTCGTCGAGTACGCCTATCACCCGCATCTCGACGCCGCGAAGGCCGCGGATTTCGGTCCCGCCCCGACCTTCGGCGGCTACAAGCGAAAGGACGGGCGCACCGGCACGCGCAACGAGGTCTGGATCGTCAACACCGTCGGCTGCGTGAACCAGGCGGGGCAGACGCTCGCGCGCATGGCCTCGGAGAAGCTGGTGCGCGGCAGCGTCGAGGGCGTCTACGCCTTTCCGCATCCTTACGGTTGCAGCCAGCTCGGCGACGATCTTCGGAATACGCAGAAGGTCCTCAGCGGACTGATCCGACATCCGAA
>CAZRND010000356.1:0-5799 GCA_964601345.1 uncultured Acidobacteriota bacterium | reverse complement strand
GCGACGAGCCGACGCCCGCCGTCTCGAGCAGGAACTTGGCAATCTCTCTCGACGACTTGCCCGTTCCGGTGATGTTGGGAAAAGCGTAGAAAGCGCCTTGCGGCGGGTGGCACTTGAATCCCTTGATCTCGTTCAGTCCCTTCACGATGAAATCGCGCCGGCGATGGAACTCGGCGATCATCTTGTCGACGCTGTCCTGCGGTCCGTTGAGTGCGGCGACGCCGGCGATCTGCGTGGCGGCCGAGGTGCACGAGTGGTTGTTCACGCCGAGACGCGCGACAACATCGGCCAGGGCGCGCGGCATTACTCCGTATCCGAGACGCCAGCCGGTCATGGCATAGGCCTTCGAAAAGCCGTCGAGGATAATCGTTTTCTCCTGCATCCCCGGGTAGGAAGCCACGCTTCCGACGCGTCCCTTTGTCCCGTCATAAAGGATGCGCCCGTAAATCTCGTCGCTCAGCACCACGAGATCGCGATTCTGCACCAGACTCACGATTTCCTTAAGATCGCTCTCGGAAATCGCGGATCCGGTCGGATTGTGCGGCGAGTTCAGCACAAGCATCCGCGTGCGGTCCGACAAGCGATCCTTCAGCATGTTCAGGTCGAGGCGAAACGCCTTGCCGTCCTCCACGAATCGCAGGGGGATGGCTTTGGCTTCGAGGTAGTGCGCCACCGATTCGTAAATCGGGAATCCTGGATTCGGATAAAGGATCTCGTCGCCGGCCTCGAGCAGCGCCAGCATGCTGTAGAACATGATCGGCTTCGCGCCGGGCTCGACCACGACTTCGGATGCATCGACTTTGATGCCGCGCGTGGCGCTCACGTGATCGGCAATCGCCTGGCGAAGCTGCGGAATGCCAGATGGATTCGTGTAATGGGTCCAACCGTCATCGAGAGCTTTCTTGCCGGCCTGAATGACGTGCGCAGGCGTATCGAAATCGGGTTCGCCAAGCTGAAGGTTAACGATCTCGCGTCCTTGCGCCTCCAACTCGCGCGCCCGCGCCAGCACTTCGAATGCGGTTTCGGTTCCCAACCGCGACATGCTCGCAGCGAATTTCAAGAACTGCCTCCTATTTCGAAATCAAAAACTCGCCCAGAGCCAGGCAGTCGATTCCCGTCGAGTAGAAGACCCGCAACGCTTCCTGGGGTGTTACGACTAACGGTTCTCCTGGAGCGTTGAAGGAAGTATTGATCAACAGCGGACGGCCGCTGAGTTGTCCGACTCTTACCAGTAGATCATGAAACTGGCGGTTCGCGCTTCTCGAAACCACGTGGACGCGCGCCCGATTCCCCGCAAAGGCCAGGCCGGGGATGGCCTTCGGATCTTTCACCCGCGCCACCGTGCCGAGATAAGAAGGTGGGGACGACCAGGCAAATTCAAAAAACTCTCCAGCATTTTCTTCGATCACCGAGGCTGCCAGCGGACGAAATCCTTCGCGCCGCTTGGTGAAGGCGTTCAAGTTTTCCTTCACCCACTCGTCGGCGGGCAAGGCCAGGATGCTCCGATTGCCGAGCGCGCGCGGTCCGAACTCGGCTGGTCCTTGCACCCATCCGACGAAGTTTCCTGCCACGAGCCGCTCAGCGACCTCCTGAACCAGTTGCGGCGGAGTGAAATTGCGGTATTGCAGGCGGCAGTTATCGAGGACGTCCTTGATTTGCTCGGGCGAAAACGCCGGACCAAGGTAAGGGCTAAAAGGCGCGGCCTTCGGACGCACGCCGCGCGACACAGAGTGCAGCCACGCGGCACCCAAAGCGCATCCGGCATTGCCTGCGACGGGAGAGACGAATCCCTGGGAGAATCCGGAGCGTTCGGCGAGCGCGTCGATGAGAAGGGCGTTGAAGGCCACGCCGCCGGCAAAGCAAAAGTCCTTCAGCGCGGTGCGTTCGCGCCAGTAGCGCGCCAGGGCAACGACGGCGTCTTCGAGCGCGGTCTGCAGGCTGGCCGCTAGGTCGGCTCGCCACTCTTCCGAGAGGCCCGCGGCCTTTCGCCAGTCGCCGTCGGGCACGCCGAGCTCCTTGAGGAAACCCTCTGAGAGGCACACGCGTTCGGCAACGCCGGCGTTGAAGCAGCGCGTGTCCATGTGCAGCCCGCCCTTTTTGAAACCGGCGAAGAGGCTCGCAAAGACATCCTTGAATTTGGGGCGGCCAACCGTACTCAGCCACTGGGTGCGATGCTCGTCCTCGCCGTCGCGCCATCCCAACATGACGGTGATCTGGCTGTAGAGGAATCCTGGTGAATGCGGAAACTGGGAAGCCGCCAGCGATCGCAGCGTGGTTCCTTCGGCCAATGCGACCATGCCGCACTGCGTTCCGCCTCCGCCATCGAGCGTCAGGACGAGGGCGCGTTCGAATCCGGAGGCGAAAAAGCTCGATGCCGCGTGCGACTGGTGATGGTCGAGGTGCACGACCTGCGCTCGCGGGAAGATTTCGTTCAACAGCCGGAGATTGTTCAGCAGCACGCGCGTGCGATTGAAGCTTTCGATGCCGTAGTAGGCGGACGCGAGCGGCGCGCTCGTGAGCTTCGCCGCGCGAAAGCCCAGCTCGCCGCCGAGCAAACGCCAGGGATGAACGTCGAGCACCAACGCCTCGACGTCGTTCTCGGTCGCGCCGGCGCGTTCCAGGCAGAACTTGATGGCCAGCCGCGGCAATCCGCTTGGATTGCGGCGGCCGGTGAGCTTGGCCTCTTCGCAGGCGGCCAAAACCTCGCCGTCGCGGAGCAATGCGGCGCTGGCCTGATGCCGCAGTCCGGAAATCCCCATTGTCAGCATGAAAGAATGAGTTTAACACGAGCCCTTTGCTTGCGGGCGAGCGCGCGGATGTGGTTTGATAACTCATCAATGGAAATTCCCCTAGTCAATCTGCGCGCCGAGTATGAGGAGTTGCGCACCGAAATCGCTCTCGCGCTGAGCGACGTTCTCGAGCGTCAGGACTTCATCCTCGGGCGCGAGGTCGGGGAACTCGAAAAGCAGATGGCCGCGCTCTGCGGGCGGCGCTTCGCGATCGCCTGCTCGTCCGGCTCCGACGCCCTGGTGCTCGCCCTGATGGCGCTCGGCATCGGCCCCGGGGACCGCGTGATCGTCCCCGCGTTCACGTTCTTCGCCACGGCCAGTTGCGCCGCGCGCGTCGGCGCTGAAGTGGTCTTTGCCGACATCGAGCGCGATACGTTCAACCTTGATACGGCGAAGCTTCCGGGTAAGGGTCGGGTCATTATCCCGGTGGACCTTTTCGGGCAGGTGGCCGACATGGACGGGGCCGGGAAGGCAGCGGAGTTCCTTGTCGAGGACGTGGCCCAGGCCGTGCTTGCCAAGCGCCATGGCAAGCTGGCTGGGAGTTTCGGTGTAATGTCGGCGTTGAGCTTTTACCCGACGAAGAATCTAAGCGCGTACGGCGACGCCGGCTTGATCGTGACCGACGATCCGGCTCTGGACGACCGGCTCCGGAGGTTGCGCGCACATGGGGCGTCTGAAACTTATCAGCACCAGGAGATCGGACTGAACAGCCGCATGGACACGATGCAGGCCGCCGTGCTGCTGGTGAAGCTGCGCCACATCGAGCGCTGGACGGCACAGCGCATCGCCGTGGCGGGAATCTACGACCGGCTCTTCCGCGAGAGCGGATTGCTCGACGGGCGTGTGACGATCCCGGTGACCGCGCCGGGCAACACGCACGTCTACCATCAGTACACGATCCGCATCGCAGGGGGCGCAGAACGGCGGGATTCGCTGCGCGCGACCTTGAAGGAGAAGGGCATCGGTACGGGCGTGTACTACCCGCTTCCCCTGCATCTGCAACCGTGTTTCGCACATGTGAAGAGCGGTCCGCTACCCGAAAGCGAGCGCGCCGCGCGAGAAGTCCTCTCGTTACCCGTCTATCCCGGACTCGAGCTCGCGCAGCAGGAGCGAGTCGTGGCAGAGATGAAGAAAGCGCTCGGCTAGGAGAGCGTAAGTGAGCACTACTGTATTTTGGATGATCGTTTTGGCGCTGGCATCATTGCTATGGGCGGCGCCTGTAGGCGTCGAGTCGTTTCGCGCCGTGGCGCCGGCCACGCAATTCTATTATGGAGCTTTGCTCGCGGGCGGGATCGCTCTGCTGGCTTGCGCTGCGCTCCTGCTCTACCGCCGCAAACTGGATCGCCGCGTGATGGTTGCCGGCTTCGTTGCGGCGCTCGGTCTCGGGATCAACCAAGCGACAGGACTGGCGCTCAACTCGATCCTTTGTTTCTCACCCGGCTGAAAGCGCCAAAACCTGGCCCTCGGCGGGGGCTATCTCTGGTTGGCGGTGCTGGCCTGGAAGCAAAGCAAGCGTGGTTGAAGCGCTTGGTTGAAGCGCCATCTGCGCTCTTGATTCACGGCGCCGGTGCCGTTGGGGCTCGGTCTACTGGTCGCGCGTCTCCTCAGGCCGAGCCGCTGATCCGCTGCTGCCCTGCAGGTTCCTGCTTGACACTAGCCGTCAGCAACGGTGTAATCGTAAATGTTCCTGCCACACGGTGCGGATTCTCCAGTGGGTCAGGCGTAATGATCAGTCTCCCAAGATCGAGCGACCCCGGCCAACCGGGGGCGAGGTTTAGCGATCTCGCAGCCGACGCCCTACGCTACTGGGAGCCTAGGCGCGTGTTCTACAATCTCGTTCTACTCAGTGTAGTGTGCGCACATTTGTATGCCGACTGGCCCGCGTCGAAGTCACTGCTCACGCGCGACGGCTTCTTTGGCTTTTTCTTCTTGGCGGTGCTTGCCAATGTTGCGTACTGCGCGGCCTATGCAGTGGACCTATTCGTGCAGTTCTCGGGCTTGCGCGCGGCCTGGGCGCGGTGGCGGTGGTCTTTATTGGTCGTAGGCACGGCGTTCGCGGCAGTCATCACGCATTTCTTCGCGCACGGTATCCTGTCGTCGGGTCCCGGGACATTACGGCGCCGCTTACCGAGCGCATGACTATGCCCTGCAAGCGGACCTAAATGAACATCGCGAATCTCTCGGGACGTAAGACATCGGGGCTTCGACTCGAAGCCGTCACGTGCGATCCGCCGAAAGTCGAAAGTGCTGTGTGGACGGACGTCCACATCCGGTGTAAGAACAAAACGTCAACACTTGTCCGGGCCGTCTTTCGGGGATGCACCTTTGAAAACTGCACGTTCGGCAACGCTGCGCTCGACTTGACCGGCGTCGTCTTCGAGGATTGTAAGTTTCGAGAGGTCACGTTCATGTACGGCCGGCTTCGCAATGCCGTCTTCACCGGCGGAGAACTTCGCGACAGCTATTTGCGGTCGGCGGATCTGCGCGACGGTCTGTTTCGCAAGCTTCTGCTCCGCAAAGTGAGCTTCGAGAAGGCGGACCTGCATGGCTGTCGCTTCGAAGAAGTGACCTTGCAAAAGATGGACCGATGGGGCTGGCACGGCTATGCAGGGGCAATCTTGCCCGACGAACAGCGGTTCGAGTTCTACGAGACCAACGATCCGATCGCGCGTCTGCGCGCGGCCCTCCACGGCGGACGCCTTCCCGTGCCGCAGGAACGGGTCTTGGCGTTTATTGAAGCCTTGGAGGCAGCCCATGTATCGTCGGGTCCGATCATGCTGCTGCACAATGAATGGAAGAAGGTTCTTTCGCTCACAGAGTTTGCGGCGCTCGGCCGGTTCTTGACGAGCGATAATGAGCACACCAGATGACGCCTGAAATTACTGGGATTGATCGTCCTATCGACCGCCTGACGCTGGTGGCCATCGCGATTGTCGCGTACGCACTCGCGAACATGATCCACGAAGGTGTCGGTCATGGAGGCACGTGCCTCGCCGTGGGAGGCCGGCTC
>CAZRND010000355.1:0-5801 GCA_964601345.1 uncultured Acidobacteriota bacterium | reverse complement strand
AAAGTGTAACCTATGTCTCCGGAACGTTCTGTTACCTATGTCTCCGACCGGACAATTTATCTTACGGTCAAATTCCAGATTCCATCGCCGAATCGGCGATTTCCGACGAAGCAGAAAGCCTCGAACGTCTCGGATTCTAGCAGGTGAAGCCGGTTACGGGTCTGGTGAATTACCTGCTTCTGATCGGCCAAACCGAGGCTGCGTCGAGATTGGGTGAACGGCAGGGAAGCTGTTTTTGGGCGGTTACTTTCGGCGGCGGCCGTTGCGACGAATCAGGCCGTTAACCACCCTAGTAAGGGCCTTCTGTTCACGAGCAAGTGCTCGGACTTCACGGGCGGAATCTCCCATCAGCACTACGACGGCTCTCAGCGTCTGCCGCAGATCAGCTTGGTCTTTGGCGTTCTGCTGCATCCGCTTGCCCAGGGCGGCATCCATTCTGCGAAGCTGTTGGATCTCAACTTCGTGCTTGGCTTGATGCTCGACGATGAACTGCATCGCCCTCTCGATGTCCATTCGAGGGATTGTACCACAGGGACGATACTGCTCGTCCGAGCGGTCGCACCATCGGGTTGCAACAAGCTTACGAATGACTGGGATGAAGGAGGAGGAAGAGCAGCCCGCCAATAGACGCTGCGAAGTGTCAATCCGTCCAGGGATTGAGGATCGGAACTGCCAGATCATGAAAGTGTTTGGTATTGCGAGTGGCCAACGTTCCATGTTGAGCCAGGACGATGCCGGAGATCATTGTATCCCGTAGTTCTTGAGGACGGCCCCTCCGCTGACGCGCCGCCATCAAGGCCGCAGAGTGGGTTGCCGCTGCATCATCGAAAGGCGCGATGCGGTGGTCTATCTTTTGGAGCAGGGCTTCGAAGGTCTGCACCATGAGGTGCCTTCGCTTCCCGGTGGCCATGATTTGCAACCCAAACCGCACTTCCAGGACTGTGACAGCAGTCGTCCACACGGATGAACGCGGCTGCCGGTCCAGCCATGCAACGACGTGCGGCTCGGGCGTTTGGAGCATGAGCGCCGACAGAACGTTGGTGTCGAGAATGATCATGACTCGAACGACGGAGGCTTGAGCCGCTGTCCCCGGATTTCCGGGATCTCCTCCTCAAGGCCGATCCCTGAGAACAGCACCGCGATCTCGCTGCCGAGGCCGCCGGCCGGCGTCTCGTTCTCATGGACAGAGTTCCGGAGGATATCCCGCACCTCCGCCTCCATGCTGCGGCCATTACGCTTGGCGCGGCGCTGCAGCCCGGCCTTCACGCCGTTCCCAAGATTGCGAACAACGAGTTGTCCCATCGCCTGCCTCCACCATTCATGCTATCACGATATCACCCTGAAGGCTTGGCCTCAAGCTCCCCATCGAAGACCCGTTTGAGCGCAGACGGCGTTCCGCTATGTATAACTCTAGGCGGGCCTCGCATTCTGACGAAGCAGGGATGGTCAAGCAATCGCCGTTCCGCACTTCAAAACCCGCGTGTCCAGCGGGATCACGCTTGACCTAAGTCTCGCGGCTGGGCTAGTGTTTGCGAGAACTGGGAGGTGGGTCCATGCGTTATCTAGCTTTCTGTCTCGCAATCACGTCTGCGTTGTTCGGACAAGCCGGCGGAACCGGCTCGATTCAAGGCACCGTCACCGATCCTTCCGGAGCGGTCGTCGTCGGGGCGACTGTAACCGCCACGAATGTGGATACCGGAACCTCAACCGTCCGAAGGACAACCGAGGCCGGCTTTTACGTGCTCTCGTTGCTGGCCGCCGGACCGTATAACGTCACGGTGCAGGCGCAGGGCTTCCAAACCCTGACGCAACAGAAGGTCACCGTCGACGCGCTGTCCACGATCGGTCTGAATCTGAAGCTGCAGATCGGCGCCACCGCGCAGTCCGTCACCGTGGATGCCGAGCCGCCCTTGCTGAAGACCGACGATGCGACGCTGGGAGCGTCCATGGTGAATCGCGTCTATGACGCGCTGCCGCTGGCCATGAACGGCGTGGCTCGCGATCCCACGCAGTTCACCAGCCTGGTGCCGGGCGTCAATTCCTACACCACGCAAGTCGCCGGACCCTCCTTCGGCTCCTTCAACGGAGGACAGCCCTATCACAATGAGATTTACGTGGAAGGCCTGCCGATGACCAACGCCGGAACCCAGGGCGACACGCGCACTCTATCGCTCGGAATGTCGGTGGAAGCGGTGGAGCAGTTCCAGGTGGAAACAAACGGCTCCAAGGCGATGTATGAAGGCCAGGGCGTCGGCAATTTCGTATTGCGGTCGGGCACCAACCAGTTCCACGGCGGCGTTTTCGAGTACTTCCGCAACACCGTTCTGGACGCCCGCGGATTCTTTCCGCCCACGCGGCCCATCGAGCACCAAAATGAGTTTGGCGGCAGCATCGGCGGGCCCATCCGGAAGAACAAGATCTTTTTCTTCGGAAACTACGATGCCTACCGTTTTCTCTCGGCCTCCACGCCGGCCCTGCAGACCATTCCAACGCCCGCATTTCGGCTGGGGGACTTCAGCGCGCTGCCCGTGCTGATCTACGATCCGGTGACGACCGCGCCCGTAAACGGCGTCCAGACGCGGCAGGCGTTTCCGAACAACGTGATCCCCACGGCGAGGCTTTCGAAGGCGGCGTTATCGCTGCAGTCCTACCTGCCTGCGCCGACCAATTCGAACATTGCCAACAACTACCTGACTCAGGTCCCGCTGGCGGTAAACGTGGACAACACTACCAACAAGGTCGACGTCAACCTGACGGACAAGCATCGCTTCTTCGCTCTTTACAGCACCGGACGCTACACCACCAATTTCACGGGCAGCCTGGCGCCGGGCACCAGCGCTCTGCCGCTGCCTTACACGCAGTCCCGGTTCGTCAAGGAGTTTCCGACGACCGCGCAAATTCATGACGTCTACCTGATCACTCCTAGCCTGGTGAACCAGCTCAGCTACAACTTCGGCCGAATCTACATCCCGCTGGTAAACGCCACCGCGGACGGGAACTATCCTCAGAAAGCGGGACTCACCGGTTTGCCGGCTGGGATCGCCAGCGCGGCCATGCCGGAGATCGGCTTCGCCGGCAACAACGCTCCCATCGGCTGGTCGGGCACCAACGCACGCGCCAACGTGGAGGCCGCCAACACATTCGCCCTGCAGGAAAACGTGTTGTGGACCAAGGGACGTCACTCCATGACGTTCGGATTCCAGTATCAGGCGCTCGAGGACAATTTCAATAATCCGCTGACGGGAACGCTCGCGGCCTTCGGTTTCAGCAACAATCAGACGGCGGCGTTTTCATCCGCCGGCGCGATCGTGGCCACCACCGGTAACGCCTACGCCAGCTACTTGCTCGGAGCGGTGAACAACAGCACGGTCACCGAGAATGCCGTGGCCGAAACAGGCGGCCGTTACAAGGACTATGCCGCCTACGTTCAGGACGACATCAAGTTCAATTCGCGCCTGACGATCAACCTGGGCCTCCGCTGGGATCAATGGGGACCGTTCACGGAAGTAGCCAATCGCATGTCGTTCTTCGATCCCGCGGCGGCGAATCCCGCGGCAGGCGGACACCTCGGCGCGCTGGAATTTGCCGGCGACGGTCCTTTCAGTTGCCATTGCGACACGCCGGTCAAAAATCACTTCCTCAACTTTGGACCGCGCGTCGGCGTCGCTTATCGCATCGGCGACAAGACCGTCGTCCGCAGCAATTTCGCGATGAGTTATATTCACGCCGGCGGCGTGGGCGGACGCGTCAATGGACGGCAGGGGCTGAGCCAGCTTGGTTTCAACACCAGCGCGTCGTTTGCCAGCACCGTCACCGGAGCGCAAGCGTTCAACTGGGATCAAGGGTACCCGACGTACCAGAAGCCGCCGTTCATCGATCCCAGCTACGGCACCGGCTTCATCACCGCCAATCCCAACGGCGCGCAGACGGTCACGTACGGCGATCCCGAGATCGGCGCCAAGCCGCCTTACTACCTCAACTGGAGCTTCGGCGTGCAGCATTCGCTGACGCCCAGCCTGACTCTGGGCCTGTCCTACACGGCAAGTTCCGGCCACTTCCTGCCGGGCGCGGGAAATGCCGGACCGAACACCAACCAGATTCCATTGAAGTATCTCGCGCTCGGCTCGCTTCTCACGTCCACGGCCAACGCCACCACGATTGCGCAGGCTCGCGCGGTCTTTCCCGAAGTCGCGCTGCCGTTCTCGAACTTTGTGGGGACCATCTCGCAGATGCTCCGTCCGTATCCGCAGTACGGAGCGATTTCCAATCCTTGGGCGAATTTGGGGAACTCCACCTACAACGCCTTGCAGTTGACGCTCAACCATCGCTTCGCGCACGGACTCACGTTCATGTTCGGATACACCTTCAGCAAGCAGTTGGATAACTTGTCCGCCCCGCGCAATCCCTTCGACAATTCGCTCGAAAAAGCTCTGGGAGCGGTGAATCGTCCCAACGTGATGACCGCGACCTGGGTTTACCAGTTGCCGTTCGGCGCGGGGCACCAGTGGAACAGCTCGAACGCCGTGGTGCAAGCCGTGATCAGCGATTGGCAGATATCGGGCGTGGCGACCTACAGTTCGGGCGCGCCGCTGACCATCACCGCCGGCGGATGCACCTCGGGAAATGTTCTGGGACCCTGTTATCCCAGCTACGTGACGTCGTTCTCTGGAGACGTCCGCATCAATGGAGATTACGGCCAAGGCAGCGTGCTCGGCTCGACGCCCACCGTCTATCTCAACAAGAGCGCGTTCGTGGATCCCGCGGCTTATACGGTGGGAAATGTGGCGCGCACAGCGCCCTACGGGCTGCGCGTCCAGGGAATCACCGGCGTCGATCTGAGCGTGCGCCGCGAATTCAAGTTGCACGAGCGCGTTCGCCTGGCCTTGCAGGCCGACGCGTTCAACCTGTCCAACTCGGTGTTTTTCTCTGCGCCGGGGGCGAACATCGACTCGGCGAATTTCGGCACCGTGGCGTCGCAGTCCAACCAGCCGCGGAAGGTACAGCTCAGCGGCAGGATCTCGTTCTGACGTAAGTCTGAAATCAAGCTAGAATGGCGCAATGATCGGCCAGGTCCTGGGCCATTACCGGATTGACGCCAAGCTCGGCGAGGGCGGTATGGGAGTCGTCTACCGAGCCTTCGATACTCATCTCGACCGCCCGGTAGCCATCAAAGTCCTGCGCGCCGATGCCATCACCAGCCCCGAGCGCAAGCGTCGATTCCTGCAGGAGGCCAAAGCCGCCTCGGCGCTGAATCATCCCAATATCATCCACATTTACGACATCAACTCTTCGGATGGCACGGATTTCATCGCCATGGAATTCGTCCCGGGCAAGACGCTCGACCAGTTGATCGGCAAGAATCGTCTCCCGCTCAGGGACACTCTCCACTATTCGATTCAGATTGCCGACGCGCTCGCCCGCGCCCACTCGAGCGGCATCGTCCATCGGGATCTGAAGCCGGCGAACATCATCGTCGCCGACGACGGCCTCGTGAAACTGCTCGATTTCGGTCTCGCTAAGCTGACCGAGCCGGAAAGCGATTCGGAGTCCGAGGGCCCCACTGCGTCCAACGCTGCTCCGAAGCAATTTCAAACCGAAGAAGGCGCCATTGTCGGCACTGTCGCCTATATGTCCCCCGAACAGGCCGAGGGCCGCAAAGTGGACGCCCGGTCGGATATCTTTTCGTTCGGGTCGCTCCTCTACGAAATGGTGGCCGGGCACAGGCCGTTTGAAGGGGCAACCAGGATGTCCACCCTCTCGGCAATCCTGGAAAAGGAACCGCAACCGGTGAGGGATCTTGC
>CAZRND010000354.1:0-5811 GCA_964601345.1 uncultured Acidobacteriota bacterium | reverse complement strand
AGGTGCTGCCTTTACCCTCACTGTGAACGGCTCCTCTTTTGTGCCAACCTCGGTGGTTCGTTGGAATGGCGCGGACCGGAGCACGACGTACGTCAGCGATACGCAATTGACCGCGTCGATCCCGGCAACCGATATCGCCGCGGCTGCCGCGGTCGCGGTTACCGTCTTCAATCCTGCGCCGGGCGGCGGCCTCTCGAATTCCCTGCCCTTCGCCTTCACGTATCTGGTAGGCGATTCGTTCCCCTCGACCACCGACGCCGTGGGCCAGTTCGGCGACGACTCGCTGAACAATTTCGACCTGATCGCGACGCTGCGCGCAGTGACCTTCATCCCGGGCGCCCGCCCGGCGACGTGTTCGGACCGGTATGACGCGATGGACGCAAGTCCCGCCGATGGGGCCGCGCGCGGCGGCGACGGAAGCCTCGATAATTTCGATTTGATCGTGACGCTGCGTCGCGTGACGCTCCTCGATAACACCCGCCCGCGGCGCGCGTCGCGAGGTCTCTGCTCCGCCGAGCCGCTCAGGCTGACGCGCCGCGTGAGCGATGCGCTGCAGTTCGGCCCGCCGGATGCCGCCGGTGACGGCACGGTGCGCGTGCCGGTGTACTTCACCGCCGGACGCAATGACGTGACGCACGTGAGCTTCGGCGCGGGTCTTGAAGATGTATCACTGCCGCTCGGCTTCATCGCGGGCGACGCCGGCGATCCGGCCCTTGCCGACGCCTCGGTTCCGGGCACGCTCGCCGCAGCTTGGCTCGAAGGTCTCCGGATTCCAGCCGGCAGCAGGATCCTGCTCGGTTACATCACGATTCCCACCGGCGACATTCGAGTCGCCTCCGCGCTGAGAATCTACGGCGTGGTCTTCGACTAGAAGAGCTTCGACGAATCGATCAGCAGGGTGACCGGACCATCGTTCGTGGACTCGACGGCCATTCTCGCCTGGAACACGCCGGTCTGGACATGGAGTCCGGAGGCGCGCATCAAGCCGACGAATTCCTGGTAGAGACGGTGCGCGTCCTCGGGATTCGCTGCCGCGTCGAAGCCGGGACGGCGTCCCTTGCGGACGTCCCCGTAGAGCGTGAATTGCGAGACGATGAGCGCGCTGGCGGGCGAGTAGAGAGACAGTTCCAGGAGCGACCGGTTCATCTTTCCCTCGTCGTCGTTGAAAATCCGGAGATTCAGGATTTTGTCGGCCAGGTAGGCGGCCTCGGCGCTCGAGTCTTCGCGACCCACGCCAAGAAAAACAAGAACGCCGGCTCCGATGTCTCCCACCACGCGGCCGTCCACCAAAACCCTGGCGCGGATTACCCTTTGCACCACGGCGCGCAAGTTACGATCGTCCTCCCCGAACGAATATCGTAGCGCGCAGCAAGAGACGCGTCCAGCAAGACACACTTCAAGCGTGGGCGGCCTTACAATTTTTGCCGATTATTCCGGAAAACGGCGCGGAAGCGAGCTCTGGTTGCTCCCCTGCGAATTCGTGTGGGAAGGCACGATGTGCGCCGGCGGAGCGTAGCCGTTGAATTGCAGCTCGTTGTCGCGGAACGTGATTTGGCGATCGAGGATCATATCCAGCGTGCTGCCACGCTCAAGGACGGCGTCCGGCCCGCGTGTGAAAAGCACCGTTGCGAGGCCGGCTGCGGCTCCGGCGGCGGCGCCAATGCCCGCGCCCATGACGGGGTGGCTGTTGGCGCCGGCGGCTCCGGCGATGACTCCGATAGAGGTTCCGGCGGCCGCGGTGCTGGCAATCGTGGCCGCGTCGTGACCCTTCGATGTGTCACCTTGGATTTTGCCTTCCTTCTTGTCGAGCTTCTCAGCGCCACCGCCTTCCACCGATCCGACCCGACCCAGAAAGTCGCGCGTCACGCCGTTCGGAAGCGTCAGCGAATCGAACCGAACGTAGATTTCAGCGCGCCCTTTCACCCGTCCGGCGCGCTTGACTTGAGTGATGGTACCTTTGACGACGCTGTTGCGGGGAATCACCAGGCGGCCGTCGACGAATGTCTCGATCGCCGTCTGCATGTAGACCTGATCGCCTTCCGCGGCGTTCTTCGTGCTCACGCGGTTGATGAGTTGCAGTAGAACTCGCGTGCCCGTTGGGATCGTCACCCCGCCGTCTTGCGCGGCTACAGGGACTTTTTGGGGAGGCGGCGGAGCAGGCTCCTGCATCGCCGGCAGCACGTTCATGAGAATCGCCATGCATAGGACAACCATGGGGTTCCCTCCTATTAGATATGATACGCCCAATCTGCCTGCGGCGTTACCTTACCACTTGAATACTAGCGTTTACGGGGGACCAAGGTCCCAGGCCCGATGGGCGGACGCCAATCACTTGCACCGCGCCCCACGGAACGCCGGCCGGAACGGGAATGGTAGCCGTACCTTTATCGTCTAGTTGGGCAAAGCGATAAATCACGCGCGGCGAGCGTTCGTTGTAGCGGAATCTCACATCGATCGATTGACCGGACAGTTGCGGCGCAAAAACCCGGTAAGAATCCCGGCCCGCGTGAACTTCGGCAGGTTCGAGACGCAAGTCGACGGCGACGGCGGTTGCCGCCTCAGGCTGGATAGGCCCTAGCTGGTGCAGCGTCCCATTGGTGTATTCGAGGATTAGAAATCCGGGCGGCTTTTCCTGCGGCATATGATCGACCACCCGCACTTCGAGATTCTCATCGTCGAGCAGATTGAATACCTCGCCGGACATCCAATCGAAATCCACGTTCCGTGCGTTTCCCCCAGCAACGAGAACGCCGCGCGCGGCTTTCCACTCGACGCCGTGGAGAAATCTTTCGACGGCCCGCACTTCCTTGGAGGACCGTCCCGTCCACGATCGCTCCGCATCGCCGCGCCCGCACAGAAAGGAAGTGAAGCAGAGAACCGCGAGGCCTGCCGCAACAACCCACTTTCGCGATACTCGCGCGGCAGTGCTACCGACGAGGAAAGCAATTCCCACGAGCGGCAGATAGAGGTGATGAGGAAGCATGTGGCTGGTCGAGAAGGTCGGCAAGGCTGCGCCGAGGAACCACGCGAGCCCGCGCCAGAGTCGCGGACGCGGATACAGAAGCGCAATGCCCAATGCAGCCAGCACGACCTGCAGCGCTCCGGGATAATTCCATCCGACGGTCTGCCATCCGGCCGGTATGCCAAGGGCCCAGAGCATCGCGGTCCCGGCGTTGGTGAAACCGGTCGCCAGGCTCCAACTTGGTCCGTATTGAGATTGATATGAGATGACGCCGAGAATCTGCCAGTAGAAATAGACAAAGGCGCACGACACGACCGCCGCCGCACCGATTGCCACGGCCTTCGTCTTGCGCGACGCGCGCTCATCCCACAGCAGCAGGAACAGACACCCGGGAACGACGACCGAGGTCTCTTTGCAGGTCAACGCCAGAGCAAAAACAACCAGGCCGGCAACGAGCCACGCCGGATTGTTGCGGCGCACGAAAGCGCGCAAGAGCGCCAACGATCCCAGCGACATTAGCGCCATCATGGAATCCTGATAGAAGGCGATGTCGTAAGTTACGTAGAACTGGATCGGATGAAAGGCAAAGAACGCCGCTCCAGCAAACGCCGCAAACAGGTCGTCAAAGATTCTTCGGAACGCTTCAAAGAGCACGGCCACCACTGCGAAATGCAGCAGGACGGCGAGCAGATGATAGGGCTCGAAGTGCATGCCCCAGAGCGGCCAGAGCAAGAACGGCGGCAGGCTGTTCGAGAGCGGCCGGTACCAGAAGTTTCCATCGAGGCGCGCAAAATCCCTGAAGAGCGCGCCCCATGTGTGCGGCCGGGCCCACAACACTGCCACGCTTTCGCCGAAGAAATACTTGTTTCCCCGCGCGAGGAACAGCATGGCGATGCCACCGGCAAGACCGGCCAGCGCCGGCAAATAGCCCCGCGCGTTCCTCATGAGGAGTCATGTTAGCTTACAATCGAGGAGTGAGTGCAGCGTCTGAGCGGCGGCCGGTCGCGAGAATTCTTTTGACCGTCCTGGTTGTCGTGGGCGCGATCGTTTTTCTTGTCTTCTGGCTCGCCTTCCTGCGTCCGCTTCCGCAGACTACCGGGACGATCCGCGTGGCCGGACTGAAGGCGCAGGTGGAAGTCGTCCGCGATTCGCTCGGAATTCCGCATCTTCGCGCCGGATCGATCGAGGATCTTTACCTCGCGCAAGGTTTCGCGACGGCTCAACAGCGCTTTTGGCAAATGGAACTGCTCCGCCGCGTGGGACGCGGCGAGATCGCCGAGATCGGCGGGCCCGCCGCCTTGCAGCTCGATATCGACACGCGCACCTTGGGCCTGCGCGCCATCGCCGAGCGCTCGGTCTCGACTCTGCCCGATGACCAGAAACGCCACTTGGCCGCTTACGCCGCCGGAGTGAATGAGTATCTGCGCGCGCACTCGAGCCGCTTGCCCGTGGAGTTCCGGCTGCTCGGCCTGACCCCGCGCCCATGGACCGAAGCCGATTCGCTCGTGATCGGCCTGCACATGTTCCGCACGCTCAGCACCACGTGGAAGGACGAGGTAATGAAGGCCATGATCCTCCGCAAGGCCGGGCGCGAGCGCAGCGCGGATTTGTTGCCGACGAGCACGAATCGCGATCATCCCGTGGGCGAAGCGATCGCGCTCGCCGCCTTCTCGATTCCGCGATCGCTCTTTGACGACGAGCCATTCGAGGCGTCTACCCCCGGCAGCAACAACTGGGTCGTCTCCGGCGCGCACACCGCATCAGGACGCCCGATGCTGGCGAACGATCCGCATCTCGAATTCTCCGTGCCGGGCATATGGTTTACGGTGCAACTCGAAGCTCCGGGCATGAACGTAGCCGGCGTTTCCCTGCCCGGTTTGCCGGCGGTCATCGTCGGGCACAACGAGAACATCGCCTGGGGAGTGACCAATCTCGGAGCCGACGTGCAGGACCTGTACTTCGAAACCTTCAGCCCGGGCGATCCCAACAGCTACGCGGTAGATGGCGAATGGCGGCAGGCCGAGATCCGGCAGGAGGTGATCCACGTCAAGGGCCAGGAAGATCACATCCTCAACGTGAAGCTGACGCGCCACGGTCCCATAATCCTCGATCAGCCGAACGGCCAATTTGCCCTGCGCTGGACGGCGGCGGAGCCCGGAGTCTGGCGCTTTCCCTTCCCGCAACTGAACGCGGCGCGCAACTGGCAGGATTTCACGTCCGCGCTGCGCGGATATCCGGGTCCGGCGCAGAACTTTGTCTATGCCGACGCGGCCGGAAACATCGGCTACTACGGCGCGGGCCTGATTCCCGTGCGCCGCGCGGGGGACGGCAGCCTGCCTGTTATCGGCAGTCAAAGCGCGAACGACTGGAGCGGCTGGATTCCCTTTGAACAGCTTCCTCACGCCTACAATCCTCCGTCGGGCATCATCGCTACGGCGAATGGTCGCGTGACGCCTGACGGCTATCCATACCCAGTGGCCACGAATTGGGAAGCGCCCGACCGCACCGAGCGCATCTATCAGCTTCTTGATCCAGCGCGCAAATTCACGGCCGAGGATTTCCGGCGCATTCAGGTGGACATCTACGCCGGACATCATCTGAAGATCGCGCGCGCCGTCGCCGCGGCGGTAAAGAAGGCCGGCGGATCGGCCGCTGTCCAGAAGGCGGCGCGGGCGCTCGATTCCTGGGACGGCGTCGCCACGAAAGATTCCTACGCGCCCACGCTGGCTCAGTTGACTCGGCTGCGGATCATCGAGAATCTCGTAGGCCCGGTGCTCGGCGAAGACGCCGTTCTCTACCGCTGGCACATGATCCCGGTCTTTCTCGAGCGCGTTCTGCGCGACCGTCCG
>CAZRND010000353.1:0-5846 GCA_964601345.1 uncultured Acidobacteriota bacterium | reverse complement strand
GGGCGCGTCTCGGCGCTGCTCGAGCTTGGCAGCGGATTCAGTCCCGAATTCTCGGGACGCGACAACGTCTTTCTGAATGCCTCGATCCTCGGGATGACCACCAAGGAAATCGAGAAATGCTATCCCGCCATCCTGGATTTCGCCGAGATCGGCGATTTCATCAACCGCCCGGTGAAGACCTATTCGAGCGGGATGGCGGTGCGTTTGGCGTTTGCCGTGGCCATCAACGTTTCTCCGGGCATCCTGCTGGTGGATGAAGCGCTCGCCGTCGGCGACATCTATTTCCGGCAGCGCTGCATGCGCAAGATCCACGAGATGCAGCGCGCCGGCGTCACCATTGTTTACGTGACGCACAGCGTGGCCGACGTGAAGAGCATCGCCACGCGCGCCTTGTGGCTGGCCGGCGGGCGGATCGCCGAGATCGGCGATCCGGAGCGCGTTGTGAGCCGCTATCAGGCGTACATGGTGAACAAAGACATCGAGTACGTGAAGCATCACCGGACGGAGAGCGAACCCACCGAACCCACCGTGTCTTCGGTGGAGGAAGAGGCGGAAGAACCGGAGGTGCAGCCGGTCGAGACGATCCCCAACATCGACTATCGTTATGGAACGGGCCGAGCCAAGATTCTGGGCATCGCGGCGATGAGCACGCGCGGCCAGAACCTTGCCCTTCTGCCACCGGGCGAGGAGGTCGTGGTCCGCATCAGCGTCCGCGCGGAAGAGGACATGCCCCAGCCGATGGTGGGCTTCATGATGCGCAACCATTTGGGCGTGGATTTTTCCGGAACCAATACGGCCCTGGAAGAAGCGCCCTTTCCACCGATGAAAGCCGGCGAAGTGGCCACTGTGGATTTCCGTATCACCCTGCCGATGCTCTACGCCGGACACTTTTCATTTTCTCCGGCGGTTGCGAATGGCGACCTCGAAGCCTACGAGATGTGCGACTGGATCGACAACGCCCTGACGTTGCAGATGGAAAAGCGCGTCGAGATGTACGGATACTTCCGTTTTCCCTGCGTCGCGAGAGTGGTCAGCGGCGCAAGGGTCAAAGTTCAGAGCTGATCCATGGAGTTTACCGGCGAACGCGTCGTGCCCGGGCAGGTTGATCCCGACCTGTGGCAGGAGCACCTGTCGCGTTACGTCCTGGCCGCGAATTGGGTGAAGGGCAAGCGCGTACTCGACGCCGGCTGCGGCTGCGGCTACGGATCGGCTTTGCTCGCAGCGACCGCCGCGGAAGTCATCGGCGTCGATGCCGCGCAGGACGCGCTCGATTATGCGCGGGAGCATTACCGCGAGAAGGGACTCGCTTTTCAGCAGGGAGATTGCGCGCACCTGCCGTTTCCCGCTGGGGACTTCGGCGTCATCACGGCCTTTGAGCTGATCGAACATCTGCCGGATGCCGACGCATTTCTGAATGAAATGCGCCGGGTGCTCCGTCCCGGAGGAAAACTTCTCGTCTCGACGCCCAACCGCCGCTATTACACCGACGAACACGCCTACAAGAACCCTTTTCACACTCGCGAGTTCGATCCGGCGGAATTCGACGCCATCCTGGCCCGCCACTTTGAGCACCGCGCACTGCTGGAGCAGAATCACGTGCCGGCGATTTGTTTTTCGTTGCCTGGGCAGGCGCTGCCCCTTGATCTTCACGCCACTCCCGCAGCGTCGCGAACGGCGAGCCCGCATTTCCTGCTGGCGATCTGTTCGGACGCTCCGCTGCCGCCTATGCGCGGCCTGGTTTCTCTCGAAGAAGGCGGCAATGTTCTGCGGGAGCGCGAGCAGCACATCAAGAAGCTGGAAACCGACGTGGCCTCCTTGCAGAAGGAAACCTCGCGTGAACTTTCCGAGCGTCGCACGTGGGCCGAGAAGCTGCAAGGGGAGCTGAACGAAAAGGCCGCCTTCATCGCCGGATTGCAAAAGGAATTTGCCGAGCAGGCGGAGTGGATCAAAAAACTCGACAAGGATATCGCGGAACGGGACGCCCGCATTCTGGAGCGTCATGCCGCGGTCGAGAAGCTGGAAGAGGAGTTGAGGGGCAGCCTAGCCGAACGACAAGCAGCAGTGGAGAAACTCGAGGCCGAGCTGAAGGATCGCTCCGCTTGGGCCATGAGTTTGCAGGCGCAGATCAACGAGCGGGACGCCCGAATCATCGAACGCCAACAGGAAGTCGTGAGGCTGGAAGCGGAAATGAAAGCTCGCGCGGAATGGGCGTTGGGCCTCGATCGTGAAGTGCAGGCGTTGCGTCAGAGTGCGATCGAGCTGGAAGGCTTGCGCGCCGACATGCAGCAGATGCTCGGGTCCGTTTGGTATCGCACCGGCAAGCGCTTGCGGCTTTCGCCTGTGCCGGTGGTCGACCAACGGAGGCCGTCATGATCTCCGATTGGTTGCTCGTGATCTTCATGCCCGTGCTGCTGTTGCTGAATGCCTTGAGCATGGCGATCACCGACCTTCTCTGGAAGATCTTCGGACACCGGCGCGAGCCTGACGAGAACCCGCTTCGCTCGCCGCGGTCGTTGAGCGTGGTCATCCCCACCTGGAACGCCCGCGACCTCCTGGAGCTTTACCTGGGCTCGGTTGTCGACGCGGCTGCGTTCCATCCCGCGAACGAAGTCATTGTCGTGGACAACGCCAGCAACGACGGGACGGCGGAATTCGTCGCTTCGCGCTTCCCCACCGTTCGCCTTCTGCGCATGGAGACAAACCTGGGCTTCGGCGGCGGCAACAATGCCGGAGTCGCCGCGGCGCACAACGACGTGGTCGTGGTCTTGAACAACGATATGCGCGTCGAGCGCGATACGCTGGCCCGGCTGCTCGATGGATTTCGCGCGGCTCCGGAGGTTTTTGCCGTCAGCGCGCAGATTTTTTTTAAAGATCCGGCCAAGCGGCGCGAAGAGACCGGCTGGACCGAAGGCGATTACCGCTCCGGATTTTTTCGCGTCGGCCACGTAGAGGAGCAGACGCCGGGCCCCTATCCGGTCTTCTACGCGGGCGGTGGATCGTCCGCTTATGACCGCCGCAAGTTTCTGGAGCTCGGGGGATTCGATCCGCTGTTTCATCCTTTCTACATCGAGGACACGGCGCTCTCCTACGCCGCATGGAAGCGCGGCTGGCAGGTGCTCTACCAACCTTCGGCCGTGGTTTACCACGAGCATCGCGGGACCATCGGCCGCCGCTTTTCGAGCGAGCAGATCGACGCGGTCCTGAAGAAGAACCACATCCTGATGGTTTGGAAGAACGTGCACGACTGGGGCTGGCTCTGGCAGCACTGGCTTTTCCTGTGGGCCGGCTCGGCGGTTTCGCTGGTGGCCGGCGGAAACTCGACCCGAGCCACCCCCGCGGGATATCGCGGAGCGCTGCGGCAGTGGGGTTCCGCGCTGCGCGCGCGCTGGCACGCCCGCTCGCTCGCCGTCGTCGGCGACCGCGAAGCGGTGCGCCGCAGCCAGGCGGGATGTTTCCGCGACCGCTTCCTTGCGCCGCGCCCCGCCGATCCGGAGCGGCCGCTGAGCATTCTCTTCGTCTCGCCCTATTCCATCGATCCGCCGACACACGGCGGCGGCGTCTTCATGTACCAGGCGATCCGCGCGCTCTCGCGCCGCCACGAGGTGCATGTCCTGGCGCTGGTCGATCGCGAGGAGGAGCTCGAGACCAACCGGCGCCTGGAAAAATTCGCGGCCTCGGTGGAGTGCGTGCTGCGCCGCTTTCCTCCTCGCCGCGATTTCTTGGGACTCCTACCCTACGCCGTGCGATTTTTCGACAACGACGATTTCCGCCGCCGCATCCAGCGCGCGCTTTACCGCTACGACGTGGACATTCTGCAGCTCGAATACACGCAGCTCGGTCAATACGGCGGCGGCCTCCGGCACACGCCCACGGCGCTGTTCGAGCACGACGTCTACTTCCAGTCCGTTCGCCGCAGGCTGGCTCGCGCCGACGGCTGGGACGAGCGTCTCTCGACGCTCGTCGAATGGATGCGCGCTCTGCGCTATGAGGCGCGCATGCTGCGCGAGATGGATATCGTCCAGACATGCAGCCGCGAAGAGACGCGGTTGCTCGAAAGCGTCCTGGGACGCGGCGAACGTCCCGTGATCGAAGCCGGCCTGCGCGCGGCCATCGATACGCGTTCCTATCGGCCCGTCTTTTCGGGACGGCGGCCGGGTACGGCGCTCTTCGTCGGCAACTTTCAGCATCTTCCCAACCAGGACGCCCTCCGTTTCCTGATCCAGCAGGTTCTTCCCGGGCTGCGCGCCCGCAGTCCGGAAGTACAACTAGCTGTAGCCGGAGCCCATGCCGGCGGCGAGGTGCTTGACCTGGTCCGCGCGCCTGGTGTCCGTTTTCTCGGGTGCGTGGAAGATATCCGCGAGCCCCTCTCCGAGTGCGCCGTCTTTCTCTGTCCGATTTTTGCGGGCGCGGGCGTCCGCGTAAAGATCATGGAAGCGTTTGCTGCCGGTATCCCCGTGATCTCGACGCCGCTGGGCGCCGAAGGCCTCGACGTGCAAGATGGCCGCGAGCTGGTGCTGGCCCGCGACGCCCAGGAATTTGTTTCTGCTACACTGGAATTATTGGAGGATCCCCACCGCGCCGAACAGATTGTCCGGCGAGCACGCCAGGCCGTCGAGGAGCGTTGGGATTGGGAAGTCGTAGTCCAGAAGTTGGAGCGTTCCTATCGCGCGGCGCTGGTTCGCTGCCGCCCGGCGGCACACAGTGAACTCGTTCCCATGAGGGCTTCATGAAACTACTTTTGTCCATTTTGATTTTTTCCACTCTCTTACCGGCCGATGCCCGGCCGGCCGCCGATTTTTCCTTGCCCGCGCCGGACGGCCGCACCATCCACTTGGCGGACTATAAGGGCAAGGTCGTCGTCCTCGAGTTTCTGCAGACCGCATGCCCGCGCTGCATCGAGTCCGGAGGCATGCTTCAGAAAATTTATCAAGAACGCTCCGCTAAGGGTCTGGTCGTCATCGGTATCTCGCACGACGCCGGGGGATTGCCGGCCATCAAGAAGTACATCGAGGAGCACAAGCTCACTTATCCGGTCGTGCTCGGCGATTTGAGCGTCGCGGTGAACTACACCGGCGCGAGCCCGGCGCGGCCTTCGTTCGATGTGCCCCTCTTTATCTTCATCGGCCGTGACGGAATCGTCGCCGAGAAGAAGACTCTCGAGAATCTCGACGACCGCGACTTCTACATGCAGATGCCGAAATCCATCGAGGCAATCGTGGACCGCCTGCTGTCTCCGGAGTCGCGGCAAAAGGCGCCAGCCTGGATGTCTCCGGGAAAGAAAACTGCGCCGGCAAAGAAAACCGCCTCGCGGGCCGGTGTATAAAGACCGGTCCATCACCGTCATCATTCCCTGTCTGAACGAGGAAGAAGGACTCCGGCAGGTCCTCTCGCGGATGCCCAAGTTTGTCGACCAGGTGATCGTGGTGGACAACGGCTCGACCGATGCGAGCGCGGAAGTGGCGCGCAGCTTCGGGGCCTGCACGATCCGGGAAGACATCCGCGGCTATGGGCGCGCCTACAAGCGCGGCTTTGCTGCAGCCACGGGCGACATCGTGGTCACGCTCGACGGCGACCACAGCTATCCCGTGGATGCGGTCTCCTATCTGCTCGAGGCATTTTTTCATCTGAACGCAGATTTCCTAAACGCGTCCCGTTTTCCCGTACAGGACCGGCGGTCGATGAGCTTCAAACACCACTTCGGAAACCTGGTGCTTTCGGTGACGATGTCGCTGCTGTTCTTCCGCTGGGTGCGGGATTCGCAGTCGGGCATGTGGGTCTTTGCGCGGCGCATCCTGCCATTGATGAAGCTCGAAAGCGACGGGATGGCCTTCAGCGAAGAGATCAAG
>CAZRND010000352.1:560-5884 GCA_964601345.1 uncultured Acidobacteriota bacterium | reverse complement strand
GTGGAAAAGGAAGGCGATGGACACCGAAATCCCCGTACCCGGCTAAACGAAGGCGACGCCGGCGCGGATCGCCGCCGAGGTCGCGGCGACCGCCACGCGCCGTGGAAGTTACATGCGTCCGGATGCCGATGCCAAGGCGAGTTTCAAGGCGGGCGACGCGGTGCGCGCCAAACGCCTGAACCCGCAGGGACACACCCGTCTGCCGCGTTACGCGCGGGGACGTCAAGGCGTCATCGCGCGCGATTACGGCATCTTCGTTTTTCCGGACACGAATGCTCACTATCTCGGCGAGCATCCACAGCATCTCTACTCGGTACGCTTCGCGGCGCGCGAGTTGTGGGGCGGCGAGGCCTCGCCGCGCGATTCGGTCTACATCGACCTTTGGGACAGCTACCTTGAGCGCGCCTGACCTGCACGAGTTCCCCTCGCTTCCGCGCGACGAAGGAGGTCCCGTCTTCGCCGAGCCCTGGCAGGCGCAAGCGTTCGCGCTGGCCGTGCGCCTTTCGGCACAGGGCCACTTCACTTGGAAAGAGTGGGCCGCCGTGCTGTCGGAAGAACTGCAGCGCGAGCCGGACGACGGCACGCGCTACTACGAGCACTGGCTCGCCGCGCTCGAACGTCTCGTGACCAGCAAGGGCCTGACTAATACCGACGCTCTGCTGGAGCGCAAAGAAGCGTGGGCAGACGCCTATCGCCACACGCCCCACGGAAAACCTGTCGTATTATGCAAAAAGTCCTGACTATCATCCTGGCCGCCGCGTCTTTGGCCGCCCAACCCGCCGCGCCGCAGGAAATCCGCAAGATTGCCGAGGAGGCTTATGCCTTCGCGTATCCGATCGTGCTGATGGAATACACGCGGCGCAATGCGATGGAGCGCCCGGGACTCGGCGGCGCGGCGGAGCCGAATCGTTTCGCGCACGCGCCGGCCTTTCCCGAGGCCGGCTTTCGCGCCGTCATCCGGCCGAATGCCGACACGCTGTATTCGAGCGCCTGGCTCGACCTCTCGAAAGAACCGGTGATTCTGCACGTCTCGGACACTCACGATCGCTACTACCTAATGCAGTTCATGGACGCCTGGACCGACACGTTCTCTGTGCCGGGAAAGCGAACCACGGGAACCGGCGACAAATGGTTCGCGATCACGGGACCCGGATAGAAAGGAACATTACCCGCGCGCGCCGAGCGAATCGAGTCGCCTACGAACATGGTCTGGTTGCTCGGCCGTACGCAAACCAACAACAGCAGCGACTACGAAAACGTCCGCGCGATTCAAAAGGGATTTGTGCTGATGGCGCTGAGCCAGTATCCGGATGGGCCCCCGCAGGCACGGCCGCGTCCGGTGATGCCGGCGGGCCCGCCCGTCCGTCCGCCGGTGCAGGTCGAGCGCCTGAGCGGAGTCGAGTTCTTCCGTGTGTTCGCAGACTTGCTCGAGAAGAATCCGCCGCACCGCGGCGATGAGCCGATGGTCGCGAAGCTGGCGCGTATCGGTATCACGGCGGGCAAGCCCTTCCAGCCCGAGAGCCTGGGCGCGGAGGGCGTTGCCGCGATCGAAGCCGGCGCGCAGACGGCAGCCGCTAGACTCGCCGCGCTCGATGGACGCAATCCCGTCGCCGGAAAAACAGGATGGTCGGGCGGCGGAGCAAACGTCGGCCGCTATGGAACCAACTACGCGGCTCGCGCCTTCGTGGCGCGCGTCGGACTCGGCGCGCTCCCGCCCGAAGATGCGTTCTACATGCATTGCCATGAAGATTCCAAGGGCAGCTCGCTTGACGGCGCAAGCAACTACACCATCCACTTCGCCAAGGGCCAGGCGCCGCCGGTGAAAGCCTTCTGGTCGGTGACCATGTACAGCGAAGACGGATACTTCGTGGCCAACCCGATCCGCCGTTACGCCATCGGCGACCGCGATCCGTTGAAGTTCAACGCCGACGGTTCGCTCGACCTCTACATCCAGCACGCCGCGCCCGGCGGCGAGAAGGATGCGAACTGGCTTCCCTCCCCCGAAGGCAAATTCAATCTCAGCCTGCGCATGTACTGGCCGAGCGACGACATTGTGAGCGGCAAGTGGATCCCTCCCGCCGTGGAACGCCGTCCGTAAAAAGTTGTTACTCCTATTGACATTCTATATGTCTCGCCGGATGCTCGTATAGAGAAGCGATAGGAGGAAGAAATGGCCCAATCCAGCCTGTTGCAGGGCACGCTCGATCTATTAGTCCTGAAGGCGCTGGCGCTTGAACCCTTGCACGGCCTGGGGATCTCGCGCCGCATCGGACAAATGACGCGCGGGACCTTTCTGGTGAAGCCGGGATCGTTGTTCCCGGCGCTGCATCGCATGGAAGAAGCCGGCTGGCTGGAGGCGGCGTGGGGAGAGTCTGAGAACAATCGCCGCGCCAAATACTACAAACTGACCGCCGCCGGCCGCCGCCGCTTCGAGGCGAAGACAAAATCCTGGACGCGGATCTCCACCGCCATCGCCCACGCGCTGAACGCTTGATGAGACACCTGATGCGACTCTGGCGCAACCTGTTTCGTAGACGGCATGTCGAGCGCGAGCTCGACGAAGAGACTCGCTCCTATATCGAGCTTCTCGTCGCCGAGAAGATCAAGGCGGGCGCGTCGCCCGAGGCCGCGCGGCGCGAAGCAGCGATGGAATTCGGCGGTCTCGATCAGGTGAAAGAGGGCGTCCGCGATGTGCGTTCGGGCGCGCTTCTCGAGTCGTTCTGGCGCGACGTCACCTATGGCCTTCGTGTACTGCGAAAGAGTCCCGGCTTCGCGCTGTCGGCGATCGCCGTGCTGGCGCTGGGCATCGGCGCCAACACCACCATCTTCAGCCTGGTGTACGGCGTCCTGTATCGCCCGCTGCCCTACCCCGATGCCGATCGCGTGGCGATGGTCTACATGCACTTCTCGCCGCAGAACGCCGAGCGAGGACCGCTCTCTCCCGCCGACTATTTCGACTGGAAGCCGCGGAACCGCGCCTTCGAGGAAATCGCCGTGGTCGGAGGCAGGCGCTGCGACTTGACTGGGGACAATACTACCGACCAAGTCGTATGCGCGATGGCCACCGCCGCGTTCTTCTCGATCTTGCGGTCGGCGCCGGTGATGGGACGCGCTTTTCAACCCGGCGACGACGCGCCGGGCGCGCCGCCGATCGCCATGCTCAACGAACGGCTCTGGCGGCGCCGCTATGGCGGACAGGGCACCGTGCTCGGCCGCGTGATCGTGGTGGATGGTACGCCCTGCACTATCGTCGGCGTGATGCCCGACTTTTTCCGATTTCCGCAAACGGATACCGAGTTGTGGTCGAACTATCGCTTCCCCACGCCCACCCGCCGCGGCCCTTTCTTCATGCACGGCATAGGCCGCCTACGTCCGGGAGTCACCTTCGAGCAAGCGCAGGCGGAAATGAACTCCATCGGTCATGAAATCGAGCAGGCCAATTCTCACACCTACTCGCGCCTGACGATGCCGGTAGTCCCGCTGCGCGAGGCAATGGTGGGCAGAAGCAGCGCCATGCTGCTCTCGCTGCTGGCGGCGGTGATCTTCGTGCTGCTGATCGGCGCACTCAACGTTGCCAGCCTGCTGCTGGCGCGCGCCGGCTCCCGCGAGCGGGAGATGGCGATCCGCCTCAGTCTTGGCGCAAGCCGCGGCCGTCTGCTCTGCCAGCTTCTGACGGAGAGCGTTCTGTTGTCGCTGGCGGGCGGCGCCGCCGGAGTGATGCTGGCTTCGTGGGGACTCTCCCCTTTGCAGGCGTGGGTTGTCGGCAATCTTCCGCGCCTTCAGGACGTTCATCTCGATTGGCGCGTGCTCGCGTTTGCCGCGGTGGTCTCGATTGGCGCGGGCCTCCTAACCGGCCTGGCCCCGGCACTCGAAGCGTCGCGAATGAACTTGAGCGCGCCTTTGAAGGAGGGCGGGCGAAGCGGCACTCCCAGCGCGTCTCGGCGGCGGACTCTCGCGGCGTTGGTTGTCGTGGAGACGGCGCTCTCGTTCGTCCTGCTCACTGGAGCGGGCCTGTTGATCCGCAGCTTCGTTTTCTTGCAGCGTGTCGATACCGGCGTCGGCACCGCTCCGGAAAAGATTCTGTCGATGCGCGTTTCGCCGAACCCCTCTCTGCGCGGGGATGGTCAGCCGATTCACGCTTACTACACGCGGCTTTTGGAGCGCATCCGTGAGATGCCGGGTGTTCAATATGCCGCCGTCGCCACAGGACTGCCTCCCGATGCCAACGGCAATCAGGACACCTTCGTAATCGAAGGACGGGCGTGGGGCGGCGACCGCACCAATCCGGCGGTTCAGGTTCTCTCGGTAACTCCGGACTATTTCCGGCTGCTCGGTGTCCCGCTGCGCCAGGGACGCCTGTTCACCGAGGCGGACCGGGCCGGCCCACCGCTCGTGACCATCATCAGCGAGTCGATGGCGCGCCGCTTCTTTCCCGGTGAGAATCCCTTGGGCAAACGGCTCAAGGAAAGCGGTCCGGATATCAAGAGTCCCTACATGGAAATCGTCGGCGTAGTGGCGGACGTGAAGTATGGCGGTCTCTCCGGCACGCTCCCCGAAGCCTACTACTATCCATTCGAACAGGACGGCGGCCCCGGACGCAGGCAGAATCTCGTCGTCGGAACAATGCAGCCGGCGGTCCGGCTGTCGGAGACACTGCGCCGCGCCGTGCTCGAAGTCGACGGCGCGGCCGTCGTCACCCAAGTTCGAACTATGGACGAGGCGCTGTTCAACTCCGTTTCCCAGCCGCGCTTCCGAACGACGCTGGTCGGCGCCTTCGCGGGCGTGGCTTTGCTGCTGGCGGCTGTAGGCATTTACGGTGTTGTCGCGTACTCCGTGGCCCAGCGGACGCAGGAATTCGGCGTCCGTATCGCGCTCGGCGCGCAGAGCGGCGACGTGCTCGGAATGGTCCTGCGCGACGGCGCTTTGCTGGCGGGCGCGGGCATCGGCCTGGGAATCGCGGGATCGCTGGCGCTCACGCGTCTTTTTGTCAGCCTGCTGTTTTCCGTGCAGCCGAACGATCCACCGACGTTCCTGGCTGTGGCGGCCATGCTGGCGCTCGTTTCCCTCGCCGCGGGACTTTTTCCGGCGCTGCGCGCAACGCGCATCGATCCATTGGCTGCACTGCGCTGCGAGTAGCCGAGAAACCCTCATTTGCGGTACAATAGTTTTGTTGCAGCCCGTGTACCCACAGTCATCTTAAGTCTGGAGAGTTTTTCATCATGTCTACAAGCACGGCCGTCCTCGAAGCATCGGAGCAGACACCCGAAGGCCAGCGAATTGTAAACGATTTCACCATTCAAGTAGCTACAGTCAACGGTTCGGGC
>CAZRND010000352.1:0-550 GCA_964601345.1 uncultured Acidobacteriota bacterium | reverse complement strand
CTGGTGTTGCTCCGATCGATTCTTCTCAGCGGTGTGCCGGTTTCGGGCAAGAACCTGTTCCCGTCGAACATGGCCGGGCTGCCGACCTGGTTTTCCATCCGCGTCAATAAGGACGGCTACATCGCCCGCAAAGCGACGATCGACTTCCTGATCGCCATGAATCCCGAGACAGCCCGCGACGACGTCATGGGAGTCCATCCCGGCACCGCGGTCATTTACGATGAGCCGCTCAAGCTCGACCTGCTGCGCCAGGACCTGGTTTTTTATCCCGTGCCCTTCGACAAGCTGGTGGGCCCGGTCTGTCCGGAAGCCAAGCTGCGCAAGCTGGTCAAGAACATGCTGTACGACGGAGTCGCCGCATTCTTGCTGGACATCGACATGGCGGAGATCGAAAAGGCCCTCCGCAAGCAGTTCGGCAAGCGCAAGGCGAAGGCCGCGGACCTGAATTGGGGCGCGTGCAAAGCCGGGTACGACTGGGCAAAGGCGAATCTCCGCAAACGGGACAACCTGCGCGTCGAAACCAAGAACACGAAGCAGGGCAAGATCATCC
>CAZRND010000351.1:0-5932 GCA_964601345.1 uncultured Acidobacteriota bacterium | reverse complement strand
TATTCCCTGCCCGCACGTGACCTGAATACGCGCTGACGTTGACGTGGGGGAGTCGGCTGCGGCGCATCTGTCCGCCCTGGACAGCCTGGATCAGGCGAGCGCGGCCTACAACCTCGGGATCGGGCGAGGTTACAGCGTGCGCGAGGTCATCGTGGCTGTGGAAAAAGTCACGGGACGCACGGTTCCGGTGAAGGAATTGCCGCGAAGGGCCGGCGATCCGCCGGCGCTCGTTGCCGCGGCGGGAAAGATCCGCGCTGAGCTCGGCTGGACTCCCCAGTACACGGAACTCACACCGATCGTGGAAACCGCCGATCGCTGGTACCGCAAGTTGAACGGGGCATGAGAGAATAAAGGTCCATGAAAGTTCTCGTCACCGGAGGCGCGGGATACATCGGGACCACGCTCATCCCCATGCTGTTGCAGCAAGGTCATGACGTGCGTGCTCTCGACAACCTGACCTTCGGCGGCGACGCTCTGCTTCCAAACTTTGCGAATCCTCGTTTCGAGTTCCTGGTGGGCGACGTCCGCGACGAAGCCCGCATGCGGGAAGCAATCCAGGGCCGTGACGTCATCATCCACCTGGCGGCGATCGTCGGCTACCCGGCGTGCAAACAGGAGCCGATCCTGGCCGAACAGGTGAATCTCGACTCCGTGAAGCTGCTCGACCGGATCTCCGATCCCAAGCAAGTGATCTTCTTCGGGTCCACCAGCAGTATCTACGGCGCCGTCGAAAACGGGCTTTGCACGGAAGATACACCCGCCGGTCCGCTGACGATTTACGGGCGCACCAAGTGGGAAGCGGAAAAGGTTTTGCAGCAGCGCGGCAACGCGGTCATTTATCGGTTTGCGACGGCCTTCGGCGTTTCGCCGCGCATGCGCCTCGATCTGCTGGTCAACGACTTCGCGTACCGCGCCCTGCGGCAGCGCAATCTGATCGTCTACGAGCGCAAGTTCCGGCGGGCCTTCGTCCACGTGCGCGACATTTGCCGCAGTTATCTGTTCGCGCTGGAGAATCCCTCGCGCCTCGCGGGGCGCGTCTTCAACATCGGCTCACCCGATCTGAACCTGAGCAAGGAGGACATCGCCCTCAAGCTCAAGGAGAAGCTCGATTTCTTCCTGCATTTTGCCGACTACGAGAAGGACGAAGACCAGCGCAACTACAACATCAGCTACGACCGCATCTACGGCGCCGGCTTCAAAACCTCGATCGGCCTGGAAGAAGGATTGCTGGAACTGCTGCGCGCATTCGAGGTGATCCGCATTCACAGCCCCTACGGCAACGTCTGAGCGTTTCATGAAGATTCTGATCGTCAATCAGTTCTTCTATCCCGATGTTTCCGCCGTTGCCCAGCAGTTGACCGACTTGGCGGAAGACCTCGCGGCTTCCGGAGAAGAGATTACGGTCATCTGCGGGCGCGGCGCTTATCAGCAGGGCGGCGCGGCGCTGCCGGCGCGCGAGACGTACAAGACGAACATCTTCATCCGCCGCGTGAGCTCTACTAGCTTTGGGAAGCGAAACTTTGCGGCACGCATCGGCGACCTGCTGGCATTCTACGTCCTGGCGTTCTGGGATATGTTGCGCGTCGAACGTCCGAGCCTGATCTACGTCATCAGCACGCCGCCGCTCATCTGTATTCCCGCCGTCGTGGCGGGCTGGTGGCGCGGGCTGCCGGTGGTCTACGGGATTCACGATCTTTATCCCGATATCGCCGTAGCCCTGGGAGTGCTTTCGCCCAGAGGATGGGCCACGCGCCTGCTCAACTGGATTTCGCTGGCGGCCATGAAGCGCGTGGCGCGCTTCGTCGTGCTGGGCCGCTTTGCCAAAGAGCTTCTGGAATCCAAAGGCATTCCCAGTGAGAAGATCGCGGTGCTCGAAAACTGGGCCGATCCCACGCAGATCCGCCCGATCGAGCCCGCGAAAAACTGGTTTCGCGCCAAGAACGAACTCGACGGGAAATTCGTGGTGCTCTACTCGGGAAACATGGGTCTGGCTCACGAATTTTCGACTATCCTCGAAGCGGCCCGCGCGCTTTCCGGCGATCCAGGAATCGCCTTTCTCTTCGTAGGGCAGGGAGCGCGCCGCCCGGAGGTGGAGGAATTTCAGAGGCAGCATTCGCTCGCGAACATCGTCGTGACCGGCTATCAGGATCGCGGCGATCTCTCCTACAGCCTCAGCGCCGGCGATGCCTTTCTGGTGACGCTGCGTCCCGGGTGCGAGGGCCTGGTGCTCCCCTGTAAAGTGTATTCGGGGATGGCAGTGGCGCGGCCGATGCTCTTCGTAGGCTCGGAAGCCAATGACACTGCTGAAGCCATTCGAAAAGCCGGCTGCGGCTGGATCTTCCCTCCGGGCGATGCGCAGGGGCTGGCCCGGCGCATCCGCGAGCTTCGGGCCGCGCCGGAGATGTGCGCCGAGTACGGCCGCCGCGGCCGGGAAGCTCTCGAGAGATTCAACTTTCGCGGGCACGCGACCGAAGGCTACCGGCGGCTCTTCGCCGAAGCTTTCGCAGGACGGTAAGGAGACAGGCAATGTCATTTTGGAAGGGTAAGAGAGTAGTGGTGACC
The DNA here is from genome assembly GCA_964601345.1 of uncultured Acidobacteriota bacterium. Taxonomy (GTDB): domain Bacteria; phylum Acidobacteriota; class Terriglobia; order JAJPHL01; family JAJPHL01; genus CAZRND01. Next base: position 3,370 of record CAZRND010000351.1, on the reverse strand, counting down.
GGCGGGGCCGGGTTTCTTGGAACGCCGTTGGTGTCCCGTTTGCGTGCTTCAGGAGCGGAGGTCTCTGTGCCGCGCAAGAAGAGCGTCGACCTGACCGATTTCCCAGCGACGCGCGCTTACCTGCAGCAGGTGAAACCGCAAGTCGTGATTCACGGCGCGGCCTACTACGGCGGCATCTGGATCAATCAGGTTTATCCGGGACGCATCTTCTACGAGAACCTGATCATGGGCGCACACGTCATGGAAGCGTCCCGCTTAGCGGGCGTCGAGAAATTTGTCGGCATTGGAACGGCCTGCTCCTATCCGGGATACCTGCAAGGCGACTTGAAGGAGACCGATCTCTGGAACGGGTTGCCGCACGAAACCGTCGTGAACTACGGCCTGACCAAGAAGATGATGGCGATCCAGGGATGGGCCTATCGCAAGCAGTACAACTTCGCTTCCATCCATGTGGTGCTGACGAATCTCTACGGCCCGGGTGATTGCTATCATCCCAATCGCTCCCACGTGGTCGCGGCGCTGATTCGCAAGTTCGTCGAGGCGCGTCTGGCGGGAGCCGCCGAGGTGGAAGTCTGGGGCACCGGCAAGCCGGTGCGCGAGTTCCTTTACGTCGATGATTGCGCCCAGGGCATCCTGCTGGCGGCGGAGAAATACGACGACGCCGCGGCCTTGAACATCGGCACGGGGCGGGGAACCTCCATTCGCGAGTTGGCGGAATTGATCCACGATTGCAGCGGATTTCAGGGGTCGCTGCGCTGGAATTCCGAAAAGCCCGATGGCCAGGCCTACAAAGTCCTGGATGTTTCCGCGATGGAGAAAGCGCTGGCCTGGAGGCCGCGGACCCCTCTCGAAGACGGATTGCGCAGCACCGTCGATTGGTACGCCGCCAACAAGGAAGTGGCCGACGCGCGCGAGTAGGCTAGTGGGATTTCGCCTTCATCCGCGGCGTGTGGCGGATGTGGTGGCGCAGCTTGTAGAACTTCCGGTTGCACTTCCGGCAGCGGTAAGCGGGGATGTGCAGCAGCGAGAAGACGCGGCGCATGCCCCTCTCATGCATCTGGCGGTTGCTGACGGGTTCCAGGTCGCGAGCCCGGCACGTAGGGCATGACGCGGAGAGGGACAGGGCCAGCTTCATCAGCTTGCCTCGCCACGTCCCGAACAGCTTTCCGTGCCGCGACCAATCCACGAAACGCTTCTGGCAATTGCGACACCCGTACGGCCGCAGGGGCGTCAGGCGTAGCAATTCCCCCACTCCTTCGTATCTTGCCCTGAAAATCCGCGAGCTCCCGCAGCTCGGGCAATGAACCCTTGGCATAGAATTGCCTCGTTTGTACCATGGTTAAGGAGGGATAAAGACAAAAAAAGGCAGGCTATGTCACAAACCTGCCTCGTGAGAAGATTGTGCTCGGACTTACGTCGGCGACGGTAGTGTCGGGGAAACGGGAGGCTTCAGGTTGTTGATCTGGTTAATCAAGTCCTGTGCCTGTCCGGAGAGCGTGCTGATTTGCGTGCTCAATTGGGCCTGCTGCGCCTGCAACGTAGCCAACTGAGCCAAGTCGGCCGGGGTCTGGGTGCCCGCAGCGACCTTCTGAAGGATCGCCGAGATCTGCGTCTGGATCGTCGCCAGTTGCGCCTCTGCTGCATTCAACTGGCCGATGATCGTGGTCAACCGCGCGAGGAGCGCCTGCTGCCCGGCAACAAACTGGTTCAAGGCCTGTAGCTGCGTCAACAGAGATTGCGCTTGCTTCTGCAAGGCGGCATTCTGAGCGTTCAGTGCGTTGACGGAATTGAGCAGGTCGGTGTTGTCGCTTCGACCAGCGATCGCCGCCAGCCCGACTCCAATCGCTACCGCTCCCACCACATAAGCACCTATTACCTTCGGAGAGGTAGCGCCGGATCCGCTACCCGAACCTGAGCCTGATCCAGAACCCGGAGGCGGCTGGGGCGGCGCGGGAGCATCGGATGAAGCCGTGCCATCGCCGGGCAGCAGCACAGGACGCCCGGCCACGGCCACAAGCGTGCGGCCGCGAGAATCCTTGGCGCGCAGTTCGCCTTCCTTCACGTTGACGCTGACGCCGTCGCTATCGCGCAGAACATCGGCCGTAGTGCGTCCGGTTGCTTCCAAAGTCCAGTGGGCGGCGGACAGGCGCAGATCCTTCGAGCGTAACTGTACTCGCGACATGCCGCGCAACACTTCGACGGAGGGAACATCCTGAATCTTGGAGACTTTGATGCTGGCATTGGCCCCCAGGAAGATCGCATCGCCGCTGCTCAGAGTAAAGATGGCGCTGGCGACTCCTGTGTCGATTGTGTCTCCCGAAAAAACGGTTGTTCCGCTGGGAGCAGGAGACGTGATCCCCGAAAGCTTCACCTGTCCAAAAGAAGTGAGCGAACCCACAGGGACCGGGCCTGCGGCAAATGCCACCAGGGAAAGCACAAATACTCCAAATATAGTTCGAACCATTATCCCCTCAGTCACGCATTAAGGATAGTATCCCATCTCTGTTATAACCGCCCGCCCTCCCCAGGTCAAGGGCTTTCTTCCAAAGGGGTGCTGGTCTTAAGACCTTGGTACTATTGGGCTTTTGAACCAAGCAGGAACACCTGCCCGGTCTGGAGAAGGAAGGCCTTGCCGCCATGAACCAAGATTCGATTGACTTCGGTCATGGCCGGTGGAGAACTGCCCAGGATGACATGGGAGAAGTAGTCCTGTTTCCAGGGGACCTCCTCCACGCCGGCAGTGACGTACATGACGTTATCGATCTCGCGCGATGCCGCTCGGGCTGCGCGGACTTGGTCGTCGTCGGGATCCATTCCGACGACGACTCCGAGCGGGACGAGCGGCGCAAGTTGCCGGGCCGTCTCTCCGGCGCCGCAGGGAAGAAGAAGAATGCGATCGCCCGGCTGGATTGCCAGGGCCTCGATGGCTTCCGCAGACAGCATCCGGGCGGATTTAGTTCCCTTCGACGCGCGTGAGCAGTTGCGTGAACTGCTCCTGGCGGCCCGACTGGTCGAGGCCGAAGTACTTGTCCATCTGCTGCGTCGTGTTCATGGAGCAAAATTTCGGACCGCACATAGCGCAGAACTTGGCGTCCTTGTAGTAATCGTCGGGGAGCGTTTCGTCGTGCATGGACCGCGCCCTCTCCGGATCGAGCGAGAGCGCGAACTGCTTGTTCCAGTCGAAGAGAAAGCGCGCGTGGCTCAAGGCGTCGTCGCGGTCGCGCGCGCCGGGACGGTGGCGGGCGACGTCGGCGGCGTGCGCGGCGATCTTGTAGGCGATAATCCCGTCGCGCACATCCTGCTTGTTGGGAAGCCCGAGATGTTCCTTCGGCGTGACGTAGCAGAGCATCGCCGCGCCGTGCCAGCCGAT
>CAZRND010000350.1:0-5978 GCA_964601345.1 uncultured Acidobacteriota bacterium | reverse complement strand
AGACGGCAGGATTGCCGGCGTCACATCTCAGTCCAAGGAGCAAATCCAATGAAACGACCCTTCCAGAAGTGGTTCATCCCAGTCCTGGCGGTGATTGGTCTGACCTTCGCCGCCGCCCGCGCCTACGGATGGCGCTGGCATCGCGACCCGAGCACGCCGCCCTCGCGACCGCCTGAAGTGGCTTTCCGCTCCGCCGTTGCGGCCGTGGGGCTGGTCGAGCCGAGCTCGGAGAACATTTCGATCAGCACTCCGGTTCCGGGCTTGGTGGTCGCCGTATTCGTAAAGGCGGGTGAACGCGTTGCCAAGGACGCGCCGCTCTTCTCCTTGGACGATCGCGATCTCCGCGCCGAGCTCGGTTTGCGCAAGAGTGCGTTGGACGTGGCTCGCAGCCGTCTCGCGCGGCTCGAGCGCGCCCCGCGGCCCGAGGAAGTGCCGGCCGCGGAAGCCCGCGTTCACGAAGCTGAGGCGGCTCTCGCCGACGCGCAGAACCAGCAGCGGCTCATCGAGAGCGTGACCGACAAACGCGCCATCCGCGAAGAAGATGTCCTGCGGCGGCGCGAAGCCGCCAAGATGGCCGCCGCGCGCCTGGAAGAAGCGCGCGCCGCGCTCGCCCTGCTGCGGGCCGGCACCTGGACGCCCGATCTTCAAGTGGCGCGAGCCGAAGTGGCCAATGCAGAAGCGCAAGTGAGGCGCGTTGAGGCCGACCTCGACCGCCTGACCATGCGCGCGCCCATCGCCGGGCAGATCCTGCAGCTCAACGTGCGCGCGGGCGAATACGCGCAAGCGGGACCGCTCCAAAAACCGCTGCTCGTCTTTGGCGAGGTCAGCCAGCTCAACATCCGCGCCGACATTGACGAGAACGACGCTTGGCGCGTACAGCCGGGATCGAAAGCCGAAGCCGCCGAGCGCGGCAACAGCAGCCGCCGCGCCCGGATCGAGTTCCTGCGCTTCGAGCCCTACGTGGTACCGAAGAAATCGCTCACCGGCGACAGCACCGAGCGCGTGGATACGCGCGTCCTGCAGGCGATCTATCGCTTCACCGACGCGAAAGTGCCGTTCTATGTCGGCCAGCAGATGGACGTCTTTATTGAAACGCTGGGAGCAAGATAATGAAACGCCTTCTGCTCGCAATCGCACTCTTGGGGGCAACGGCTCGCGCGGACGATCTTCGCACCTGGTGGGAGTCGTTCCACGATCCAGTGCTCGCCTCGCTGGTCAGCCGTGCACTGGACTCGAATCTCGATCTGAAGACGGCGGCCTCGCGCGTCGATGAGGCGCGCGCCGCGCGCGGCGTGGCCAAGTCCGCGCTTGGCCCGTCCTTGGGCGCGTCGGCCGGCTACACGAGAGTCCGCGGCGGCATCGCGCAGGGCCTGCGAACTCCTTACGACACCGAGATTTTTCAAGGCGCCGCCGATTCCTCTTGGGAGGTCGATCTCTTCGGCGGATTGCGGAAGGGCGTGAATGCCGCTACGGCCGACCTGGCCGCGGCGGAAGCCGCGCGTGCCGGCGTTCGCATCGCCGTCGCCGCCGAAATTGCCGGCAACTACATGTCGCTGCGCGGCACGCAGCAGCGGCTCGTGATCGTCCAGGAGAATATCGCCCTGCAGCGGGATTCGCTCGCGCTCACCGAGTCACGCCGCAACGCCGGCCTCGCGCCGGCGCTCGACGTGATCCGCGCCGAAGCGCAATTGCGGCAGACCGAAGCCGAAGCGCCGCCGCTCGAAGCCGAGACCGACCGCGCCATTCACGCGCTCGCGATTCTTTCGGGGAAGCGGCCGACGGCCCTCGTCCAAGAACTGGCCCCGGCAGCTCCGCTGCCCGGACTTCCGGCGCTACAGGAAATCCCGGCCGATCTTCTGCGCCGCCGTCCCGATTTGCTTCGCGCCGAGGCGGAAGTAAACGCGGAGGCCGCGCGCACCGGAGCAGCCCGCGCGGAACGCTATCCCAAGCTCGTGATCACCGGGCTGATTGGGCGGCAGGCCACCGACGCCCCGGCTCTCACGTTGGGAGCAAGCAACTTCTTCTCCGTCGGTCCCGCGATCCGGCTGCCTATCTTCACTTCCGGCCGGATTCGTTCCAATATCAAGGTGCATGAGGCTCGCTGGGATCAGGCGATGACCAGCTACGAGAGCGCGGTCTTGAAGGCGCTCGCGGAGGTCGAGGACGCCCTGAGTCTTCTGCACAGGGAAAAGACCCGGCACGAAGACTTGCGCGCCGCCGAAGGCCGCAGCCGCGAGGCCGTCAGTCTGACGCGCGAACTCTACTCCAAAGGACTGGGCGATTATCTCGCCGTCCTCGACGCGCAGCGCGAATTCCTGGCCATCCAGCAGCAGCGGCTACAGAGCGAAACATCCGCCGCCCTCGATGCCGTGACTCTGTACAAATCCCTGGGCGGCGGATGGTAAGTCGTCGCCGGAAATCTGGCACTGTAGTCCGCTTAGCTCACTCGAATCGCAGGGCGATCACAGGATCGATTCGCAGAGCACGACTCGCGGGAAGATAACTCGCCATCACGGTTACGGATAGCAGGAGAACGCAAACGAGTCCAATCGTGAGCGGATCCAGCGGTTTGACGCCGTAAAGCAGGGTTGTCATTAACCTCGCGAGCGCGGAGGTCCCAACAAAGCCGACGACGACTCCGGCAATGGACACTGACATTCCCTGCCTTAAGATCAGCTTGAGAATACTGCTCTGTTGGGCGCCCAAGGCAACGCGCAATCCGATCTCCTGAGTCCGTTGGGTCACGGAGTAGGCGACGACCGAATATATGCCGAAGGCTGCCAGGAACAGAGCGATGCCGGCAAAACCGGACCACACAGCCAACACGAGACGCCGCTGTGCGAAGGACTCGGAAACGTAGGAGACGAACTCCCGGAGGTTCAACAGCGGAACCTGTCGGTCGATGTCTCGCACTTCGCCGCGAATTGCGCCGGCCAGAGCCATCGGATTCCCGCTCGTCCGGACCACAACAGAGAGTGATCCACCTCGCGTCTGCGAAAGAGGCTGGTAGATCGTTGGCTCCGGAGCCGCTTCCACATGTCCATAACGAACATCGCCGGCAATGCCGATCACAGTCAGCCAGGGAAAGATCGAAGCGGGCCCTGCGAGCCGGAGCTGTTTCCCGAGCGGGTCCTCATCCGGCCAGTAGCGACGCGCCATGCTTTCATTGATCACCACCACGGGTGGAGCGTCCCGGTTGTCGCGCTCCTCGAATCCGCGTCCGGCCTTCATGCGAATGCCCAGCGCGGAGAACAAATCGCCGCTCACGATTCGATACTCTGCGGAGGGAAGCGATGCTCCTCTCGGCGCATCGCGCCCTTGGATGAAAAGGCCCCACGCGAAGAGGTTCCCGCGAAGGGGCAGGTAGCTGATCATGCCCACACTCTGCACGCGGGGAAGCCGAGCCATTCGCTGCGCCACCTCGCCATAGTAGCGAGACGCGCGCTCTGCTTTGCTCTTTTCCCCGGACAGTGGCAGTTCGAATGCGAGGACGTTCTCCGGCTGAAACCCGAGATCGACCTTCTGCAGGTTCAAAAAGCTGCGAATCAAGAGTCCGGCGCCGCTCACAAGGACCACGGCAAGCGATACTTGAACCACGCCAAAGAGAGACCGAAGGATGTTCCCGCGGAGATCTCCCATGAGGCGACTTCCTTGCTGCATCGACCGCTGCGGGTCAACCTGTGAAACCCTCCAGGCGGGTAGCGCACCGAAGAAGAGGGCTGCGAGCAAGGAGAGCCCCAGACTGAATGTGACCACGGGCCCGTCGAGGGCGACTTCATTCATTCGCGGGATGTTTCCCAGACCCGTCGAGGGAAGGGCATGGATCAGCGCGAACGCGAATGCCAGTCCAAGAGATCCCCCGCACAGTCCCAGAATGATATTCTCTGCCAACAATTGACGAGTGAGCCGACCGTGGCTGGCGCCGAGGCTCGCCCGTACTGCCAGTTCCCTGGTCCGCGTTGTCGACCGTACCAATAACATATTTGCCAGATTCGTGCAGGTGATCAAAAGCAAACAGATCACGGCACCCCACAAGGTGAGCAGAAGCGGACGCGCACTGCCAACGACATTCTCGTGCAAAGGAACGACGGCCAGGAACTTACCGCCATAAGCACGAGGCTGGGACGTTGCGAATTGATGCGACAGGTGCTCCAATTCGGCCCGAACCGTTTCCAGGGATGTTGCCGGACTGAGCCGCGCGATGATGCGTACGTAGCCCGACCCGCGTTCCGTGCGCTCTTGCGCGAAGCCAAGCGGCGTCCAGAGTTCGGGAGCCCCCCAGGCGCTGATGACCTCCGGAGAAACGAAGTTCGGCGGCATCACACCGATGATTGTGTATGGCTCGTTGTTCAAGGTAAGGTTTTCGCGAATCACGTCCGGCCGTCCGTTGAACCGCCGCTGCCACAGGGAGTAGCTGAGAATCGCGACGCGAGTAGCAGCCGGCTGATCGTCGCCAGCCACAAAGTCGCGGCCGAGCGTCGGATGAAGACCGAGCGTCGAAAAGAAGTTGGAGGACACCTTTCCAGCAAGGACCCGATAGGGATCTTCGACGCCAGTGACGTCGAAGAACGTGTGAGTGAAAGCGGCAATCGAGGAACAGGTTCGAACCTGCTCCTGCAGATCGAGAGAATCGGCGGGGGCTACGCCGCCACGCTTCGCACTGTCCCCCTGATCTGTCTTCCAGAACATCACGAGCTGGTGAGGATTGGGAAACGGCAAGGGATTCAGGACAACCGCCCGCACCACGGTGAATACGGCGCTGTTAACTCCAATTCCAACTGCCAGGATCAGAATTGCCGACAGGAAAAACATGGGATTCCGATGGAATGAGCGCCATGCATAGCCGACGTCCCGCAAGAAGTCATCGATCAGTCTTGTCCCCCGCATGTCGCGACATTCCTCCCGAAGCGCCGTGATCCTTCCCATGCTGCGAGACGCCAGCCGCCGGGCCTCTTCCAGCGCCATCCCGGCGGCTATGTTTTCGTTCACCAGTTGATCGAAATGAAACCGAAGCTCAAGGTCGAGTTCGGCTTCCACATTCCGACGTCGGAACAACGAGTTGAAGCGGAGGCGGAGCTTGTCAAGAACACGCATCCTAGCCCTCCTGGACGACAAGATTGACGGCTGTGGACAGGCGCGTCCATGTTTCCAGCTCTTTCTCATATTGGCGGCGGCCGGAGCGCGAGAGCGAGTAAAACTTGGCCATGCGCCCCTCATCCGTGAGCCGCCATTGGGCTTTGATCCAACCCTGCTGCTCAAGGCGATGAAGCGCCGGGTACAAGGAACCTTGCTGGACAAGCAGCGCCTCGCGTGAAACTTGCTGGATTCGTTTGGCAATTGCCCAGCCATGCTTTGGCTCAACGGAGAGCGTCTTGAGGATCAGCAAATCGAGTGTTCCCTGTACCAGATCGGTTGGTTTGGCCATAGTGTAGATTATCAACAATTATAGACGATCAAGGTATGGTTTGGTTAGCAACCTGTCGTGAGCGCCTCAGGTAACATTGCCCATAAGTGTTATACTCGGGGTATCAGCCGCCCCAAGCTTGTAAGGGCGGCAAGGAGGTTCCCGCGATGGACCTGGCGATCGTTCGTGGTGTCTTCATCGCCGTCCTGACCGCCTTGTCGTACAACCAGCGTCCCTTCGGGTTGACCGGCTGGGAAGCCGGCCTCGTCGGGCTCCTGCTCTCCCTTGGCATCATCATCTTCGAGATACGGTTGAAAAAGGCCAGCCTGAAACGCCTCATCGGCGCCGCCATCGGTTCGGTCCTGGGCATCTTCGGCGCGTTCCTGATGAGCATGGTGGTGGGCTTCAGCCCGATCGAACTTTCTACGAAATCATTTCTCCAGATTCTCCTGATGTTGCTGATGGCGTACGTGGGGCTGGTAGTGGGCGCGAACAAGGGCGACATGATCAACCTCGAGGCCCTCGGCGGCCTCTTCGGCGCAGAAACAACGGCCCGCAAATTGATCAAGCTCCC
>CAZRND010000349.1:0-5998 GCA_964601345.1 uncultured Acidobacteriota bacterium | reverse complement strand
CGCGACTAGTTGTGGTTCAGCGAAGGTTTCGCGAAATTTTTGGGCTTCGAGGCGCTCGCCGCCGCGAGGCCCTCGGAGGAAGCGAGGGCCTACCGGGAGGGCATCTTGGAGACACGATTCCGCAAGACGCTCGCCGACAGCCCGGAATTCTTGCGACGGATGCCGCTTGTGGAACTCTCGCGTGTCGCCTCGACGCGCTATGCCGAAGATTTCCGCACTGGCCGGCTGACTTTCTCGCGCGGCGGATTGATGGCCGCAGAAATGGATCAATACATCCGCTCGCAGACCAAGGGACGCAAGAGTCTCCGCGACGCCTTGCAGGGGCTCATGTCCTGGAGCGCGCGCAACAAGCGTGGCTTCCGAATCTCGGAGCTGCCGGATATTTTCCGGCAGGCGACGGGCGTCGAGACGCGGCCGATACTGGAGCGCCGGCTTGCTGGGTTACACTAGGAGAAGGAGGTCCCGTGAAGAAACTCGCCCTGATCCTAGCGCTGGTCTCCTCGGCGGCAGCCCAATCCGCAAACGAGCCGCCTCCCAAACCGAAAGCCAAGGCGACGCGCGTCTACGACAACGATTCGCTGTCGCGCGCGCCTGCAGGAGGCGTTTCGTCCTTCGGCACAACACCGGCTCCCACTCCGGCTGCCACCGGCCCCACGCGGCAGGAACAAGAGAAGATGTGGCGGAGCAATTTCGCGATGCTTCGCAGCTTCATCAAGTCTGCCGATGCCAAGGCCGCATTGCTGAAGGACGAGATGCTCCGAGCCTCTTCCCAGGTGTTTGCGCCTGACGCTACCTATTACGATCCCAAACGTGTCGCTCGCGTCCAGAGCGAGATCGACGCCAACAACAAGATGCGGCAGCAGCTCAAGAAGCAATTGGCCGATCTGGAAGAGGAACTCCGGAAAAAAGGACTTCCCGCGGGTTGGGCGGATCCCAATTAGGCTGAACCTTCTCTGTGCGCTGCTGGCGGGACTGGCGCTGCGTTTCTTCTTTGTATGGCAATTCCCGTACTCGGCCGGGGATAGTCGGATATACCTCGAGCTCGGACGCAATCTTCTCGATCATCACGTCCTCGGTCTCTGGATTGACGGCAAACTCGTCCCCGTGGATATTCGAGTGCCAGGATATCCCGCACTCATTGCCGTGATCTTCCGCCTGCTCGGTCGTTCCGAAACGGCGATCATGGCCGTGCAGGCGATTCTCGATCTTGGAACATGCGTGATCGTCGCCATGCTCGCGGCAAAAATGGCGGCAGAAGAGAATGCCGCCCGTTGCCGGATCACTGCACTGTGGATCGCGGCGCTGTGCATCCCTGTAGCCAACTACACGGCCACCCCGCTGACCGAGACGTCAGCGATCCTGCTGACGGCGGCGGCGCTGCTTGCGCTTGTTTCCGAACGCTGGCTGGTGGGCGGCCTGATTGCTGGGCTCGCGGCGTTGCTGCGTCCCGAGGCGCCGATCGTCCTCATGGCCGCGGGCCTGTCGCTGCTCTTCGAGTGGCGAAAGGGTCTGCGCGCCGGACTCTGGATGGCGGTAGGCCTGTTCGTTGTCCTACTGCCGTGGGGCGTGCGCAACCGCGTGACGCTCGGCCACTGGCAATTCATGACTCCACGTTATGCGGAGATGCCCGGCGAATTCGTTCCTCGCGGTTTCTATGACTGGACGCGCACTTGGCTGGTGCGCTTTAGCGACGTCTATCTGGTTCCCTGGAAAATCGAGGACGAGCCGATCCCTATCGAGACCATCAATCCCGCCGCTTTCGACTCGCCCGAAGAGCGCGAACGCGTCGCGGCGTTGCTCGAGGAGTACAACAACACGCTCACGGTGACTCCGGCCATGGACGCCGGCTTTGCGAAGATCGCCCGCGAGCGCACGGCCCGCCATCCGATGCGCACCTACGTCGTTGTCCCCGTGCAGCGTGCTCTGACGATGTGGTTCACGCCGCGCCTGGAGCTGCTGCCCGAGGACCAGAGCGATGCGGTCCGCATTTTCTTTGGATTCCTCAACGTCTTCTATGTCGGTCTGGCGGCATGGGGCGCGTGGTGTGCCCGGCGGAATCCAGGCGTCGTGATTCCGGTGCTTTTTATTCTGGTGCGAACGGTTCTCCTGACGCAGGTGGAAGCGCCCGAGCCCCGATACGTGCTAATGTGCTTTCCAGCCGTGCTGGCACTCGCGGCACAGTCCTATGTCCGGCGCACTCTTCCCTCGTAGCTTTTCACGGCGCTATCCCGTTGCGGTGCGCGGCGAAGGCGTTTACCTATGGGACGAGGAAGGGAAGAAGTATCTGGACGCGTGCGGCGGCGCGGCCGTCGTCACGATCGGCCACGGCGTCCGCGAAGTGGTCGAGGCACTTTCGTCGCAAGCCGCACGACTCGCTTTTGCGCACACCACACAGTTTCATACCGGCCCCGGCCTGGAACTCGCCGGAATACTCGAGGCCCGGCTGCCACGGTCGCGCACATGGTTTACTTCCGGAGGCTCAGAAGCTACCGAGACGGCGATCAAGATGGTCCGGCAGTATTGGCTGAACCGCGGCCAGCCCGCGAGATGCAAGTTCATCTCGCGGTGGCAGAGCTATCACGGCGCTACGCTCGGCGCGCTGGCGCTCTCCGGAATCGAGCGACGCCGCGAACCGTACAAACCGCTTCTCCCCGACTTCGTGGAGCACATCCCCGCGCCCTTCTGTGCCAAGGACCTTGACGAAGCCATCCGGCGCATTGGACCCGGCAATGTCGCCGCCTTCATATGCGAGCCGGTTGTGGGCGCGGCCTCCGGCGCGGTGCCGCCCGACGGATACCTGCGTCAGGTCCGCAAGATCTGTGACGCGCACGAAATCCTCTGGATCGCGGACGAGATCCTGTGCGGCGCAGGCCGCACGGGACGGTATTTCGCTACGGAACACGAGGGCGTTGTTCCCGATATCACACTCCTCGGCAAGGGACTGGCGAGCGGCTATGCGCCGCTCGCTGCGGTTCTCGCGACCGACCGCGTATGGCGCGGCATTCCCGAGTTCTCGCACGGGTATACCTATCAGAGCCATCCGCCCTCTCTCGCCGCGGGCGTTGCTGTGCAGCGATACATGGAAAAGCACAACCTGGTGGCTCGCGCCGCCGAGCGCGGCGCGTACCTTGCGCAACGGCTGGAGCCGTTGCGCTCGCACGCCGCGGTGAAAGACGTCCGTGGGCGCGGATTGCTCCAGACCGTCGAGTTCTCGAGCGCCCTCGCCGATCGCATCTCCGAGAATCTGCGCGCGCGGGGCGTGCTCGTTTATCCGGTGGACGATCACATCATGATCGCGCCGCCTTACATCATTGAAGAATCGCAGATCGATTTGCTGGCGCGCGAACTCGACGCCGCAATCAGCGAGGAATCCTGATGGATCAGTTCTTGCAAGCCGCGATCAAAGAAGCGAAGAAGGGCCTGGCTGCGGGCGGCATCCCGATCGGCTCGGTGCTGGTGCTCGACGGCAAGATCATCGGCCGCGGACACAACCAGCGCGTGCAACATGGAAGCGTAATCCACCACGCAGAGATGAATTGCCTCGAGAACGCCGGACGCCAGCCCGCCTCCGTCTACCGCCGCTGCGTTCTCTACTCGACCCTCTCGCCCTGCTCGATGTGCAGCGGCGCGGTGCTGCTCTACGGCATTCCGAAGGTCGTGGCGGGCGAGAACCGCACGTTCCAAGGTCCGGAAGCGTACTTGCGTTCGCAAGGCGTGGACCTCACGATTGTGGGCGACTCCGAATGCATTGAAATGATGCGCGCGTTTATCGCGGCGAATCCCACGCTGTGGAATGAAGACATCGGAACGCCTGTATAATCTCACCATGAAAATTGAGGGCGCATCGGCAATCATTACCGGCGGGGCGTCGGGACTCGGCGAGGCCACGACGCGTCGTCTGGTCAGTGTGGGAGCGCGCGTGGTCATCATCGACCTCGATTCGGCGCGCGGCGAGACGCTGGAGAAAGAACTCGGCAGCGCCGTGCGCTTCGTCCGCACCGACGTGGGGGACGCCGGACAGGTGGAAGCGGCCGTGGCGCAGGCTGGACAGCTTGCGCCCTTGCGCATCTGCGTGAACTGCGCCGGAATCGGGGCCGCGTCCCGAACCGTCTCGAAGGATGGCGCGCCGCACGACCTCGATCTGTTTCGCAAGGTGATTGGGGTGAACTTGATCGGCACGTTCAACGTGCTGCGCCTCGCAGCCACGGCGATGAGCAAGAACGATCCGCTCGACGACGGCGAACGAGGTGTGATCGTCAACACCGCATCGATCGCCGCCTTCGACGGGCAGATCGGCCAGATCGCGTACTCGGCGTCGAAGGGCGGCATCGCCGGCATGACTCTGCCCGCGGCGCGCGACCTCGGAGCGGCGGGCATACGCGCCTGCCACATCCCGCCCGGGATCAAGGATACCCCCCCGCCCGGCACACTTCCCGAGGCGACTCGGCAGGCGCTCGCCAAGGACGTGGTATTCCCCAAGCGGCTCGGTCTGGCCGCCGACTACGCTGCACTCGTCGAGCACATCGTGCGGAATTCTTATCTGAACGGCGAGGTCATTCGCTTGGACGCTGCGTTGCGGATGCCGCCCCGGTAAGCCGCCAAATCCAGTAGGCCAGGGAAATAAAAACCAGCCAGGCCAGCCCGGATTGCAGCGTGATCTCCATGCCCTCGACGAGCCAAGTGCTCACGAGGATCGCCAGCATGAAAGCAATTCCCAGCCAGGTCGTATACGGATAGCCGATCATCCGCACCGGAAGGTCGAGGTCCTTCGTGCGCGGACGGAAGTAGAGGTGCGTGACAAAGATCATCAGCCAGGTGAAGAGCCCGCCGAAGATCGACACGCCAAAGAGCAGGACGAAAGCGTTCTTCGAAAACAGAGCCAGGCAAATGGCGATCGCGAGTCCCGCCGACGAGACGAGTAGAGCGTTCAGCGGCACGCCGTTCTTCGATACGCGTCCCATCACTTCGGGCGCGTACCCGCCGCGCGAGAGCGAAAAAATCATCCGCGTCACCAGGTACAGATTGCAATTGATGCTGGAGAGCGCCGCCGTCAGCACCACGAAGTTGATGAAGTGCGCGGCGGCGGGAACGCCCATGTACTCGAAGGCCTTCACAAACGGGCTCGCGGTGACGCCGGCCCCCGGCTGGATCTGGTTCCACGGCACGATGCCGATCAGCACGATCATCGCGCCCATGTAAAAAACGATCAGGCGCCCCACCATGGAGCGCAGCGCGCGCGGCACCGCCGTCTGCGGATCGCGCGCCTCGCCCGCCGTCACGGCGACGATTTCCGTGCCGAGGTATCCGAAGATCACGAAGACGATGGCCATCCAGACGCCGGTCCAGCCTTTCGGAAGAAATCCGCCGTGCGCGGTGTAATTTCCGAGGCCAATCGCGGGCGCGGGTCCGAGACCGGCCAACGCGCCGATTCCGACCAGGATCACCAGCACGATCGCGACAACTTTGATCATCGCGAACCAGTATTCGAATGCGCCGAAGTTGCCCACGCTTCGCGCGTTCACATAGACCAGACCCGCGGAGAATGCCACGATGAATACCCACTGGGGAATTTCCGGCAACCACCACTGGCAGTAAATAGCCACGGCCGTCGCCTCGCCGCCGATGGCAATTACCTGGCAGAACCAGTACGTGTAGCGCACCACGAAGCCCGCCCAGCGATTCAGATATATCTCCGCGTAGACGCCGAACGACCCGGCCGTCGGATGCGCCACGGCCATCTCGGATAGCGCGCCCATCAGCAGGACTGCGACGACAGCACCGATCACGTAAGTAAGAATCACGCCCGGCCCGGCCAGGCGCACCGCCAACGCGCTGCCCAGGAACAATCCGGTGCCGATCGCCCCGCCGATCGCGATCATCGCCAGTTGCGCCGACGAGAGTTGGCGCGACAGCTCTTCTCTTTCGAGAATATTGCTCACTTTGCGTCCCGCCAGTTCGGACCCACACCAATTTCCACGCTAATCGGAACCGCGAGCTT
>CAZRND010000348.1:0-6007 GCA_964601345.1 uncultured Acidobacteriota bacterium | reverse complement strand
ATGGGCTTGCTCAAATAGTATCTCGGCGGGCGGATTGAACGAGTTGTCCATGAAAATACGGTCTCTCTTTCAATTTAGCGGCCCGCCCAGCAACCAAGCCGTCAGGCGAGATTGGCCACAGATCGAATTTGTCGTAGACGATGACGCCGGAGTCGTCCTTCGTCCATCCCGCGACGCCGAATGCCGGCTTCTGCTTGATCGTGAAGTCGGACTCCTTGTCGGCAAACGCCGACTTCACGTTCTTTGTGATGTTCACAACCGCGCGGGTCGACGTGTCCACGGTCCAGTAGTTGTCGTTCTCGAAGTAGAGGAGGTAACGACCGCCAGGGCTGGCTTGGACGTAATGATCTTCCGGCAGACGCTCGCGGATCTTAGTGCGGTCGCCGGAAGCGAGATCCACAAGGTAGAGATCGGCCGCCGGACGGCCGATGCTTCGCTCCATCGCGTAGGACTTCCAGTCGGCGGCATAGGCCATCTTCTGTTTCTTAAGAGGCGTGACGTTCTCAAGCGGGCTTTTCGCGAGCTGCACGAACTTTCCGGAGCCGACATTCCAGGCGGCGAGCATGTTTCGCTGGCGGTCCTGATTCGCGCCCTTCTGCTGGCGAGCCATGACTTCGGAATCGCGCCAATGCCAGACCACGACGGAAGCCGGCTCGTCATCCGCGTCCTTGTCCTTGGCGGTGTCTTTCTTTGCTGCGGGCGGTTTCTCGTACCACGTCGACATGCCGATGAAAACCGTTTCGCCATCCTGCGACCACGTAGGCCGGCGGTACGAAACAGTGCGCATCCCTGTGGGGAACTTCGCGTCCTTAGACGGATCGTAGGTGTGGCTGTCCTCGGATGCTTCGCCGAGATGCCGCCAGGCGATCGCGGCATAGGTCGGCCCTTCACGCTTGTCATCGGTCTTCGCCCTCAGCACGGCGAGATCGGCGCTGTCCTTGCGCCACGCGAGCGTCGTGTAGGCCGATGCAGACGAATCGAGCACGCGCAGCGAACCTGTAGCGGAGTCGAAGAGTTGCACGCCGTTCCCGGTCTTGTCCTCGACGCTGATCGCCATCGCCAGTAGATGCCCGCGCTTCTGCAAATCCTGCCAAGCGTATTCGGAGACGTTGCCGAACGTCGTATCGCGGCCGCTCGTAAGGTTTCTTACGATCAGAATTGCGCTGACAGGATTCTCCTCCTCTGCTGGTGCTGCGTCCCCGCCCGCGGGCGGGGCTCCTCCACCACCGCCCGGTTTCTCGGGCGGATAACGGCGCATGGCCAGCCAGGTTCCCGTGGGACTGAAAGCAAATGACTGTATCCCGTCGACGACGGTCTGCTCGCCGCTCGCGAGATTCAGAAGGCCGAGCTTGTTATGCACGGGCTTCTTGTCATTGCGCATCTTGTCGGCTTGCGCTTCCGAGTACCCGATGCTGTACGCCGCCCAGCGAGAATCGGACGAAAACGCCGTTTGCGCTCCGAAGGCCGCGGTCTTGCTCGTGCCGTCGCCGACGTTCACGATCCGCAGGTCGTTGTTACCGTTCGCGCGGTTGATGCCGTAGGCCAGCCACTTGCCGTCGGGCGAGAGGCCGCCGTTGCGTCCGGGGTTGATCAGGCTCTCCCACTGTCCGTAATCAGCGGGCGCGGGAGGTTTCTTGGTCTGCCCGGACAGGAGGGGAAGAAAGAGAAACGCAATCAGTATTCGCCGCATGCGGGATAGAGTAGCATGTATCTATGAAAACCAAGATTCTAGTTGCCCTGCTTTTCGCCGTGCCCGTCATCGCTCAGACCAGCGTCCCTGAGGCGATGACAAAGCACTGGAAGGTCTCCGGCGAGTTCACGATCGCGGTGGCCAAGGCCATGCCCGCCGAGAACTACACGTTCCGGCCCAACCCCGCCGAGATGAGCTTCGGCGAGGTGATGGCGCACATCGCCTCGGTGAACAACAGCACGTGCGCGAACGCCAGCGGTCTGACGCGGCTGCCATTGCCGCCGAAGATCGCGGAGTGGTCCAAGGACAGCGAAAAGGTCGAGGTCGAGAAGGATGTCGTCATCCCGTTCATGGCCGACACGTTCGAATTTTGCAACAAGGCCGTTGCCGCAATGACTCCGGAGCGTTGGGACAAAGTCCAGGGGCCGCCGGCGCGCAACATGACCGGGTTCGAATGGCTCTGGGCTTATTTCACGCACACCGCGCACCACCGCGGCCAAGCCGAGGTCTACATGCGCGTGAAGGGCATCAAGCCGCCGGACTACCAGTTCTAGGAACCGCCCGCGCCGATTTGTAGGCTATAATTCATGAAATATGCGGATGTTATTCACCGCTTTGATTTCCTTGGCCTCCCTTCTCCATGCCCAGGAGGCCGACCGCAAGGTCATTACGGGCACGGTTGTAAACTCAGTTACAGGTGAACCGATCCCGAGAGCGGCGGTCGTTTTCAACTCGAATGCGCCGTTTGAGAAGACCCCGGTGAAAGATCCTAAGAGGGTGTCGCTCCAAGCGACCACCGACAACTCCGGACGTTTTTCCTTTCCCTTTTCTGGGGATTGGTGGTTCATGATCTCGGCTTCCCGCCAGGGTTTTCAGAACGGCACGTACTCCAAAGACGAGGAACAGGATCGAAAGATTACCATCAAGCTCGCTCCGTTGAGCGTAATTCATGGACGCGTCCGCAACAGCGAGGGAGAACCAGTGCCGGGCGTCCATGTCCAGTCCTTTCGGACACAAATTCTTAACGGGCGCCGTACTGTCAATGAAACAAACCGGCTGACCACCGACGATCTCGGCGAGTACCGCCTCTTCAACTTCCAGCCCGGCGACTATTATTTGAGAGGCGGCGGAAAAATACAGACCTACTCCACAATCACCAACATCACCACGCTAACTGAGGCGGAAGATACATTTGGCTCAGTCTTCTACCCGTCCTCGCCGACGATGGACGGCGGACAGGTAATCCACCTCTTGCCGGGGCAGACCGTTCAAGCGGATTTCGTCCTCGACCCGCAGCCAAGTTTCCGAATTCGCGGGCAGATCAAGGGATTTACTCTCTATGTTCGGCCGACCGTGCGACTGTTGCGCGGCGACGACCCGCTTGCCAACCGGACGGCGGTACAGACCGTTACGGGAGCGTTTGAAGTCTGGGACGTGACCGCCGGCTCCTATACAGTGCAGGCCTATTCCAACGAACGCGGCTTTCGCTTCGCCGAGGCGCCGGTCACCGTTGTGAATCGCGATGTGGCGGACGTCACGCTGGAGATGGCCGCCGCGGTGGAGATCAAGGGAAAACTGGAGTTTACAGGAACGCCCACCGGGGGAACGCCATCTGCCACTCAACTCCTCGCCAGAAACGTAAGACCTGCCATCGAATTCGTTCCGCGAGCCAGCCGCTTGCCACGACCGTGGAACTCCACCGGTAATGCCAATCCAACTCCAGACGGAAGCTTTACGGTGAACCTGTATCCCGGAACGTACGACATCCAGGTCGCGGCCCGTGGTTATTACATGGGGTCCGCGACTTACGGAGAAAGGGATGTTCTGGCCGCCGGTTTGACAGTTACAACAAGCGGCGCCCTGGAATTGAAGATCGTGGCGATCGGCGGGGGTGGGGAGATTAACGGAACTGTCGAAGGAATGGAGACCACGGACGTCCGCAAATTACCAGGCATAGTAGTCGCATTGAGACAATCGGGAGACTGGGCGTATCCCCTGCGGGGGTTTGTGGTGCAGGGAAAATTCTCTTTCATGAACTTGATTCCGGGTGAGTACACGGTTTATGCCTGGCCGAGCAGTCGGGAAGTTGAATATTACAATCCGGCTGTTCTTCAGAAACTCGCGGCGAGCGCGGTAAAGGTGTACATCCGCGACGGCGCGAAGGAGACCATCGTCGTGAAACTGGCGCCCGCCGAGGAGTCTCCTCATTGATTGCCGTGCTGGTTCTCTTCGGATCGCTCCTGGCGCAACCCCAGGTTGCTCCGGCAGCGAAGTGTGTGATCCAGGGAACGGTGGTCCACGGGATCACCGGCTTGCCGTTGAGCAGAGCGCGCGTGCAGGCTTACTTCGGGAGCACCACCCGGCTCGCTAAGAGCGCGATCACCAGCGCGGATGGGAAATTCCGGATCAACGGTTTGCAGGCTGGCAAATATCGTATTCAGGTGGAGCGTCTCGGCTTCGTCTCCCAAGCCTACCGTGTTCGCAATTTGTATCAGAGTCTCTCCACGGCGATCGCCGTAGGAGACGAGCATCCCGAAGAAGAAATAACCTTCCGCATGATCCCGCCTTCGGCGATCACCGGTTTCGTTACCGACTCTAACGGCGATCCCGCGGTTGAGGTCTATGCTCTCGCGATGAAGATCTCAGGCAGCGGCGCGCAACGCAAGGTGGAGCGGTACACCTTTGGTTACACAGACGATCGGGGCTACTACCGCATCCCGTTCCTGGCGGCTGGGAACTACGTGGTTGCGATCTACGGCCCGATGGAACGCTGGAAGGGGCCAAACTCCGAGGGTCCTTCGATGGCCTACCCGATGGCCTATTTCCCGGGAGGAAGGGACGCCGCATCAGCGCCGGTCATTCGCTTGGAAGCCGGAAAAGACGCGCGCGTCGACGGCGTCGTTCGTCAGGAGCCTGCGGGCGTCGTCGTTGGCGAGGCGAATCTTCCGAAGGGGAAACAGTTTCGTATCCGCCCTCGAGTCGTAGGCGTCTTCGGAGCCGAGATCAGCCTGGGACGCGACGAATACCCGACCGATAGCGCACAAGGGCCGGCGACCTTTCGCATCGAAGACTTGCCGCCTGGCCGCTATCACCTCAATATGTACGATGGTCAGCAACTCGTCGCCTACCGGGCGATGGATGTAGCCCCGGGTGAGAACAGAGTCTCGATGATGGAGACGCCACTGGCCCAAGTAAGTGCATCTGTCGAGATCCGAGGCTTGGCGCAGGGCGCCACCGTGAATGCCGCCCTTAGTTTGAGGCGAACAGAACCGGTGGAGACCACATCGCGCGCGATAGGGTCGGATGGTCGAGTGGAATTCTCAGGTCTGGCGCCTGGAGTCTACGACATTGCGCTGACCGGCGGACGCTTTCCGATTGTTGCCTACAGTGTGAAGGGCGCCACGGCACTCGGAACAAGTGTGGATATTCCAGATACCGGCAAGGTGGAGCTGACGGTGATCGCCGATGCCGGCGCTCGCGATATCCCCGGAGTCGTGTACCGGGGTGACAACCCGGAGGCAGGAGTTTTGGTGTTACTCGTTCCGGCGGCGACCTGGCGCAACATCACCACATATCGCTTCGATCAAAGCGACAGCGACGGGACTTTTACCTGGCCTGCGGTGCCCCAAGGAACGTACTTGATGTTCGCCTTCGACGAAGGTGTGCCCAGCGATTACTACAATCCCGACGTGATCCAGAAGCTGGTCTCCACAGGCCAGATGCTTGTAGTTGGCGAGACGCCTCCGAAGGTCAAGCTGGTGATCCCGCCTAAAGAGCAAAAGTAGCCTCGCTCCTGCTGGAGAACGCTGTTGACTTCCCCCTGCCAAGGTGGGAAATTGGATTGCGAAAGGGGTCCATATGAAGCTCTTGAAATTCGTCTTGGTGGTGTTTGTACTTGCATCCGTCGCCGCGTTTGCGGCTGACATGACATCCAGTTTGAAAGCGGGCAAGGCCGAGCTGAAGTCGGCTGCAGCGCTGGCCTTCGGTCCCGACGGCGTCCTGTTCATAGGCGACGCCATGGGCGCGACGATTTACGCCGTCGATACCGGCGATCGTACGCCCGCAGGCAAAGGCGGAACGCTGGATGTCACCGGCGTGAACGAGAAGGCCGCCGCGCTGCTCGGTACGACGCCCGACCAGATCCTGATCACCGACCTGGCCGTGAATCCGATTTCGCACAAGGCATACCTCTCGGTCTCGCGCGGGCGCGGTCCCGACGCCATTCCGGTGATTCTGCGCGTCGGATCGGCCGGCAAGCTCGAGGAACTCTCGCTCGACGGCGTGAAGCACGCCAAGGTCGCGCTACCGAACGCTCCC
>CAZRND010000347.1:0-6052 GCA_964601345.1 uncultured Acidobacteriota bacterium | reverse complement strand
GACGCGAGTAAATGGTGCGCGGGCGCGGCTACATTCGCTAAACCGCGGACCTCGAAGAAATTCCCGTGGGTATCAACGCGATGAACGGCGTCCCGGTCCGCGTGAAGGACATCGGGCATGTCGTGCTCGGGCCGGACTTGCGTCGCGGCATCGCCGAGCTCGACGGCAAAGGCGAGGTCGCCGCCGGCATCGTTCTCATGCGGCCCGGCGAGAATGCGCTACAGGTGATCGACCGCGTCAAGGCCAAGCTGAAGGAGCTGGAGCCCTCGCTGCCTTCGGGCGTGAAGATCGTCACCACCTACGACCGCTCGGAGCTGATCGAGCGCTCCATCGCCACGCTCAAGGACACGCTCTTCGAAGAACTCGTAATCGTGAGCCTGGTGATCATGATCTTCCTCTGGCATCTGCCGAGCGCGGCGATCCCAATCATCACGATTCCCGTGACCGTGATCATCGCTTTCCTTCCGATGCAGGCGATGGGCGTGACCTCGAACATCATGTCGCTCGGCGGCATCGCCATTGCCATCGGCGCGATGTTCGACGCCGCGATCGTCGTCGTGGAGCAAACCCCCAAGAAGCTTGAGCAGTGGGAAGCGGGTGGGCGCGTGGGCGACTACCGCCGCGTCGTGATTGACGCAGTCAAGGAAGTGGCCGGACCGAGCTTCTTCTCGCTGCTGGTAATCGCCGTTTCGTTCCTTCCCGTGTTCGCGCTCGAAGGACAGGAAGGGCGCCTCTTCCGCCCGCTGGCGCTCACCAAGACGCTGGCCATGCTCATCGCCGCCGTGCTCGCGATTACGCTCGATCCCGCGCTGCGCTTGCTGTTCACGCATGCCCGCCGCTTCGAATTTGGGCCGCGTTTCCTGGCCCGGATCGCGAACGCCGTCCTCGTCGGAAAGATCCATAGTGAGGAGAGTCATCCCATCAGCCGGATCTTGATGAGCATCTATCATCCCGTCGTGAAGTTCTCGCTGCGCTTCCGGTGGGCGATGGTGGTCCTCGCCGCCGTGATTGTCGCTGCGACGGTTCCGGTCTATCGCAAGCTGGGGAGCGAGTTCATGCCGCCGCTCAACGAAGGGGCCGCGCTCTACATGCCGACGACGCTGCCGGGCATCTCCGTGACCGAGGCTGCGCGTCTCCTGCAGATTCAGGATCGCATCCTCAAGAGTTTTCCCGAGGTCGAGACGGTCTTCGGCAAGGCCGGGCGCGCCGAGACGTCGACCGACCCGGCGCCCTTCTCCATGATGGAAACCACCGTCCTGCTGAAGCCGGAGAGCGAATGGCGCAAGAAGCCGCAGTGGTATAGCGACAGCGCTCCCGAATCCGTGCAGCGCGTGCTGCGGCGATTCTGGCCGGACCGCATCAGTTGGGACGAGCTCAACGATGAGATGGACGCGGCCCTGCAGATTCCGGGCACGACGAATGCCTGGACCATGCCGGTCCGCAACCGCATCGACATGCTGACGACGGGCATCCGCACACCGGTAGGGATCAAAGTGTATGGCCCGGACCTCAAGGCCATCGAGCAGATCGGCGCTGAGCTCGAGATCATTCTGCGCAAGGTGCCGGGAACGCGCAGCGTCTTTGCGGAGCGCACCGGCGGCGGATACTTCCTCGATTTCGATTTGAAGCGGCCGGAGCTGGCTCGCTACGGACTCTCGGTGGGCGACGCGCAGGCGACCATCATGTCCGCCGTCGGCGGCGACAACATCTCGACCACCGTGGAAGGACGCGAGCGGTATCCCATCAGCGTCCGCTACTTCCGCGATTATCGCTCGAGCGCGGAGAGTCTGAACCGCGTCCTGGTGGCGACGCCCGGCGGGGCGCAGATTCCCATGGCGCAGATCGCCGACATCAAGATGGTCGCCGGACCATCGATGATCCGCAACGAAAATGGACTCCTGGCGGGATACGTTTTCGTGGACATGGCCGGACGCGACCTCGGTGGTTACGTCGAGGATGCCAAGCGCACCGTGCGAGAGGGTTTGCGCCTTCCCCAAGGCTATTCGCTCGAATGGAGCGGCCAGTATGAGAATCTGCAGCGCGTCAGCGAGAAGCTGAAAGTGGTCGTCCCTGTGACGCTCTTCCTCATCTTCCTGCTGCTCTACTTCAACACCGGCTCGGTCGCGAAGACGATGATCATTTTCCTGGCGGTCCCCTTCTCGGCGGTCGGGGCGATCTGGCTGCTCTACCTCCTGAACTACAACATGAGCATCGGCGTCTGGGTAGGTCTCATCGCCCTGATGGGCGTCGATGCTGGCACCGGCGTCTTCATGCTGCTTTATCTGGACCTGGCTTATCAGGACCGCCGCCAGCAGGGGCTGATGCGATCCTGGACCGATCTCACCGCCGCCATCGAGTACGGCGCAGTCAAGCGAGTGCGTCCTAAGTTCATGACCGTGGCGGTGCTCTTCATGGGCCTGCTGCCCATCATGTGGAGCGTCGGGACGGGCGCCGACGTGATGAAGCGCATTGCGGCGCCCATGATCGGCGGAATCGGTACGTCCTTCTTGATGGAGTTGCTGGTCTATCCGGCGATTTACGCGATCTGGAAATGGAATAGCGAGGTGAAACATGTTTCTGCTGCTTAGCGTTCTTCTGTCGTTCAACGTCGCGAATGGCCTGCTGACCATTGACGAAACGGGAATCAATTACGAATCGCGGCACGCCGATCGCACGCGGCATTGGAAGTACACAGACATCCAGGAGCTGCGCATAGAGCCGGGCCGTCTGCACGTGCTCACCTACGAGGACCGGCGCTGGAGGCTCAACACCGACCGCGCCTTCGACTTCACCTTGCCGGTGGATGCCGACTGGCGAGCGATCCGAGACGCGGTCGCGCCCCATCTCGATCGCCGGCTGGTCGTGGCGAAGGCCGATCCACCGCAAAAGACGCTTCACACGTTTGCGGCGAAGCACAAACATGCCTTGGGCAACGGATGTCAGGGGACGCTGTCATTCACGGCGGAATCCGTGATCTACGACACGAAAGATCCGGGGCACTCGCGCACCTGGACGTACGCGGACATAGAGAGCGTGGCCACGAGCGGTCCGTATTCGCTGACGTTAAACACTTATCCCGAACACAAAGCCTTCGACTTCCAGCTTCAGGAGCCGATGAACGAAGCGGTGTACAACGAAATCTGGAAGAAGACGAATCGCATCGGCCGCCTGGCGGACGAAGCGGTCGATCGAATCCTGGCGGTTCGGACGCCCGTCGAGGCGCCTACGCCCAACCAAACGGGGACTCCAATGCCGGCCATTCTCTCCTCTGTCGCACGCGTAGAGAGCGCCGGAAATCCCTTGGCCCTATCACCCAAAGGCGCGCGCGGCCTGATGCAGTTCATGCCCGCGACCGCCCGCCGCTACGGACTTCGCGTGGACGCCTCGCACGACGATCGCACGAACCCCGCGATGTCCATTGTCGCCGCCGAGCGCTACCTTACGTCGCTGTACACGCGCTTCGGCGACTGGCGCCTGGTCCTGGCCGGCTACAACGCCGGTGAAGGCCGCGTTGCGCGATTCCTCGCCGGCAAGAGCCTCCTGCCGACGGAGACACGGCGGTATGTACCGGCAGTGCTGGCTACGGTTGGCAACCAATAGCGATTTGGAGCTTCGCTCCTAGCTCGCAAATGCGCGCATTGCTGATCTGCCGGAGTTTGAAGCGCGGCTCGACCAGATTTTCCTTTCGAATGACGGTGACGTCTTCCGAGCGCGCGGCCGAGTCGACGGGGAGTCCCGTTTCGCCGGCGGAAAGGAGAATCTGTGTAGGAACATCTTTGTGGATCGAGGTCGTCAGCGGAATTCCCAGCACGGTAGTCGCCCGCGGGTGCTGGTTTCGAGCATCGACGGAAGCAATCAAGACAGGTCGGAGACCTTTGTCCGGCGGATCGGTCGGAAACTTCACAAACCAAATCTCGCCGCGCCTCGGCAGTCTCTTTGGAAAGACCGTCACTTTCAGGGCTGGCCCCTCCATTGCTCGAGTGCGAATTCTCCCCAGGACTCTTGTTCCTCTAACTCTGCCGGCGAAAGGCGGTCGTAGTAGGACGATATGGCTTCTCCGATTGCCTTCTGGCGCTGCCGAGCCTCCGCGTCCCGAATCAGCTCATCGAGAATGAGCGATGTCGAAGAAGCCCTGCGCTTCTTCCGCAAGCGCTCGAGGAACGCGACCGAGGAACGGGAGAGCGTAAAGCTCTTCTTGGCTTTGGCAGTCCCGCGATTCATTATCGTACCAATGGAATGACCGTTCATCCTACCTTTGAGCATACCACGATTGATGATTGCACACTGGCCCTCCTCCTGGTCGTCAACGGCTCGCACCGCGAGTCTCTTCCCCCTACGTCCTGTCCGGACGTAGTCCGATAGTGTTAGAATGAGGGCCATGGATCGGGTGTCGCAACATCGGAAAACACGCCGCTCATCCAAGAGCGACCCGCCGAACCTTGTCCGGCAAGGTTCGTTCTCTATGGAGCGCCTGTTAGACCACGTTGACACCGGGCCAGCGGAAGAAACCGAAGCGTTTGTAAACGCCATCTATGAGCAGCGTCGCGCCGATGTCAACGGTTCCCGAAGCAAAGCTGGTCGTTGACACCGACGTAGCCAGTTACATCTTCAAGTGGCATCCTAGCTTTGCACCGGCCTATGTCCGCCTGATTCGAGGCCACGATCTGGTCCTTTCGTTCATGACTGTTGCAGAAATGCGCCACGGCGCACTTGCTGCCAGTTGGGGAGCCCGGAAGCGCACACTGCTTGAAACCTACCTAGCTGACTTCGCCGAAAGGACATACCATCAGCGCGACGGACGCCTGGATTGCCGCCACAGCATTGGTCCTGTCTGTTCCTCTTGTCACGAATAACGCCAAGCATTATCGCCACTTGAATCGTTTAGTGATTCGCTCAGCAGTCGACTGACCGCCCTGGCCTCGTCGATTTATACTAGCGGGAACCGGGAAGGCCCGGAAGGGAGCAACTTCCTCGCGAGGTGCAGCCATGAAGCGCTTGGTTCTCACCGTCTCCACACTAGCCCTCCTGATCGTCACGCCCGCTCGTACGGCGAGCCCGTTCGACGAGAAGCTTTCCGCCGACCAGCAGATCGTTCACGCGCTGAACCGCCTGACCTTTGGACCGCGTCCCGGCGACGTGGACGAAGTCCGGCGCATGGGGCTCGCGAAATGGATCAAGCTCCAGTTGCATCCCGAGCAGATTCCCGAGAACCCCGCGCTCGATGCCAAGTTGAAGCCGCTCGAAACGTTGCGGATGGACCTGCCCGCCATCGCCCGGCAATACGGGCAGCAACCGTCCACGATGATGATGGCTCCGCAGCCCATGCCTCTCCCCATCCTGTTGGGACAAGAGGATTACCGCAAGGTGATGAACGGAACACTCGAAGAGCGGGTCGCTGCTTTGAAGCCTCTCGAGGGTGACAAGCGGAAGCAAGTTCTCGCGCAACTGCCTTCCAGCGTCGTCTCTTGCCTTCCCGATCTCCAGAAGGAAGCGGATGAGGCCCGAAAGGCGCAGCAGGAATTCCAGCGGCAGGAGTTTCGCAAACGCAATCCGCAGTTGAACGACCTGCTCAATTCCGATCAGATTAGCATCGCCCGCAACGGCAGCAAGGAGCAACTGACGGCGCTCTTCGCCTACCTCGATCCGGAGAAGCGCCCGCAGGTGGCGGCGCAGCTCCCTCGCGAGAGAATGGCGGCATTTCCCGAACTTCGCCGGGAAGGACAGATGCAGCGCCAGCCCCAATTCGTGGTCAGCCAGGACCTCAAAGAGGCCAAGGTCTTCCGCGCGATTTACTCGAGCCGCCAGCTCGAAGAGGTGCTGGTGGACTTCTGGTACAACCACTTCAACGTCGACCAGGCCAAAAACGTTCCGCGAACGAACAACAACCTGGTCCACACGCTGATTGGTGGTTACGAGCGCGACGCCATCCGGCCGCACGTCCTGGGACATTTCAAGGATCTGCTGCTGGCGACGGCGCGGCATCCGGCCATGCTCTACTATCTCGACAATTGGCAATCGATGGGCGCCGACGTCGCAGACGTCGGACCCTTCG
>CAZRND010000346.1:0-6059 GCA_964601345.1 uncultured Acidobacteriota bacterium | reverse complement strand
CTGCTCTAGGTTTCTGGTTCGACGAGCGATTCAAGATAGTCGCGCTCGGCCTGCAACGCTCTCAATTCATCGATGCGGATGGTGAAGAGCAAGCCGGCGATTTCATCAGCCGTGCCGGCCCAGGAACGCGGATCACGGGTATTTTGGCTGAGCGTGTTTTTGTGGAACGAACCGACTTCGGTGAGTATCTTCTCTGCGGTGCGGAGTTGTTCAAAACGCGACAGGGCCGGCTCTTTGCCTTGGGGCGCATCGAAACGCTTCTCCAGGAATTGCCGCACTGCTTGTAGCGCCCGCGTTTCGTATTGTGAAACTTCTTTGATTTGCTGTCGGGGAAGGGTTAAGGTCGCTCCTTCCAAGGTCTTGAAAGTGAGGGAACCAGCTTCCTGCGGATTATATTTCTTTGGGATAGGCGTGTTTTTATAAACTTTGCCGCTGTCGCTGGTGACGATGTCCATCGGCGTGGCCAAATCGTTCAGCAGTTTTTGGACTTCGGGATGTTTGGCCGCTTTGGCCTCTTCGCCAAGATTAAATGGCCCGCTGCTGATGGATTGTTCTTTAGGAACAGGTTTTGATTCCTGCTTCGGTTGGGCTTGCTTAAACGGGGATTCATTCTTTTTTGCATCGCTCTTGTTGTCATCATCTTCCTTGACCCGGCGCTGTTCGGTGGGTGGTTTTTTCTCGGGAGGTTGTTTTTCCTGGGGCTGGGCTGAGGAGAAAGAAACGGTGATGAATAGAGAAAGAATGGAAAATATCCAGGAAGCTCTAATCACGAGATGCGACAACATAGGATGTCTTTCTTCATCTAAGGAGCAGTGTTCAGTGGTGAGAGGTTAGTGCAGGAGGAGCAACGAACCGCTGACCACTAGCCACTGGTACTATCTTCCCGCCGTGGATGGTTCCGCCGTTTTGCTTAAGATGCGCACCGTGCCATCGGTAAGCGGGGCGAAAACACGGTCGGCGCCCAAGGCAGCTGGACCTGATGCCGGAACTAAACCAAGTGTAAGATCCTCTTCTCCTCTTTCTTTCCCGGTTTCCAAATCGACCCCGGAATTGCAGGCATCAGAAAGCCGCGAAAAACGCGGACGACTTGTCGCTGGAAACCTCGACTTTTTCTGATCGTTGTCCGAGGCACTGTGGAATCAATGTACCCGGTTCGGACATACCGCTCCATAGCAGCTTCGCCATAGGAGCGCCGGCTTCGAGTACGTCCCCCGCAATCCCGAAACGACGGTTCTGTACCGCGTCGTGGCCGGCGAGTTCTTCGGGGGGCCATTGCACGGCCACCAAGTAATGGCCGTTGTGTCCCTCCGCGGCTTCGATCAAACCGTCCGGGGAAAATGCAGTCGGTGTGAGTCCATCGGCAAGTTTCTTTACCGCCTGGTGGTGCATGCTGTTGACCGGGACGGGATGCTCGCCCAGGAGGGGTTGTTCCCGCGCTTCTTCGGCGGGGCCGCCACTTACCGTGCGGGTCTCCCCAGGTTCGAGGGACAGCTCGACTGTGCCGGCGTCCATCCGGGCCATCTCGGAGGCTTCTTCCACCAGGTGATTCAGGCGGTCGCTTTCCTCTTCGATCACGGTGAGCAACTCGCGGCGCTGAGCGTCGGCCAGATCAGTCTTGGCAAGCAATGTCGTCACCGACGCCTTGATAGAAGTGAGCGGCGTGCGCAGCTCGTGGGCCACCGAATCGACCAGGGCGGTGCGCAGGCGCTCGCTCTGGCGATCGCCTTCCGCCTTGCTCAATTCCTCGAGCGCATGAGCGCGCTCGATGGCGATCGCCACCAGCGTGCCGAGCGCATCGAGCGTCTGCCGCGACATGATGGCGTTCGGCGGACCGGCGAGGCCGAGCGCCCCGACGCAGCGAACGCCCATCCGCAGCGGCAGAAAAGTGCGCCCGCCCGCGTGGTCGAAGTGCGTCTCCTCGCGTGCCGCAGTGATTTTCAGTCGTTCGCCGTCGAGATCGGGACCGGAACGATATACAACTCCCGTAGCGGAAACAAGCAGCGCCGCGGCGTCCAGGAAGAAACATTGCACGATGTTTCCCGGGATGGCGTTCAGCAGCTCGGCCATGTTCCCGGTGACCAGCAACTGGCGGCTGAAGGCGTAGAGCCGCTCCACCTCCTGGCGGCGCTCCGTCGCGTTACGCGCTTCCGCCCGGGCCGTTTCAGAAAGCTGGCTGGCGATGATCGCCGTCACCAGGAACGCGCCGAGCGCCACCCAGTTCTGCGGATCGGCGATCGTGAACGTGCCGAACGGCGGCAGGAAATAGAAATTGAACGCCAGCGTCGCCGCCACCGACATGAAGACCGAGACCGCCAGGCTCCAAACCGTCGAGACCACGAGTATCGCCAGGAGGAAAGAGATGGCAACCGTCGTGGGATTGGCGTCAACGGCGTTCTTGAAGAAGAGTATGATCGCCACCACGATCCCGGCGGCGTAGATGAAGTGCGGGACCTGGTTCCGGCGGTCCATGTCGCGATTCTAGCTTAGGTTCGAGCGCAGGCTTGCCGGAATCCCGGCGGGAATGCTATTGTCACAGCGGAGGAAGGAACCCCCTATGCTTAAGAATCGCTTGCTACTTTTTGCTCTCGTTCTGGGACTCGCCACCGGACTTACGGCCGCGCAAGACAAGAAGGCCGCGGCGAAGAAGCCCGCCGCCAAGGAAAGCGGCATCCTGCAACCGGGAATGACCGCCGGCGCCGGCACTTATGACGCACCCATGGGTAAGGTGGGCTCCAAGACCGACCAGCCCTGGAGCACCACGACGATCGAAGCTTCCGTGGAAGGCAAGCCGCGCGACGGCAAGGTCACGGCCGTCGTCGGCGAGATCATCGACTTTTCCTGCTATCCGCAGCTCGGCAAGCACGGTGACAAGCACCGCGACTGCGCGCAGAAGTGCTTCCGCAACGGCATGCCCATCGGGCTGCTGGCCAAGGACGGCACGGTCTACCTGCTGATGGAAGAAGAGCACCATCCGCGGCGCGACGGCCAGACCAACTTCCGCGACTCGGCGATCGATCACGCCGGACACATCATGGAAGTGAGCGGCACGCTCGCGACTCTGGGCGGCACCAAAGTGTTGTACGTCTCGGGCTTCAAGAAGTAGGAATGCGCCGAGCGGCGTTTGTTCTTGCCCTTACGCTGATGACGGCGGCCCAGGCGCCAAGGCCTGCGCCGCCACCCGTTCCCTTGGGCTTGGTGCCGGTTCCGTGGCCGGCCGACAATCCTTACACGCCGGAGAAAGCTGAACTCGGCCGGTTTCTCTACTTCGACGCGCGCCTCTCGGCCGACGGAACCATCTCCTGCGCCTCCTGCCACAAGCCGGAATTCGCCTTCACCGACGGCGCGGCGACTTCCACGGGCATCCGCGGGCAAAAGGGAAATCGCAGCGCGCCGACCGTCATCAATCGCGCTTACAGCATGGGACAGTTCTGGGACGGTCGCGCGCCGACGCTCGAGGAACAGGCGAAGGGGCCCATGGCCAATCCCATCGAGATGGGCCACTCCCACGACGGCATCGTCGACACGCTGAAGAAGATTCCGGGCTACCGCACGCGCTTCCGGCAAGTCTTCGGAACGGCCGACATCCAGATCGATCAGGTGGCCAAAGCCATTACCACGTTTGAGCGCACCATCCTCTCCGGCAACTCGCCCTACGACCGGTACAAGAAGTTGGGACTGAAGAACGCGATGACCGAGACCCAACGGCACGGCATGTACGTCTTCTTCTACAAAGCCAAGTGCGATCAGTGCCACGAAGGCATCAACTTCACGAGCGGCAGCTTCAACAACCTTGGTGTCGGAACGGATAAACCCAACCCCGACCCGGGTTACGCCGCCGTCACGCACAAGGACGAAGACTGGGGCAAATTCAAGACGCCGACCCTGCGCGAGGTCGCTCACACGGCGCCGTACATGCATGACGGCAGCCTGGCCACGCTCGAAGACGTGGTGCAGTTTTACGACGATGGCGGCAAGGCGAATCGCAACAAAGACGAGCGCCTGAAGCCGCTGCACCTCTCGCAGTATGAGAAAGCCTCCCTGGTCGAGTTTCTCAAGGCGCTCAGCGGTACAGGATGGCAGCAGGCGAAGGCTCCCGCCGAATTTCCCAAGTAGCCACCTGAGGCCCGTATTCGATTCCCTCACCCTCTCGTTCTCCTCACAGCTTGCATCCTGTTAGCCGCAATTCTCACGCACGTGCTTCCCGCCGGACAGTACGATCGCCGTGACGATCCTGTGAGCGGACGCAAGGTAGTCGTCGCGGGCACGTATCGCCATGTGCCGGCTGCGCCCGTCGGGTTTTTCCAGATGCTGATGGCCGTTCCCTTGGGCCTGCTCGGCGCGGCGTCGGTGATCTTCACTGTATTTCTCGCGGGCGGCGGATTCGCCGTGGTCGACCGCACCGGCGCTCTCAACCGCCTAATGGACACGATGGTGCGAATCCTTGCGGGCCGCGGCGTGCTGGTGATCCCCATCGCGGGTGTCGTCTTTGCCGCGGGCGGCGCGATCGAAAACATGCAGGAAGAGCTGATCCCGTTCGCGCCCGTTCTTCTGCTGCTCACCCGCCGCCTCGGATTTCATCCCATCGTTGTGGTGGCGATGAGCATGGGACCGGCTGCCATCGGATCGGCCTTCGGTCCCATGAATCCTTTTCAAGCCGGGATCGCGCAGAAGCTGGCCGGACTTCCGCTCGTCTCGGGATGGGGATTCCGTCTGATTGTGCTGGCGGTAACTTTGGCGCTCTGGCTGGGCTGGACGATGTGGTTCGCGCTGCGCACGCGCACCGAGCCCGCCGGCGAGGGCGCGCGCGACCTGGGCCGCATGACCTTGCGACAGGGACTCGTGCTCGCCGTGGTGATCGGGTCTTATGTGATGCTCGGCGTCGGCGTCACCCGCCTCGGGTGGGAAATCGATCAGCTCACCGCCCTGTTCTTTCTCATGGGGTGCCTCGCGGGACTGATCGGCGGCCTCGGCCTCGATGGGACGGCGGAAGCCTTCATCGAAGGCTTCCAGTCGATGGC
The DNA here is from genome assembly GCA_964601345.1 of uncultured Acidobacteriota bacterium. Lineage (GTDB taxonomy): Bacteria > Acidobacteriota > Terriglobia > JAJPHL01 > JAJPHL01 > CAZRND01. Next base: position 1,041 of record CAZRND010000346.1, on the reverse strand, counting down.
CTTCGCCGGACTGCTCATCGGATTCGCCCGCGGGATCTACGTCGTGATGGAGCAGGGATTGATCGTCGACACGGTGGTCAACGCGCTCTTCACGCCACTGTCGCGTTTTCCGGTGGCGCTCTCGGCTTTGGGCATGGAGGCGGTGCACGCGGTGGTCCACGTCCCGGTGCCGAGCGTCAGCGGGCAAGCGGTGCTGACGATGCCGCTTCTCGTGCCGCTCTCCGATTTGTTGGGACTCTCGCGGCAGGTCACCGTGCTCGCCTATCAGTGCGGCGCGGGGCTCTGCGAACTGGTCACGCCGACGAACGGCGCGCTCATGGCCATGATCGCCGCCGCCGGCGTGAAGTTCGAGGACTGGCTCCGCTTTACGCTGCCCGCTTACGCCGCGATGATGATCCTGGGCGCCGCGGCCATCTCGCTGGCCATCGCCACCGGTTGGAAATGACCTACTGCGGTTCGGCAACCTTCGGCACCGTGTACGTTCTCTTCAGAGCTTCCTGATATTCGCCAAAGAGCGTCTTGATGCCGTCGAATTCCTTCTTCACCGCGGTGCGGTATTCCGGATGCGTCGCGAAGTCGTAGAGCAGCGCGGTCATGGCTTGCGCGGCGACCAGGAATCCGTGATGCCCCACTTCGGCGAGTGCGTCGGTTTCCATCTCATACGTGTGGTTCGCGGCGTTCGAGGAATGAGCTGAAAAACCAATCCCGGGCAACGCGCTCGACACGCTGCCCGTCTCTTCGTAGCCTTGCGGCTTGCCGGGCTCGGGATTGATCCTCGTCGCGCCGTACTGCTTCATGTAAGCAAACGCCAGCTCGCCGAGCGTCGACACCGAGACGCCGTCGCGGTTCTGGCCATAGTTGTCGATCTTCACCTTGGTGCCCGTGGCGAGAGCCGCCGCCCGCGCCGCATCGTCCACGAACTTGCGGACCTGTTGCAGGTATATGGCGTCGGGATAGCGAATGTAAAAATCCGCCACGGTGCGGTCGGGCACCACGTTTGGCGCCGCGCCGCCCTCGGTGATCACTCCTTGGATGCGCGCT
>CAZRND010000345.1:0-6071 GCA_964601345.1 uncultured Acidobacteriota bacterium | reverse complement strand
GCGATCGTCGACGGCGTGCAGATTCACGCGCACGCTGCTGGCTCCGGAATGACGCGCCACGTTGGTCAGCGCCTCCTGCGAGATCCGGAACAGGTGGGTCTCGGTTTCGTCCGCCATGCGCCCTGTGAAATTGGACGTGTATTCAACGGCGATCCGGGTCCGCTGCGTGAAGCGGTCGCAGAGCCAGCGCAGGGCCGCGTCCAGGCCGAAGTCGTCGAGGATCGTGGGACGCAGGAGTTGCGAGAGCTGGCGCACGTTGCCGATGGCTTCGTTCACCAGGCTCAGGCAATCCTCCAGGCGCTCGTTCGGCTGCCCGCGATCTTCCATCGCCGCGAGGTTGGCCTTTACCGCGGTCAGCGATTGCCCGAGCTCGTCGTGCAGTTCGTGCGAGAAGCGCCGCGCCGTCGTCTCCTGGTTTTCCAGCATGTGCCAGGAGACGCGGCTCAGCTCGCTGGTCTGCCACTCCATGTTATTGAACAGTTGCGCGGTCACCCGCACGGTCAGCACCGCGCAGACCAGCGCCAGGGCCAGGCAGGCGCTGAAGAGCAAGGTCGAGCTGCGCACTAGATCGGCCGAGACTCGCGCGATCTGCTTTTGCGCGGCGATCTCGGCTTGGTCGTTCGAGCGGATGATATCACCGATGATGTTCAGCACCGTGTCGTGACGGTGGAACAGGTCGCGCGACTGTCCGGCGGGCGGCGAATCCAACGAAAGCATGTGCCGCGCCTCCGCGGAGAACTCGGTGATGGCCGTCTCCAGTTTGCGCCACGACGGCTCCTCCGGCTTGCCCGCCACCGAATTCAGGATCCGGGCGATGTGCTCTTCCGTGTCGTCGAGCTCGGCCAGGATTTTCTCGCGGTCGATCGATTGCGGGTCCCGCGTAATCTTGTGGAAGACGGCGTCGAGCGCGGCCCGCTCGCTGCGGATCTCGTCGATGAGGTTTGTCGTGGCCACTTCCTGCGTGACCAGGCTGGCGGCGCTCTCCTTGATCAGGTAGATGCTGCGCAGCCCCACGAACCCCGCCGTCAGCAGCAGCAGGATCACCAGCGCGAAACCCGCCGACAGAACGTGCAGGATACTGTGCCGCTGGATTTGCTTCCAGATCACAACAGTTATTGTAAACGATTCCCGGCGGCGTTCCGGCCATCCCCCAATTTGGCCGGGTTTCCTAGCCTTCCGGGGCTATCGCCTGCCGCCTCTGCCCCGCGTCAGTATGTAGTGTGAGGAGAGGCCGGTGAAGGCTCTCCAATTATCAAGGAGATGAGGGACTATGAAAAAGACTCTGATTGCAATTCTGTTTGCTGCTCTGACCATGCCGGCCGCCTTTGGTGCTCCCGCTCAGGACACCAAGAAGTCCGACGGCAAGAAGGCCGCCGCGGCCGATAAGAAGGAAGACGCCAAGGACAAGAAGGAAGGCAAAGGCGAGGGCAAGGGCAAGTCCAAGGGCAAGGGCAAGTCCAAGGGCAAGAAGAAGGGCGAGGACAAGGGCGAGAAGAAGAGCTAACTTCCGCGCCAGCAACGATATACATAGAGGGCGCAGCCAGGCCGAGGGGCCCTAGCTGCGCCCTTTGTGTTTCTGCTTCCTCGGCATGGGTTCCCCACGTTTCAAGAACGGAGGCGGGCCTGATCCGGCTTGTCAACTCGAGCCATCGGCTACTTCTTAGCCCAATGCGGATAAACTTCCGGATAGCCCGTAATCTAGGAGCGATGCCACAGCCACGACATACCGCTGGGACGTCATCACTCAATCGGTCCGCCGAATATCAACAGCACACTAATGTCAGTAATGCGAGTGGTAGCATAGTAAGGCTAACCACCAACGATGTCCTCAACGTCAACTGTCGAGTTGCAACAAGCCCTGGATCGATTGGCGCAGAGTGAAATACGCTGGACAACGTTCACGTGGTATGGCAGGGGGGCACTCTTCCACCTGAAAGGAAGTACATCAGATGGCTTCAGTGTCGAGCTTGAGTATCATTCAAGCGAACTGTACTTGACGGTCAGCGACCCTCCGACTCTCATAAAGGCCTTTGACTTCAGAATTCACGGTAACCATCCGAAGAACCGTGATTACCGCCCGGATGGATTCCGCCCAGACAGGAAGACTTTCGAGCGCGCTTATGAACTACTCGCATCTTTTTGTGAACGAGAACATGCAATGTACACCGCGTTGCAAGAAGAACGGCGCTTGATGCGAGCGAAGCAGGAGGCCGAAGTTCGAAAACGGTTCTTTGACTAAAAACGCCCGACTAGGCCGGGAGGAGATGAGTAAGGCGACAAGGAGGCGGCTCAAGCCGCGCCGCCACATCGGATACTGCGTGGCTGCTTCCGAGTGGCCCGTGATACGGCCACGATGATACGAGCATCTCCCATCGACGAGTCGTCTGTCTATGTGCCGTCTTTAGAATGCTCGATTTGTTCAGTCCCGAGCCAGCTTTGCCAGAAAGGCATCCATTTCGCGTAGCACGTCTTCTCGGTTGGAGTTAAAGATGTAGTGGTTCGCGTTCGGGAGCCGGACCACGTGAGCAGTCGGTATTCCGGCTTCGAATCCTCGAGCAAGTGCTTCCATCCGATCGCGATCGGCAGCCATTGCGGCAGTTCCCGCCACCGGATCTTTTCTGATAGCCGCGCTGAAATCGTGGGGCACCGCCATAATGGCGAGGATTGGAACAGGAATTCTGGTGTACTTCCGCCACCCTAAAGTGATCGCAGACTGGATTTGATCAGCCAGGGATGCAGGTGCGGACCCTGGGGCGGACGCAGCGGGCGTTGACGGCATTGCTGCAAGCTGCTTTCGGAGCGCCTCCAGGCTCTTTTCGAACTGCGGCAAGTTGGTCTCTAGTTCCTGCGCTGACCGGCGCTGGCGCTCAGTCACGCCCGACAAGAGATCGTCCAGATTTCTCTGCAGATCCAGCGCATCGAGCCGCATGTTTCCTACTGATCGATCATAGTAAGAATATGGCCAGACAGCATCGAGATAGACGAGACCTCCGACCTTATCGGAATACCTGCTACCGACGGAACTTAGCTCCTCACCAGCGATCGAGTGACCGACCAACACCGCCCGATCTATCTTGAGCGACTCGATCACCGCCAGCACATCATCACCCAAACGATCAGCTCCGTAGTTTCCGTTCAACGGAGCGGGAGCACTCGACGCGCCGCACCCTCGGCGAGTGATTCCATAAACGTGATACGCCGAGGCGAGCTTGGACGCGAATGCGTCGAGCACGTGCGCATCGTCCCCCAGGCCAGCCAGGAGCACCAGAGATCGGCGCGCACTGCCTCCCCAGTCCAGTACTTCAAGCCTAACGTCTTGCTCCACGTTGATGAAACGCTGTTGATGGGGGAACGCATCCGGGGCGCGATGTTCCTGGGCAAGGATCAAGCCCTGCGAGATGACGACACCGAAGATCCAAAGCACAAGTCGTTTTGGCAATTGAACGCTCCCAAGGCGCTTGAGGTCGCCTGCACTATTGGACGGCGCGACATCGTCCCAGTCATGTAGAAATTTCGGCCGCTGTCGAGCGTTGTCCTCTATACCTGGATGCATTACGAGCCTGGCTCTCACTCGGCTCTGTCCGGATGGTCGGCTATCCGGAAGCAATCCGGCCAGAGGCTACCTTCTGGATAGCGCCTTATACGGAAAACTGAGATCACAATGGTCCGCAATGCCCGACCATCCGCTCCGAGCGCGAGGTCTTGTCCTCAAACAGGAATGACAGGGACTGTGCGGCCGGAAGCGGCGACCAGACGTCTCATATCGTCAAGTTCGCCCGTAAGAATCACAGCTTTCCGGCGAACGGCTTCGCTCTCGCCGAAAGGGACGACCTGGCGCCCGGCCAGGAAGCGCCGAAAGCGGACCTGTTTGTGGGGACGGACTGACCTGAGCGACAACCGGGGCTGGGACAATGGAATAACACCCAATTCCAAGCGGGCCTTATGTTCAGCCCAAGCCTTGCGCTCGCACACTACGACGAGCTTCGTTCATTTCTTGCGCGGTTAACCGCCCGTGCTGCTTCTCCCACTGGGCGATAGCTGCCAAACCAGCACGCCGCTGCAGCGCTTCCTGCGCCGAAACGCGTTTCACGGGCGACCGCCTGACGTGAACGGCAGTATCCAGCTTGACCGCAGTTCCTCGGAGATGGGTTGGCACGAAGCTATCCTACTACCATCTGATCCATCAGGCCCGACTGCGGCAGGTTCCCTAATCCACGTGCTAACATAGTTCTTTTATGCCGGAAGAACTGGCCAAAGCATACGACCCCTCGGGCATCGAGCAGAAGTGGGCGAAGGTGTGGGTGGAGCGCCGCCTGTTTGAGGCGGACGTCAACAGCGACGCGCCGATGTTCTCGATCGTCATCCCGCCGCCGAACGTCACCGGGTCGCTGCACATGGGGCACATGCTGGAACACGCGCTCATCGACGCCACGGTGCGTTGGAAACGCATGAACGGCTACAACGTGCTCTGGCTGCCCGGCACCGACCATGCCGGCATCGCCACGCAGGTGGTGGTGGAACGCCAGCTCGCCGCGCAGGGTCTCACCCGCCAGCAGATCGGACGCGAAGAGTTCGAGCGCCGCGTCTGGAAATGGAAAGAGGAGAGCGGCGGCAACATCAAGACGCAGATGATCCGCATCGGCGATTCCTGCGACTGGTCGCGCGAGCACTTTACGCTCGAGCCGGGCCTGTCGCGCGCCGTGCGCGAAGTCTTCGTCAGACTCTTTGAAAAGGACCTGATCTATCGCGGCGCCTACATCATCCAGTGGTGCCCGCGATGCCTCACCGCGCTCAGCGATCTGGAGGTGGAGCACAAGGAACGCCAGGGGAGTCTCTGGCACATCCGCTATCCCATCGCCGGCAGCAAGAGCGAGTACGTGGTGGTAGCGACAACCCGCCCTGAAACGATGCTCGGCGACACCGCCGTGGCCGTGCATCCCTCCGACGAGCGGTACACCAAATATCATGGGCGCAAGGCGATGCTGCCGCTCATGAATCGCGAAATCCCGTTTGTCACCGACGAGATCGTGGACCCGAAGTTCGGCACCGGCGCGGTGAAAGTGACTCCCGCGCACGACGCCAACGACTACGAGTGCGGACGGCGACACAACCTGCCGCAGATCGAAGTGATAGACGAGTCCGCGCACATGAACGACAAGGCCGGCCCCTACAAAGGACTCGAGCGCATCGAGGCGCGCAAACGCATCGTCAGCGATCTCGAGCACCTGGGGCTGATGGAGAAGGTCGAGCCGTACACGCTCTCGCTGGGCTGCTGCCAGCGGTGCGCCACGCCCGTGGAGCCGCGGATTTCGACGCAGTGGTTCGTGCGCGTCGCGCCGCTCGCGAAGCGCGCGGCCGACGTGGTGGCGCGCCAAGATGACCCCGCAGGTCATATCCACTTCACGCCCGAGAGCGCTTCCCGCGACTTCCTCCGCTGGATGGAGAACATTCACGACTGGTGCCTCCTGCCCCCACTCTGGTGGGGACATCGCAACCCGGCCGGGTTTTGCCCAGCGTTCGGAAAGCGAGTCCTTTCCCGCCAGGCACCCGAGTCCTGCGGCTGCGGCAGCCGGGATCTGGCGCAGGACGAGGACGTTCTCGACACTTGGTTCAGCTCGGCGCTCTGGCCGTTTTCGACCATGGGCTGGCCCGACAAGACGCCGGACCTCGCGAAGTTCTATCCCACGTCGCTCATGAACACCGGCTTCGACATCCTGTTTTTCTGGGTGGCGCGCATGGTGATGATGGGCTTGGAATTCATGGGCCAGGTTCCGTTTCGCGAAGCTTATATTCATACGCTGGTGCGCAACGCCGACCGCCAGAAGATGTCGAAGATGAAGGGCAACGTGGTCGATCCGATCGTGATCAACGACAAGTACGGCACCGACGCAGTGCGACTGTCGCTCGTGCTCGGAGCCGCCTCCGGACGCGACATCGCATTCACCGAAGACCGGATCGAAGCCGCGCGCAACTTCGCGAACAAGCTCTGGAACGCGTCGCGCTTCATCTTCATGAACATGGAGCGCAGCGGCGTGGAAGCCAAGATTCCCGCCGAATCCGCCGCCCCGCGC
>CAZRND010000344.1:0-6104 GCA_964601345.1 uncultured Acidobacteriota bacterium | reverse complement strand
CAGGCGTCGCAGGAGGTTCTGCTTGATGCCGTAGTCGTAAGCCACGACGTGATACTTCGCCTCGACAACAGGCGTCGCGGGCGGCGGATCGGTCCACACGTAACGATGTCGCGTCGAGACGGTCGTGGCCAGGTCGAGCCCGGCCATCGAGCGAATGCCACGAGCCCGCTCGACCAGCTTCGCGGGATCGGATTCGATCGTCGAGATCACGCCGCGCATCACGCCGACGCTGCGCAGGTGCCGGACGATGGAGCGCGTGTCGAGCCCGGCGATTACCGGGATGCGCTGCTTCTCCAGAAACTGATGGGCGTGTTCCTCGCTACGCCAGTTGCTGGCCACGGCGCTGAACTCGCGCACTACCAGCCCTTCGATATAAGGTCGCGTGGACTCGCTGTCTCCAGCGTTCGTTCCGTAGTTGCCGATCTGCGGATTCGTCAGGATCACGATCTGCCCGGCATAAGAAGGATCGGTGAAGATCTCCTGGTATCCGGTGATCGCAGTGTTGAAGACCACTTCCCCTGAGCTTTCGCCCTTGGCTCCGTGGCTCGTCCCTGTGAAGACTTTACCGTCTTCGAGCGCCAGAATGGCCTGCATGGTTGGATTCCTTAAACTGACAAACGGCTTATTGCATCCTGCCAAATCGTGTGACAGGCCAGTATACCAATACGGCCTTCCCATAAATGTAGCTTCGCGCCACGGTTCCCCAGGCGCGGCTGTCGTTGGAGGAGTTGCGATGGTCGCCCATGACAAAGTAATGATCCGGCTCGACGGTGACGCTCGGATAACTCTGATGATCGAGGTACTCGGGCCGGACGTAGTTCTCGCTCAGCGCGCGATTATCCACCAGCACGTGGCCGTTGTTGATCTTCACCGTCTCGCCCGGCAGCCCGACGACGCGCTTGATGTAGGACTTGCTGGGATCGAGCGGATACCAAAAGACCACCACGTCGCCGCGCTGGATGGTCTCGAACTTGTACACAAACTTGTTGATGAAGATCCGCTCCTGATCGTGGAGCAGCGGCATCATGCTCGTGCCTTCGACCTTTACAGGTTGATACAGGAAGATGATGATGACCCCGGCGATCATTACGGAAAAGAAAAGGTCGCGCGTCCAAGCGCGCAAATCGAAGATCGAGGAGCGAGGCGTTTCCGGCTCTGCCATTGCTTCTTTCAGAATGCCACATTCGCGGCCTTGCCGCAACGCCGGGAACGTCAAAAAACGTAAAGGCCGGCGCGCGGCCGAGTCTTGCGCTTCCGCGGATCAATCTGGTAGAGTCTGGCCATAACAAGACAGGCTCGGGAGGTTCTATGAGACGCTTGGGCTTTGCGGCAGTTCTCGTTGTTTTCACGTGTTCTCTCGCTTACGCGCAATTTGACACCGGACAAATCGCGGGCTTCGTCCGCGATTCCTCGCAGGGGGTGGTGCCCAACGCGATGGTCACCGTCACCAACCAAGGCAACGGCGACCGGCGCCAGGCCACGACCAACGCGAATGGATACTATGTGGTTCCCAATCTGCCCGTCGGATCCTACAGCGTGGCCGTGGAGTCGCCCGGCTTCAAGCGCACGGTGCAAAACGGCGTGACGCTCGATTCCGCCAGCAAAGTCGGCGTGGATCTGGTCCTCTCGGTCGGCGCGGTCAGCGAAGCCATTGAGGTCAGCGCCGCGGGCGCGCAACTCCAAACCGAGAGCGCCCAGGTTGGACGCGTGGTGAACGGAAGCCAGATTCAGAACCTGACGCTGAACGGCCGCAATCCGATCTACTCGGCGCTGCTCAAGCCTGGAGTGGCCGGCGGCGCCATCGGAACCTTCGATCCCGACAGTGTCTCCAACGGCGGATTCAACATCAACGGCGGCCGGGCCGATGAATACGTCGTGATGGTGGACGGCGCGGTAGCCACTCGCACGCGCTCCTCGGGTTCGATGCTTGGAGCCCAGGACGTGGATACCGTGGAAGAAGTCCAGATTCTCACCGCCAACTATAGCGCCGAGTACGGGCGATCGTCGGGCGGCCAGATTCGCTTCGTCACCAAGAGCGGCGGGAAGAACTTTCACGGCGACTTAGTGGAGAATTTTCGCAACTCCGCGCTCGACGCCAATGACTGGACGCGCAACAAGAGCTCGCTGGCCTCTCAATACCTCGGACCGGCGCCCTTCCGTTTTAACGATTTCGGCGGACACCTGAGTGGACCCGTGGTCTTGCCGGGCCGGAGCCGCGACAACGCGAGGCTGTTTTTCTTCTGGGGCGAGGAATGGATCCGGCGCCGCGAAGGCTCCACCGCGACTGGAACCGTTCCCTCGGCCGCGATGCGGACCGGTAATTTGAGCGAGCTGCTCAGCGCCTCGAACCCCTTCTTCCGCCGCGTAGTCACGATCACCGATCCCGTCACCGGCAGTCCGTTCCCCGGCAACATCATTCCAGGGCCGCGGGTCAGCCGGAATGGGCAGGCGTTGCTCAACGCCTATCCGCTGCCGACTCCGGGATTCCAGCAAGGGACTTCGGCCACCAACTACATCGTTACCTATCCGCACTTCTCCGATCTGCGCAAGGACACGGTGAAGATCGATTACACCATCACCGACAAAGAACGCCTTACGTTCCGCGGCACGCATATTCCCTGGACTTTCGACGGCCCGTTCGAAGGCACGCTGGGATTGTTCCAATCTTCGTGGTCCCGCCCCAATCGCACCGCCGCGCTCAGCCTCACCAGCACCATTTCGCCGACTCTCGTGAATGAATTCACCGTCTCGGCGAATTCCGATGGGCTGGGCTCCATCTACGCCAATGCGGGTTGCGGAACGCGCTGCAACCGGAGCACATATGGAATCAACTATCCTTACATTTTTCCGGGAACCAAGTGGTTCAACGAGAAGATTCCGTCCCTTACGGTCAGCGGCCTGACCACCATCGATAACGGGCCGTATCCCGGAACATGGTCGGGATTCGTTTATGCCTGGGCCAACAACACGACGAAGATCATCGGCGCTCACACCGTGAAATTCGGCGTTTTCGTCGAGCACTCCGGACAGAACGATCACATCCAGTTCACCACCGCGTCCGCGCCCGCCACAACGAACGAAAACGGATCCTTCCGTTTTCTGGACGGGACTCCCACCTCGGCCGGCATCGGCAATGCTCTGCTCGGCACGTTCAGCGATTACTCGGAACTCGGCGGCAAGCCGATCACGCCGTGGGTGGCTACCTCCTTCGACTGGTTCGTGCAGGATAGCTGGAAAGCGAACCGCAAGCTGACGATCGAATTTGGCGTCCGCCACTCGATCTGGCCGCCCTGGCACAGCCGCTGGGGCAGCCTGGCCGAGTTCCTGCCGTCCTTCTACGATCGTTCGAAGGCGGCCGTCGTGGATCGCTCCGGAGGCTTCATCACCAGCGGCGATCCTTACGACGGAATCGTCCTGCCGGGATGCAAAGTTCCCAGCGATGAGGGCAATCGGTTTCCGGTTCTCCATAGCGGACAGTTCGACCGCCTCTACCATTGCCTGCCGGACGGGTTGGCGGAGACGCATTTCATGGTCTTTCAGCCGCGCCTGGGTGTGGCGTACGCGCCCACCTCGAAGATGGCGTTGCGCGCCGGCATAGGAATGTTTGCGAATCGCACGGCGATCAATCGCGACACAGCTCTCGGAGGCAATGCGCCCTTCCAGCCGCAGACCACGGTGATCAATGGCAGCGCCGACGCTCCCGGCGGAGCCACGCCGCGTCTTTTCCCGTTCACGCTGACCAGCCAGGATCCGGTCTTCAAGATCCCCAGCGCATGGAACTGGAACGCGACGTTCCAGCGCGAAGTCGGATGGGCGACCACGGTGGAACTCGGCTACGTGGGACGCCGCGGTATCCACAACCAGAGAAAGCGGAACATCAACCAACTTCTGCCCGGGACCATCCAGGCGAACCCCGGCGTCAACGCTACGGCGCTGCGACCTTTCCTTGGCTTGGGCATCTTGGGTCTGGCGGAAAATTCCGGCCTTTCCATTTACCACGGCTTGCAGGCGAGCGTGGAACGCCGCTTCGCCAAGGACCTGCAATTCGGGGCGGCCTATACCTGGTCGAAGACCATGGACAACACGTCCTCTCTCACCGACGTACTCCCGAATGCCTACGACGACCGAGGCTACTGGGGACGGACGGACTTCGACCGGACGCACGTGCTGATCGTCAACGCGATTTACCAAGTGCCTTTCCTGAAAGGCAGCTCGAACTGGATCCATCGCGCGTTCGGCAACTGGGAAGTATCCGGAGTTTATCAGGCGCAGTCCGGCGGTCCCTTCTCGGTCCGCAGGAATGTGGACAACGCCGGCGTGGGCGCGGGCAGCGGAAACCAGTTCTACAACATGACCGGAGATCCGAGCCTCGAGCCTTCGGCCTTCACCGACTCCGCCGTGTGGTTCAACAAAGCGGTCTTCAGCCAGCCGGCCGCCGGTACGTTCGGAGTGCAGCCCCGCAATTCGCTGCGGAACCCCGGCTTCTGGAATTTCGACGTCGGATTGCGCAAGACGTTCTTGACCTTCGAGCGCCAGTCGCTGCAGATGCGCTTCGAAACCTATAACCTCTTTAATCATCCCAACTGGGGCGGCGCGAGTTCCGATCCGAGCAGCGCATCGTTCGGCTCGGTGACGGGCAAGAGCGGCAACCGCGTGCTGCAATTGGCGATGAAATACGTGTTCTGAAACGCCGCGTTTGCCTAGTGGAACTGGGAGAAGAGGTACTCGATGAGAGCGTCCTTTTGCTCCGCGGGAACCGGCGCGCCCCAGCGAATCATCTTTTCGACCTCGTTTTTCCAGCGGCCCCGGTCTAGCCGTTGTTGTCCGATCAGCGTGGCGTCGTGACAGGCCATGCAGGCCTTTTCCGCAATGTCGCGGCCGGCGCCTGCCGGCAACGAGCCGCTCAAAGGTTGTTCTGCGGCAGGCGCCGGTTCGGTCGCGCCTTCCTCGGTGTGAATCCAAACGGGATAGACCGCGTTGTTCAAGTATCCGGAAGGGTTCCACTGCGCCACAACGGGCTGGACGCGGCCTGCCGAATCCGTCGCCCGGGCCATGACCGCATGGGCTCCGCGAGCTGGCGCTCTCCACTCGTAGCGGAAGCGCCGCCAGGCAAACGGAGCGCGGTCCGAGCCCAATTCCGCGGACTGCCACGTTCGGCCCAAGTCGGTGGAGACCTCGACTCGGGATACTTCGTTCTCTCCGGCCCACGCCGAACCGCGCACTTCCACCGTGGCGCCGGGAGCAAAGCGCGCGCCATCGCGAGGCGCGGAAATCAACGACTTGACTTCCAACGAGGTCAACGGCTTCAGGTCCGAAGGATCGACCGCCTCGCCCGGGGAGAGCGAACGATTCGGGTATCGATAGGCCGTCTTCATGAAAAATCCGTCGGCTTCGTGATCCTGTACTGTGATGCGAGTGAGCCATTTCACGCAGGCGGCGCCTTCCCACCCTGGAACAATCACGCGCAGCGGAAAGCCATGCTGCACCGGCAGCGGCTGCCCGTTCATCTCATACGCCAGCAGCGTGGCCGGGTGCAGGCATTTCTCGATGGGAACGCTGCGGACGAAATCGGGCACCGCGCCGATCGATTCGTCGGCGCCGTCGAGCACAGCGTGCATGCCGCTCCTCGTCGCGCCCGCCTTCCGCAAGACGTCGGCGAGACGCACGCCTGTCCAGCGCGCCGTCCCGACAGCGCCTCGCACCCACTGCGCTCCCGCTACGCGAGGCGCGGAGAGAGCTCGTCCATTCCCGGCGCATTCCACGGTTGTCACCGCGGTGACGCTCTCAAAGCGCTTCACTTCATCGAGGCTCAGGGCAAGCGGCTGTCCCACCGCGCCATCGACGCGCAGCCGCCAGGCGCGCGCATCGACTTCCGGGGTGTATAGATGGCTCCTGACGAAGAACAACTCCGTCGGAGTGATCCACGAGTCGAGCAGGTGCACGGGCGTTTCCAAATCGAGCGGACGCGGAGAGCGAACGATCAATGACGCGCCTTTGTGCGCCTCGGTTCCGCGCAGGGGCGCCGCTGTCTGGGGAAAGGTGCGCAGTGCGGCCAGACCCACGGCTGCGTACCCCACGCCCACGAAAAACCTTTGTCTGTTTTT
>CAZRND010000343.1:0-6112 GCA_964601345.1 uncultured Acidobacteriota bacterium | reverse complement strand
GGCGAAAGGTCGCGTTGGAATCGACAATCGAGACGCCGAGCAAGGCGAAACGGACGTCGTTGAACGGAGTCATCCCCAGTTCATGCCCGAACGGACCTTCATTCCCGAGCATCGGCGTTGCTCTGGCCATGTTCGTTCCCACCGTGACGGCCCAGAACCCGAGCTGATCGTCGGGCAGCAGGTATCCGGTGAAGCTGAGCAGCAGCGTCAGCAGCATCAGGATCACGCCCACCGACCAGTTGAACTCGCGCGGTTTCTTGTAGGAGCCGGTGAGGAACACGCGCAGCATGTGCAGCCACGTCGCGATCACCATCATGTGCGCGGCCCAGCGGTGCATGTTGCGCAACAGCTTGCCGAAGGGTACGTCGTGCTCGAGATACAGAATGTCGCGGAAAGCGTCGGCCTTGGTCGGATGGTAGTAGTACATCAGCAGGACGCCGGTAAGCGTCAGCACGATGAACAGGTAGAAGGTGATGCCGCCCATGCCCCACGTGTAGTTGTAGCGCACCGCGTCGCGGTTGATCTTCGCGGGATGCAGGTGCAGGAAGACGTTGGTCAGCACGCCGAGCGAGCGCGAGCGCGGCGTCTCGTCATGCTTCACGCGGAAGATGGACTTCCAGAGCTGCGTCTTCTGGATGTCCTTGTAAGTCTTGATCTCTTCCTCGACCCGCACGCGAAGGGCTTTCCCCTCTTCGAGCAGCGAGTTCAGCTTGCCGTTTTTTCCGTTTCCGTTGGTTGGTTCTGCCATTCGGCCTCTCTTGACCTTAAACCTTCAGAAATGCGCCGGGCTCATCGAAGCGGTCCTTGCCGCCCTTGGGCCAGTCGTAAAGCGTATTCGTATCCACGACGATCTGCCCTTCCGCGTCGAGGGAGATCTTGCAGCGATCCATGGGGCGCGGCGCGGGTCCTTCGAAGTTCACGCCCTCGCTGTCGTAGCCGCTGCCGTGGCAGGGGCACTTGAATTTGTTCTCGCTGGATTTCCAATCCGGCGTGCAGCCCAGGTGCGTGCAGCGCGCGTAGATGACAAAAACCCGGTCGGCCGTCCGCACCACCCAGATGCGATATTGCTTTTGGAACTTGGTGTCGACGCCGAGGCCGAAGTCCGTCGGATATCCGATGCGGAAGACCGTCTTCGGCTCGAAGAGGGCGCGCGGGAAGAAGAAGCGCAGGAACATCAAGAGATTCGCGCCCAGGTAGCCGACGACGCAGCTCCACACGATCCGGCGGCGGACCTTGAACCGCGGATCCTCGGGACCGGCGGCGGGGCCTTCCGTCTTCGCAGCGGGTTTCGGCACAGCCTTGGCGGCGGCCTTCGGTGCTACGGGGGCTTTTTCTTCTTTATCGCTCATGCGCGCACACCCCTCCTGGCTAGTTCTTCACGACTGAATACCTGGACGAAACACCCTGAACGCCCTCGTCTAACTCAGAATTGGAGTCCCGCTTTGCCGCGGCCGGAGAGAAGAAAATGAAGGCCAACGATAAATGCGGCCGCCCGGCGACTCGAGACCCTTCCCCTTCACAGCCATTTTTTACTGAGTGGGTCCCGCTGTCAATCGGAAAAACAAGGATTTCTTGGCGAGCCGCCCAATCTGTCATCCCCATCCGCGATGAGGTTGGAAAGCGGAGGTGCTATCATAGGGGACCGTGGACCGCAGATCGTTGCAGGAGCTTTCGAGGATCAGGCTGAAAGAGGCGAAAGCTCTGCAAAATCTGGGCTTGAGCGACGGCGCGTATTACCTAGCCGGCTACGCAGTGGAGTGCGCGCTGAAGGCCTGTATCGCCAAGGGCACCCGTCGTTACGAGTTTCCAGATAAACGAAAGGTTGAATCGAGCCATACCCACAACTTGAGAGAACTTGCCAAGGTGGCGGGTCTGGACGATGCCCGCGTCGAGCAGGAGAGCCGTGACCCCTATTTTCGCAAGAACTGGGAAGCCGTTCAGTACTGGTCCGAACAAAGCCGGTATCGCAAACATCTCCCGCAGTCGGCTCAGGAATTGTTGGAGGCAGTTGGGGACAGGAGTCATGGAGTAATCACATGGATAAGACTGCACTGGTAAGCGTGGATATCGAGCAGGGCTCGGAGATCCTGGCTGTTCTTGATCGCGCGAAACTGAAAGTCAGCGTTGCGCTTTGGGCGAATCTATCGGAGTACGATGACTGGCGATTTGTCGTATCTTCGCGGCGATTCGAAACCCTTAGTCTTAGGAACGCTCTGGGACTCCTTCACGATTGTCTAGCTGAGGAGGGTTTCACTGCTGCGAACACGCCCGCCATGATGATCCTTCCGATGGCCGATCCCTTCATTCGAGAACTGCGCCGAATTTTTGCGAAGACCAAGAGCGTCGAGGGGATGCGTCTCGGTGGCCAGATGATTGGCGACCGCTTCGTTCAAGAAGCTTACGTCTACCGGATTTCCTGACCTCTGTTGAGCGTGGACCCCAAAATCGGCGTGGTGCTCTTCCAACTCGGCGGGCCGGACTCGCCCGAGGCGGTCGAGCCTTTTCTCTATAACCTGTTCCGTGATCCGGACATCATCGACTTCCCGTTTTCCAAGATCGCCCGGGAGCCCCTGGCCCGGCTGATGGCGTCCTGGCGCGCCAAAAAGGTCGCCGCGCACTACGCGCATCTGGGCGGCGGATCGCCCTTGTGCGAACTGACGCGCCGCCAGGCAGTGGCCCTCGAAGCTGAACTCCGGAAATCCATGAATGCCCGCGTGGTGGTGGCGATGCGCTACTGGCATCCGCTCACCGAGGAGGCCGTGGCAGCCCTGGCCGCCGAGCGGTGCCAAGAGCTGGTGTTGCTGCCCCTCTATCCGCAGTATTCGAAGACCACAACGCTGAGCAGCATGAACGAGTGGGGCCGCAAGTACACGACGAACCACATCCCGATTCACGCCGTCAACGACTATCACGATTACGCTCCGTACATCGATGCGCAGATCGAGCGGATCAACGAAAAGCTCTCGAAGTTTCCTGACGGCGTGCATCTGGTCTTCAGCGCGCACGGGATTCCGATCAGCTTCATCGAATCGGGCGATCCCTACAGCCGGCAGGTGGAAGAGACGACGCGCCTAGTGATGGAGCGCGGCGGATGGAAGCATCCGCACACGGTCTGCTATCAGAGCAAGGTCGGCCCAGGGAAATGGCTGCAGCCGACGTTGCTCAACACGATCCGCGACCTCGGCGCGCGCGGCGTGAAAGACGCCCTGGTGATTCCGATTTCGTTTGTCTCCGACCACATCGAGACGCTTCATGAGATCGCCGAAGAGACGCGCGAAGAGGCCCACCAAGTCGGCATCTCAACCTTTGAGATGACCGAAGGCCTGAACGATTCTCCGAGTTTCATTCGGGCTCTGGCAGGACTGGTGCGACGAACTATTGCGGCAGGACAGACGACAGAGGGATCTCGATAGCCGGGTTCTGGGTGCGCAGCACAGTCTCCAGGCTTCCGGCGGGATTCTGCTTGGTGTAGACGAGCGCTTGGCGCTCATACGGGTCAATCAGCCAGACACACTCGACGCCGCTCGTCAAATACTCCTGGATCTTCGGCTGCATTCGAACCATGCGATCTTCCGGGGAAAGCACCTCGATGGCGAGAAACGGCGGCACGGACGGGATCCCTTTGTTACCGATCGTGCCCTTGCGCCAAACCGCAACGTCCGCGACACGATAGCGGTGCGGGTTGATCTGGATGCGGATTTCCTGGTGAACCGCCAGACCGATTTTTTCCGCCAGTTGGCGCAGTTTGTAAATCAGGTCGCCCTGGACGCTGCTGTGTTCAAGTTCTCCCATGTTTCGCTCCACGATTTCGCCGTCCAGGAATTCGCAATCGGCGTCCTCGAAGCGAGTCCGCAGATACTCCTCGACATCCATCAACACTTTGGAGCCCATAGAAGAGAGTATAGCGCTTTCCGTGTTCTAATATCTCGATGGCTCGCGTCGTTGTTCCAGGATCGAGCGCCAATCTTGGCGCGGGGTTCGACGCTCTGGCGCTGGCGCTCGATGTATACATCGAAGCCGATGCTCGTCCGCGCCGCGGCAAGGATCGCGTGATTCTCTCCGGGCGGCATGTGACCGGCCTTCCCAAGGACGATACAAACCTGGTGTGGCGCGCCTTCCATCGCACTTTCAAGACGGCCAGGGAGATGGCGCCCGACTCGGAGCTTCTCGTGCGCAACGAGATTCCGCTCGGCCGCGGCCTCGGATCGAGCGGCGCGGCCGCCGTGGCCGGAGTCGCGCTCGCGAGCGCTGTCGGCGGTCTTCATCTGACCCCGCCGCAAATTCTGTCGCTGGCCGCGGAAATCGAGGGACATCCCGACAACGTGGCCGCGTCGGTGTTCGGCGGACTCGCCATCGTCGCCAAGAAGAGAGACGAAGGGATGGAAGCGATCTCGCTTCCATGGCCGAAGGAAGTCGGTGTAGTGATGGCGATTCCCGATCTTCAACTGCCGACGCAGCAAGCTCGCGCCGTGCTGCCGGATAAGTATTCGCGCGCCGACGCCGTCTTCAACTTGCAGCGCGCGGCGCTCTTTGTAGCCGCCGCTGCCTCGAAGAACACGAAGGCTTTCTCCACGGCTCTCGAAGACTGCTGGCATCAATCGTATCGAAGCAAACTCGTGCCCGGCCTCGCCGAAGCGCTGGGCCTCAAGCGTCCCGGCCTGCTCGGGATTGCCCTTAGCGGCGCGGGGCCTTCGCTGATCGCTTTCGTGACGGACCCGGCGCCGGCGAGCGCAGCGCTATCGGAAATCTACTCTTGCCTAAAGATTCGGTGCGAAGTGCTTTCCTTGAAGGTTGCGCCGCAGGGCGTGCAGAGTCCTGACAGCCCACCGCGTAAGACTCCCTGATCCACGCCGCGAGCTCGGCGTCCAGGTCTCCGGCCTCGCGAATCCGAATGAAGTGCAGGTGGATGATCGGCGTCAGAGTCTCGATCTTGCGGAAGCGCGGGCTATCGAGACGTCGCCGAATCCAGAATTCGATCTCGAGGCAGTCTTTTTTGGGCTCCGCTCCGCAGAATCGCACGCGCACCATGAAGACCATCTTGTTGCGGTAAGGGATCACCGACACCGGCCCGAAACTCTCCACCATTTCGCGGAAATGATGGAACAACTCGTGAACCACCTCGGGTCGGGACGCAAATACTTCGTCCTCGGTATGGCGTTCGCAGGAGTGCTTGAGGTTGCGGGTGACGAACCGGTTTCCACACGATGGACATTTCCAAAGCGGGCGTCCACTCGATTTCACGGATTCTTTCGGCGGGGCGCTGGGCGCGAGAATGTGCCCAACCGTCTCATCGATACGCTGCCGCCGATTCTGCGGCGTCTGCGCGGCGTCGAGAAAGCGGATGAGCTCGCGCTGGTGCGAAGCCGTGAGCGCCTCCCAAGCGGCCTTCGCTCCGGCAGTGCGCCGGAAAGCCGCGGCAAGATCTCGGGCGATTCGGGAACTAGGCAAAGATTTCGGCCAGAGGAAGGCGAAAACCGGGAACGACATCTTCTCCATCCAGGACTTCTGTGCCACGAAGGATACGGGGCGATTGCGCGGGACGGTGTACGGTCACAGTGCGCTTGCGATCGCTGACAACGACCACCATGGAACAGCCGAGCGAGATCCAGTCCTCGACTTTTTCTTCCACCTCATACACCGTATCGTGCGGCGACATGACCTCGACGGCCAGGTCGGGAGCGCCCTCCCAGAAACCGTCGGGTTCGCCTGCGGCGGTCACACGGCTGATGCGCACGAACGCGACATCGGGGGCGCGGACGATGTCCGGCTGTCTTGCCAGTACGAACCCGGGCTCTCCGGTCAAGACGATTCCCAGCTTTCGGGCTTCGACATAAGTGTGCAATCGCTGAGTAATCGTGCTGGTGATTCTCCCGTGACGGGCTCCGGTTGGCGACATGGGGCGCAGTTCTCCTCTCACCAGTTCGTTGCGTCCGCCGTTGTCCGGCATGCTCCAGAGGTCTTCTGCCGTAAGCGTCTTGTGGGTGGTGGCCAAAACGTCTCCTGAGCGAATTATACATTGTTGTTTTGGCTATAATGTTCTGTCTTGTCCCCAGGATCGAAACTCGGCCATTACGAAGTTCTCTCTCTGCTGGGCGCAGGTGGCATGGGCGAG
>CAZRND010000342.1:0-6127 GCA_964601345.1 uncultured Acidobacteriota bacterium | reverse complement strand
GCGCGCCGCCCGGGCCCTGGCGGGCAGTGAATCGTCAGGGGTGTTCGGTGTTGGTGGTAGACGACGAGTCGGCCATCCTTGACCTCGTGAAGACGCAGCTCGCCAGCCAGGGTCTCAACGTGGATTGCCAGCTCAGCGGCGAAGCGGCCCTGGCCAACTCCGCCGGGCGCACCTACGATTTGATCATCTGCGACTTGAAAATGCCCGGGCTCGACGGCCGCGAGGTCTTTGAGCAATTCAGCGGACGGCAGCCGGACCGGCCGCCGCGCTTCATCCTTATGACCGGCGACCTGCTCGATTCCGGCGCCCAGGAATTTCTCAAAAAGACTCGTGCGCCGCTCTTGCAAAAACCCTTCACGCTGGCCGATCTGAACTCCGTGATGTACGAGGCGCTTGCCACTTAGATGCTGACCGCCGCTCGCGCCGAACTCGTCGATCAACTGATCCGCCGCTACGCCCACCTGCCGCAAGAGGCGGTGGTGAAGGAAGACCTCCTTCGCACCGGCGTAGCGTTCACGCCCGAGGCGCTCGAGATCGCTGCCGCGCATCAGCGCAAGGCGTACTTCATCTTTTCCTTCGACCTGGTTCCCTTCGAGCAGATGGACGGACGCGAGTACCAGCACGCGCCCGAGGAGATTTGCCTGGAGGGCGGGCCGCTCGTCTTTCGCCGGACGATCGTATCGGTGCGGTTGAATCCCAACTCGCCGTACCGCGTCGTGGCGAACGGCGACAAGTGCTTCCTCGAACTTGAAGGAACGCGGCTCTCCGGCGTCGGATACCGGCAGCAGCCCGCCTACTACGGCCGGAAGCTGGCGAGCGGAAAATCGCTGGTCGAGATCGCCCCGAACATCGAGTGGGGATACTTGCTCTACCTCACCGTCTATCGCATCTGCCAGTACTTCGGAAAAGAAGAAGAGTGCAAGTTCTGCGACATGAATGAGAACTATCGCCAGCAGATTCAGGCCGGGCGGCCCTACACGGCAGTGAAATCCGTCGAAGAAATTCTCGAGGCTCTGGACATCATTGCCGCGATGGACTCCGACAGTCGCGCTTACACCATCACCGGCGGCAGCGTCACGAAGGTTCTCTCGGGGCTTTCGGAAGTGGATTTCTACGCGCAGTACGCCGCAGCCATCGAGAGTCGATTCCCGGGACGCTGGATCAGCAAGATGGTGGTGCAGGCGCTGCCCAAGGAGCAGGCGCAGAAGTTCAAGGACGCCGGCACGAAGATCTATCATCCGAACTTCGAGATTTGGGACGCCGGGCGCTTCGCGCAAATCTGTCCCGGCAAGAACCGCTACGTCGGGCGCGACGAGTGGATCCGGCGCATCCTCGACGCGGCCGAGATCTTCGGGGCGTCTTGCGTGATTCCGAATTTTGTCGGCGGCATCGAGATGGCCAAACCCTACGGCTTCGCCTCGGTCGACGAAGCCATCGCTTCCACCCGCGAGGGCCTGGACTTTTTTATGTCGCACGGAATCACGCCTCGCTTCACCACTTGGTGCCCCGAGCCGAATACCGAACTCGGCGATGCCAACCCGGAGGGCGCGCCGCTGGAGTATCATGTGCGCTTGCTCGAAGCCTGGCGCGATACCCACGAGAAGTACCGGCTGCCCGCGCCGCCGGGATACGGGAATCCCGGCATCGGCAACGCTGTCTTTTCGGTGAGCGCCTTCATGGACGTGATTCGCAACGCAAACTAGGCGGACAAACACAATATGAAAACTCTTCGCTATCTTCTGTTGGTCGCACTCGCTCTCACCACCATCGCCGCGCAGCAGAGGCGGCCCGGAGGCGCCCAAACCGGCGGCGGCGAAGGCGGGCCGCAAGGTCCGCAGGATCCCATGTCAGCGGGCAACTTCGCGGCGTTGCGCCTCCGCCTCGTGGGGCCGGCGATGATCTCGGGACGAGTCTCGGGCATCGCCGTGCATCCCACCGACAAGTCCACGTACTACGTTGCGACGGCCTCGGGCGGCCTGTGGAAGACGACAAACGCCGGCACGGTCTTCACGCCGATTTTCGATCGCGAAGGCTCGTACTCGATCGGCGTGGTGGTGATCGATCCGAAGAATCCGTCGACGGTGTGGGTCGGCACGGGAGAGAACAACAGCCAGCGCAGCGTGGCCTACGGCGACGGCGTTTATCGCTCTGATGACGCCGGACAGACTTGGCGCAACGTAGGCCTGAAGACCTCGGCGCACATCGGCCGCATCGCCATCGATCCGCGCGATAGCAAGACCGTCTACGTAGCCGCGCAGGGCCTGTTGTGGGGTCCCGGCGGCGAGCGCGGGCTTTTCAAGACCACGGACGGCGGCAAGACCTGGAAGAACATTCTCTCGGTCAGCGAAAACACCGGCGTCACCGACGTGGTGCTCGATCCTCGCAATCCCGATAACATCATCGCGGCGTCGTGG
The DNA here is from genome assembly GCA_964601345.1 of uncultured Acidobacteriota bacterium. Classification (GTDB taxonomy): domain Bacteria; phylum Acidobacteriota; class Terriglobia; order JAJPHL01; family JAJPHL01; genus CAZRND01. Next base: position 3,713 of record CAZRND010000342.1, on the reverse strand, counting down.
CAGCGCCGCCGGCACGTCTGGACCCTGATCAACGGCGGCCCGGAGAGCGGATTGCACCGCTCGACCGACGGCGGCTTGACGTGGACGAAAATCGGTGGCGGATTACCGCGCGAGGAACTGGGTCGCATCGGCCTGGCGGTTTCGCCCGTCGATCCTAAAGTGATGTACGCGGTGGTCGAGGCGGCCAACCGGCGCAGCGGAATCTATCGCTCGTCCGATAGCGGCGTGTCGTGGGAGCGGCAGAGCGATTACGAAGGCCAGCCGATGTACTACGCGCACGTCGTCGCCGATCCGGTGAGCGTCGATCGCATCTACGTGATGGACGTGCAGCTCAAAGTCTCCGACGACGCCGGGCGCACGCTGCGCAACCTGGGCGAGCGCAACAAGCACGTGGACAATCACGAAATCTGGATCGATCCCACGGACAACAATCACTATCTCGTTGGATGCGACGGCGGCCTCTACGAGAGCTTCGACCGCGGCCGCATGTGGAACTACAAAGCCAATCTCCCGCTCGGGCAGTTTTACGACGTGGCCGTCGACAACGCCGCGCCCTTCTATAACGTCTATGGCGGAACGCAGGACAACGGATCGGTCGGCGGCCCGGCGCGCACCAAGAGCGTCCACGGCATCACCAATTCCGACTGGTTTGTCACCGCGGGCGGCGACGGCTTCCACACCAGAGTCGATCCCGAAGATCCCTACACGATTTACGCCGAGAGCCAGGGCGGCGTCCTTTCGCGCTTTGACCGCCGCACCGGGCAGAACATCAATATCCGGCCTCAGCCGGGGAAGGGCGAGCCTCCTCTGCGATGGGATTGGGACGCGCCGCTGATCGTCAGCCAGCACTCCCATACGCGCCTCTACTTTGCCGCGAACAAGCTCTTCCGCAGCGACGACCGCGGCGATTCCTGGAAAGCCGTGAGCGGCGACCTGACTCGCAACATCGATCGCAATTCGCTGCCGGTCTTCGGAAAAATCTGGGGTCCGGACGCGGTCGCGAAGAACGTCTCGACGACGGTCTACAGCAATTGCACCACGATCAGCGAGTCGGCCAAGAAGGACGGCATCCTTTATGTCGGCACCGACGACGGTTTGATCCAGGTGACCGAAAACGGCGGCGGAGCTTGGCGCAAGCTGGAAACGTTCCCCGGCGTTCCTGAGCGAACGTACGTCAGCCGTGTTCTGGCCTCGCAACATGACGCCGGCACCGTCTACGCCGGCTTTGACAATCACAAGACCAACGACTTCGCTCCGTACCTGCTGAAGAGCACCGACTTCGGCAAGAATTGGACATCCATCAAGGGCGATCTCCCCGCCAACGGGCCGGTGCTGGCCATCGCGGAAGATCACGTCAACAAAGACCTGCTCTTCGCCGGCACCGAGTTCGGACTGTTCTTCACGGCCGACGGCGGCCAGAAGTGGATCAAGCTCAGCGGAGGATTCCCGACGATCTCAGTGCGCGACCTGGCGATCCAGAAGCGCGAGAACGATCTCGTCGTGGGAACGTTCGGGCGGGGCATCTACGTGCTCGACGACTACTCGGTGTTGCGCACTGCGAAGAAAGAGACGTTCGAGCAGGAGTCCGTTCTCTACAGCGTGAAAGACGCACTGAGCTACATTCCCACGCGCCAGTTTGGCGGCCGCGGAAAGGCTTCGCAGGGAGAAGCCTTCTTCACCGCCGATAATCCGCCGTTCGGCGCGGTCTTTACCTATTACCTAAAGGACGGCTTGCAGACCAAGAGGGACAAGCGCCGCGCCGCCGAGCGAGAAGCGGCGCGCAACAAGGGCGAAGTGCGTTATCCCACCAACGAGGAACTTCGCGCCGAGGCCGAGGAGGAGGCGCCCACGATCCTGCTCACGGTGAGCGACGCCGCGGGGAAGACCGTGCGGTCGATCAGCGCTCCCGGATCGCGCGGCTTCCATCGCGTGGCGTGGGATTTGCGTTATCCGGCTCCCACGACCCAGGCGCCCCGTTTCTTCGATGAAGAACCGGACGCCGCGCCGGTTGGCGAGCCGTCCGGCCATCTCGCGCCCCCCGGAAAATACAAAGTCGCGATGAGCAGGCGCGTGGATGGCGTCGTCTCGGCCATGCCGGGATCGCAGAATTTCTCCATCATCGCCGAAGACAATGCGGCGGACCGCGTCGCGCTGGCCGAGTTCCAGGACAAGGCCGCGGCGCTGCAACGCGCGGTCACCGGCGCTCTGAGCGCCGCGAACGCCGCGAAGACCGAGTTCGAAGCGATCAAGCGCGCTCTCGACATGACTCCCGCAGCCTCGAACAAGTTGAAGGACGACGCCCGTGCCATGGAGCGCCGCCTGGACGACATCCTGCGCGCCATGCGCGGCGATACCACGGTCCGGCGCCTCGGGGAAGAGACGCCCATGTCGATTTCCGAGCGAGTCGGAGACGCCACGAGCGGCGGCCGCGGCTCGACCGCGCGTGCCACCAAGACGAATCAAGAGTCCTACCGCATCGCCGCCGAAGAGTTCGCCGCGGAGCTGCCGAAGCTGCGCAAGCTCCTCGAAGAGGACTTGAAAGCCCTCGAGAAAGCCATGGAAGCCGCCGGCGCTCCGTGGACTCCCGGACGTCTTCCGGACTGGCGGCCCCGCTAGGCGAGACGCAGAACCGTCGTAGAATGTCTCCATGAGGACGGTGGTCGTCGGGGGACATTCGCGAAATATCGGCAAGACCTCGGTGGTGGCCGGAATTGTCGCCGCGCTTCCACAGTTGAATTGGACCGCGGTGAAAATCACGCAGCACGGGCACGGCATCTGCTCCTCGAGCAACGAGCCCTGCGACTGCGCCATCGAACATCCCGAGTGTCCCTACGCCATCGATGAAGAAAAGGATCCCGCGGGGCGCGCGGATACATCACGCTTCCTCGCGGCGGGCGCTGTGCGGTCGCTTTGGGTGCGCGTCCCGGTCGGCACGCTCGAGGCGGCCATGCCGGCGCTGCGCGAATCTCTCGCCTCGGCCGCGAATGTCATCATAGAATCGAACAGCGTGATGGGCTTTCTGCACCCCGACCTTTACTTGGTGGTGCACGATCCGGCGGTGGAAGATTACAAGCAGAGTGCGCGGCAGTTTCTACCGCGTGCCGATGCGTTGATTCTGGTGGGCGAGGGAACGGCGCCCGTCGAGGGAAAGCCGGTCTTTCCGGCGCGGCGAGGGTCGTACGTGAGTCCTGAAATCGTCGACTTCGTAAGGAGGAGCCTGGGTGCGTAAAATCGGGAGTCTTCTGCTTTGGATTGGCATTTCGTTACTCGGCGCGGGATCGCTGGCGGCGCTTGCGGTGCGCCGCAATGAACCGATCAACGCCATGTGGCTGGTGGTCGCGGCAGTGTGCGTATACGTCGTTGCGTACCGCTTCTACAGCCGCTTCATCGCGCTGCGTGTGATGGATCTGGATGACCGGCGCGCCACGCCGGCCGAGCGTCTCGACGACGGCCGCGACTACGTGCCGACGAACAAATGGGTGGTGATGGGCCATCACTTCGCGGCCATCGCCGGACCCGGACCGCTCGTCGGCCCGACGCTTGCCGCGCAATTCGGATACCTGCCCGGCACGCTCTGGATCATCGCCGGCGCGGCGCTCGGCCGCGCGGTGCAGGATTTCGTGATCCTGTTCTCGTCAATCCGGAGGGATTGCAAGTCGGTGGGCGCCATCGCGCAGGAAGAAGTCGGTCCGGTGGCCGGATACCCGGCCGTG
>CAZRND010000341.1:3992-6160 GCA_964601345.1 uncultured Acidobacteriota bacterium | reverse complement strand
CGGACCCAGCGCCGGCTCTCCGTAGAAGGTGGTGGCGAACAGGTTGAAGAACGCCCAGGGCGAGCGCCGGTAGAACAATGAAGCGAGTGCCAGCCAGGCGAGCAACAGCAGAGCGCCCACCATGCCGGCCTGCAAGCCGGCCAGCGCATTCCACAATCCTCGCCGAATCGGCGTAGCCGGCAGCACTCAATACCTGAACTTCAAGCCGATCTGAACCTGCCGCGGCAGATTGCTGTTCGAGGTGACAATCCCGAAGCTTGAGGAGCCCAGCGTCCCTCCGGGATTGCTCCAGTTCGGGTGATTCGTTGCGTTGAACATCTCGGCGCGGAATTGCAGGCTCTTGCTCTCAGTCAGCGTGAATTGTTTCATGAACGAGAGATCGAGATTGCGCACGCCAGGCCCGATAACGATGTTCCTGCCGGCGTTGCCCAGTTGGTACATGGGCGGCCGCACGAAAGCGTCGGTGTTGAAGAAACGCGTGCGCGTGCGCTGATCGCGCGGCAGCGTCGCGTCCGCGATGCGGTATGGAACCTGCGTAAAAACGCCGCCCGTGTTCAAGTTGTCGCCAAGGGTAGTGATCGTGAACGGATTTCCGGTCTCGAAAAACAGGAAATTGCTCAACTGCCAGCCGCCAAGGACCGCATCTACGACTCGGTTGACGTTCGACCCAAACACCCGGCCGCGCCCATACGGGATTTCCCAAACTCCCGCCAGGAAATAACGGTGCGCACGGTGGAAGCCGGAGAGTCCTTTATCGTGCACCGTGTCGTAGGGATTCAGCGTGCTCCCTCCCAGCCCGCCGTTATCGATCGTTCGCGACCAGGTATAGCCGGTCGTAAAGCTGACGCCCTTCGAGAAGCGCTGCTGTGCGGATAACTCCATTCCGTGATATGTAACGAAACCTTCCGACTTCGACAATCGAATGGAGCTCAAATTGGGGAACGGGCGGCGGGCCTGCACATCTCCGGGCCCCGGCCTAGGCACATTCGGATAGCGAAACTCGTCCAACCCCGTGGATTTGGTGCCCACGTACCCGCCTTTGACGACCAGATGCTCCGTCAGGGAACGCTCCAGGTGGAAATTCCACTGCTGCACATATCCATCCTTGGCATCGATGTCGATAGCATTGAGAGCCGGCTTGCTGCCCGGCGCCACAAAGTTGACCACCGGCGTCAGGTCATCGATCGGATACGTGTCCTTATCCTGCTGGCGGACTCCGAGAATCACGTCGCCAGTGCGGATGAACGGCGGGTTGATCGATTCGCCGATCGCATCCTGCGCCGAGTACCGCTGGTAGAAAATGCCATAGGCGCCGCGCGCCACCCACTTCGGCGAAACCTGATAGGCGAATCCGAAGCGCGGCGCGAAATTATTGTTGTCGTTGTGCAGAAGGCTGCGGCCCAGTCCCGCTGGACGCTTCTGGGCGAGCGGGCTGCCTGAGTCCTCCGGCGTGATGATCACGGCTGAATTTGGACCGGTTTGATAGAAGTTCGCGATCTTGTCCCGGTTGGCGTACATACGCCCCATCCATTCATAGCGAAGTCCCAAATTCAAGGTGAGTTTGCGCGTAATCTTCCAGTCGTCCTGGACCCAGGGCATGGCATGAGTGTTGCGGAAGTTCGGATCGAAGATATCGATGCTGGCGACGATCTCGCGCGACAGTCCCATCAGCGCATCCGCCAGCGCGAAGCCGCGAGAGTTTGGCCCAGAGGTCCACTGGCCGTTGAAAATGTGATCTCCCGCGGGACGAATCGCCTCCGGGAATGTATCGCGATAGCGGTTGATGGTGAGTCCGGCCCGCAGCGTGTGCTTGCCTTTCACGATGAGCAGGCTGTTGTGAATCTGGAACAGTTCGCTCTTCCAGGCGCGCGGTCCGGAGACCCCCTGGCCGAGCGTTTTTCCGCTGGGGTTGCCCATGGTGCTGAAATCCTGCACTTCAAAATAGGGTGCATGAAAGCAGGACGGCTGATTGCAGGCCCCTCGCAAGCCCAATTCGGCGGCGACGTTTCGCCTGTAGGCGCTCTCGGTCGTCTCGCGTTCGTAGAAACGCGAATAGCCTGCGCGAAAATCGTTGATGATGCTTGGACTGAGAGTGTGCGACCAGTTAAACATCGGCTGCTGCCCGCGCATGTCCTGGTGATAACTGAACGCCGGCCACACGGGCGGTC
>CAZRND010000341.1:0-3892 GCA_964601345.1 uncultured Acidobacteriota bacterium | reverse complement strand
GGCTGCTGCCCGCGCATGTCCTGGTGATAACTGAACGCCGGCCACACGGGCGGTCCGATGGTGCCGATGTCGGAGATGATGTAGCGTCCGTAAATCCGGTCGCGACTGCTCAAGTTGTGATCGATGCGGCCGACAAATTGATCGTTCCCCGTGATCTGAGGCTCTAGCGATTGGAAGTTGTCGAGAGGCAGGAGAGTCCCCCGCCCGACCCGGTTCGGCAACGGCACGAATTCGTTGATGAACTTCACCGGCAATGGATGCTGCCGAGTTTGCGGAATGATGTTGCCCGGGAACGGCGAGGCGTTGGTCCAGTCATAGAGGACGATGGGCGTTCTCAAGGAAGAATCCGTTCCGAGCAGCGCGGAAAAGTCGCCCGATTTCATGCGGGCGTCGGGCACGATGGTGTTCTGCGTGAAGCCTTGACGCAGCCGCATCGATTCCCAGGAGAAGAAGTAGAAGGTCTTGTCCTTGAAAACAGGGCCGCCGATGGTTCCGCCAAACGTGTTGCGCCGCAGTTTCCCCTTGCGATCGGCAAAGCTGTCGCGCGCGTCCATCCTGTCGTTTCGCAGGAATTCGTACAGAACTCCGTGAATCTGGTTCGAGCCGGAGCGGGTCACGACGTTGATGTGTCCCCCGGCCTCGCTGCCGAATTCCGCGCTGTAGTTTGCCGTTTCGATTTTGATCTCTTGAATGGCGTCGACGGAGGGAGCAAAGATATTCGTCTGGTGGGAGGCCTCCTTGCCGGCCACGCCATCAAACAGATACTGGTTGTAAGTGGGGTCGTGCCCGTGGACGCTGAACGAGCCGATCCAGGAGGCGCGCTCGGTTTGATGGCGCTGGTTCCCGGTGCTGTCGGAGACGCCCGGAGAAATCAGGCTGAGCTGCATGAAATCTCGCGCGGCCAGCGGCAAATCGACAATTTTGCGAGTCTCGACCAGATTGCCGACCTGCGAGTCGTTGGTCTGCAGCACCGCTCCGGCGGCGGAGACTTCGACCGCTTCCGCCACCTGCCCGACCTCCATGCGGAAATCCATTTCGACGGTCTGGTTGACATTCACCTGGAAGGATTCTGTGGTGGCCTTCTTGAATCCTCTCGCCTCTGCCGAGACGCGATAAACACCGACTCGCACAGTGGGAAACGAATAGCGGCCGGCGTCGTTGGTGACGGTGGTTTCCGCGGTCCCTTTGTTGACCTCTTCGAGTGTGACGGTGACGCCCTGCATCACAGCATCGCTGCTATCGCTAACCGCGCCGGAGACGCGGGATGCGACCTGTGCCTGGGCCAGGGAAGCGGCAAGCAGAGAAACAAGCGCTAAACCGGACAACTGGTAAGTTGACATGAAATCCCCCTTTCTCGGGAGTTTACCCCATTTGCAGGGGCGCGGGAATCAAATTCTATTTCACCGCCGAGACGCCGAGACGCGGAGGCCGCCGTCTCGGCCGCGCTTCGCTCAAGGCTGGGCCGCGTATGCGACACCGACTTCGGCGGCGACGGTCGCGAAACGTGGATTAGCGGTCCACAACTGCAACCCGTCGTTCGCCAGACGGCCTTTCGCGACGCCGTGGCGGCTCGGTAGCACGGGGTTCGGCGCCGCGCAGGGTTCGAAGGCGCTCATAGGCTGCGTGGCGCACCAGGGCCTCCTTCTTCATACATTCTGTTCTGCCAGACCAAATTGTATGCGACCTGACGCGCAGCGACAAAGATGGATGCGTGCCGCGAGATAGGGCGACGCGCGACGGAGTTCTCGCGATGCTGGGACGCGGCGCTCAAACAGTTATTGTGTGACAGTCGCCAAGTACCGCAGAATCGCCTCCGACGCGACTCGATACCCTTTTTCGTTGTAGTGGGAATAGGGGTACCAGAAGAGCTTCAAAGGCGAGGGCTGGGCAGCGAAGGCCGGATAAAGATCGATGACGGGAAGATTCAAGCTCGCAGCCACTTCGAGGGCATCCTGGTAAGGAGCATCGCTGCCATACTTAATCTGCACATAGCTTGGCACTGATACGACATACAGCTTACCGCCCCACCCCTCCGCCGTCGCCTGCGCCTTGGCGAGGATCTTCAGCAACAGTGTCAGCGACTGCGAAGAGTGCCCGGTGGAATGGAACCGGTTCGTCAAAGTATCCAGGTAGCCATAAATATCGCGCAATCGAATGAACCTACCGATACTGGTCAGATCTTCTCCCAGAACGAGGTCCTGAAGCCAGGAAGGCGCCGCCTGCCTGGTGAGGCCGGCCGACGAGAGTTGCGTTGGCCAACGGACGATGGTGCGTTCCCGGGAAGCCACCAGTTCCTTGAGCCTATCTTCGATAGCTTCCTGCTGCGCGGCCAAATTCTGGATCGATGCCTGCTCGAGATATCGCATCAGTAGTGGTATCGTCGATTCTGTCTTCAAGTCGGCGAGATCGTTACGATAGAAGAGCCACAACACCACCTTGGGGCGTAGCGCGGGCAAATACTCTCTCAACGTCGCCAATTCGAGCAATGGCCCGTTTCCAGCCATCCCTAAGTTCAGCGTGGACGGGTATCGCGAGCGGAGGCCGGCGACCATATTCTGGTCGGGAGCAACGCACGAACCGTGAGCAAAGGAGTCTCCGATCACGGCGATGTCGACATGACCCCTTGCCCAGATGCCGGCGGGATTATTGAATCCGTGCTCATCGCTTCGATAAAGGCTGTATTGGCCGCTCTCATTACAGAACACCGTCAGGGCATTCGATATCCCGCTGAGCGGCAAGACCTCTTTGCCGTTGACTATCAAGCCGCCTTGGGTGAGCCTGTAGACCTCGCGCGGAGGCGTTGCCGGGTAGGCAGAGATTCCCTGCTTGCGAAGCTCATCAATCTTCTCGTACACTCCGGCACGATCGAATGCCCGCCCGGCGATATGCGCCGCCGTCTCGGGAGGCACGTGCGAGAACACGGCGTAAAGCTGCACGGCATACAAAGCGCCGATCCCCGCGAGCGCCGATACTCCGATTTCGATCTGAGCGGCCAAAGGCAGAAAGTGACACAGCGTCAATACCAATCCGGCGCCTACGGCGAATCGTTGCCAAAATGGCGAAAGGTCGAGGCGCATTGCGAACAGCGCCTGCATGGCAAAGAAAACGATCGCGATTCGCAAACTGAGACGCCCAAATCGGACTAGTCTCACACTTGGAGATGCCTGGTTTTCTTGAATGTGAAAATCATAACACTTCCGTGGTTGCGCCGGGCGCTCAGAAGCTGCGCACGCCCATAGCCACGATGTCGTCCACGCGCATCGTTTCTTTCACCACGAAGGGCTCGCCGTAACGAACGCCGATGAGGTTGCCGTAAAACCGTGCCATGGCGCCGAGCCGTTCGCGAATCTCGGCCTCGTTGGGGAACAGATCGCCGCCGTCTTCGCTTGCGCCATATTGCGAGCGGTAGCTCAGCAGCGCGGCCATGCGACGCTCGAATTGCGCCGAAATGTCCACCACAAAAGATGGCGTTACGTTCGCGTAGAGCGATGAGTAGAGCACCTTGTAAGGACGATGCGCCTGGCTCGATTCGTCAATCTTTCGGATGCCCGCGAGAAAGCAGGCCTCGAAGCCAAGCTCGCTGGTGCGGTAATGGTCGGGGTGGCGCGCCTCCCAGTATGGAAGGATCACCACGCGCGGGCGCAATTCGCGAATCTTGCCCGCCAGCGTCATGCGCGCCATGATGTTGTTTTCCAGGCGGGCGTCGGGGAAGCGAAGATTGCCGCGCCAATGCAGCAGCATGTGACGCCCGGCGGTATCGGATTCTTCGATGCGCCGCTCCGGCGTGCCGCGCGTTCCCATATCGCCAGCCGTCAAATCCAGCACGCCGGTCCGGTAGCCCATCTCCGCCATGCGGATGAGTGTGCCGCCGCAGGTCTGCTCAACATCATCG
>CAZRND010000340.1:1539-6161 GCA_964601345.1 uncultured Acidobacteriota bacterium | reverse complement strand
CGTAGTGATCGGGAAACCAAGTTTGCAGAATGACCCGTCCGGGCAGAACGCCGCGCCCAGCGCGTCCGGCAACCTGCGTGAGCAACTGAAAGGTGCGCTCGCCGGCGCGGAAGTCGGGCAGGCCGAGAGCGATGTCGGCCGAGACCACACCGGCCAGCGTGACGTTGTGGATGTCGTGACCCTTGGCGATCATCTGCGTGCCGACCAGGATGTCGAAGCGGCCGTCGCGAAAGTCTTTGAGGATGGATTCGAACTGCTGCTTGCCGGTGGCCGTGTCGCGATCAAGACGAGCGATCCGAGCGCCGGGAAATTCGGCGGCGGCTCGGTTCCCTGCCCGAGAAAGTAAATATGCTCGCTCGTACAACTCGGGCACTCGGACGGGACCGGGCGCGTGAAGCCGCAGTAATGGCAGAGCAGCGTGTTGCGCCCGCGGTGGTGCGTAAGCGCGATGCTGCAATTCTCGCACTGCACGGCGACGCCGCAGGACCGGCACAGGACAAAAGCCGAATAGCCGCGCCGGTTCAGCAAAACCATGGTCTGTTCGCCGGCTTCGAGGTTTTCTTTGATGGCGGCGAGCAGGCTTCGCGAAAACGCGGATTGTTTACGGCGATCGAGAAACTCCTGGCGCATGTCGACCACCGCAACTTGCGCCATCGGCCGGTCTTCCACGCGTCCCGCGAGTTCGAGCAGACGATACTTGCTGCGCTCGGTGTTGTAGCGCGATTCGAGGCTCGGCGTGGCCGAGCCGAGCACCACGACGGCGCCCGCGTCGCGAGCGCGCACCACGGCCACGTCGCGGCCGTGGTAGCGCGGCGTCTCTTCCTGCTTGTAACTCGAGTCCTGCTCTTCGTCGACGACCACAAGGTCCAGACGGGCGAGCGGCGCAAAGACGGCCGAACGCGTGCCGACGACGATGCGGGCTTCTCCGCTCCGCACGCGCCGCCACTCGCGGCTGCGCTCACGCCCCGGAAAGCCGCTGTGCAGGATGGCCACGGACGGTCCAAAGCGGCTGACAAACTGTTCGGCTACGGCCGGCGTGAGCGCGATCTCCGGGACGAGCATCAGCGCGCAGCCGCCTTGCGCCAGGACTTCGTCGATGGCGCGCAGGTACACTTCGGTCTTTCCGCTGCCGGTGACGCCTTGGAGCAGAAAAGCGCTGAAGCGCTTTTCTGCCAACGCCGCGCGAACAGCAGCTAGCGCCGCTTCCTGCCCGGCGTTGAGCGTGATGCGAGCGGAGTGCGACACCTGCGGCCTCGCATCCGTCACTTTGCGTATTTCGAGTAATCCGCGTGCGGCCATGTCGCGCAAAAGCGACGCGGGGACCTTGACGCGCGCGGCGAGTTCCGCGGCCGGCCACGGGCGCGGATCGGAGATGAGCATCTGAACGACGCGCTGCTCGCGCTTGCGCGGCAGATCCTCCCAGCCCTGCCCGAGCGTTACTTCGTAGGCGTGACGCTCGGCGCGACTGCGCGCCTCGCTGACTCGCTCGACGATGCCGTCGCGCTCCAGTTTGCGCAAGTCCGAATCGCGAAGGCCGAGCTTGCGGCAGAGTGCCTTCTCGGCCACCGGGCCCTTGCGAAGCAGATCGGTGACGGGCGAAACGAAGTTGAGCCCGCCTTCGGCCAGGCGGACGACGCGCCGCGACTCGACTTCAACACCCAGCGGCAACATGGCGCGGAAGACCTCGCCCTCGGGCGCAAGATAATAATCCGCGATCCACCGGCCAAGCTTCATCAGGTCTTCGTCGAGGAGCGGCTCGGCATCGAGGACCTTCGCGACTTCCTTGAGCTTCACGTCCGTTGCGGGCGCATCGGGCAGCCCGCTGACGATTCCGGTCACCATACGCCCGGCGAAGGAGACGACGACGCGCACGCCGGGCACAACGGCGTCGCGCATTCGCTCGGGCACAATGTATGTGAACGGGCCATCGAGAGGAGCCGGGATGGCTACGTCGCAATAGGCGGGCACTTACAAATTGTATAGGAAGCGCAGAAGCCGCTGCATGTCTTCCCACGCTTCTTTCTTCTTGGTGGGATCGCGCAGCAGATAGGACGGGTGAAACGTTACGAGCAGCTTCGCGCCGCGGAACTGGAACCATTGCCCGCGCATACGGTGCATCGGATCGTTCACGCCGAGCAACGTGCGCGCCGCCGTGGCGCCCAGCGCCACAATGGCGCGCGGCGCAATGGCGTCGATCTGGCGCAGCAGGAAGGGCGAGCAGGCCTCTACTTCGTCCTTCTCGGGAACGCGGTTCTCCGGCGGGCGGCACTTCACCACGTTGCAGATGTAGGCATTGTCGCGCCGCAGGGGAACGCCCATCCGTTCGGCGCTGTTGTTGATCATGTCGGTGAGCAGTTTTCCTGCGCGGCCGACGAAGGGCAGGCCCTGCTCGTCTTCGTCCGCGCCCGGACCCTCGCCGACGAAGACTACTTCGGCGTTCGGATTGCCGCTGCCGAAGACGATGGTCTTGCGACGCAGTTGCAGCTTGCAGCGCGTACACTCACCCAGGTCCTCTCGAATTGCCGCGAGCGTCTCCCTTTCAGACGACGGCTCTACAGAGGTCGATTCCCTGCGGTAGATCTCTTCAAATCCCATTTCTTTGTAGAAGCGGAGGTGTTCGGCGAGCTGAGTTTTGTTAACGGGCAACGCGCATCCGGCTTTCCGAAGCCACTTGGTCCAGGATTCTTCCAGCCATCTCGACCTTGCTCATGCGCGGAAGCTCGACGCGTTCGCCGCCGGGCGTCAGCAGGACGGCGGCGTTGTACTCGGAGTCGAATCCGCTGCCGGGCTCCGACACATCGTTGGCGACGATCATGTCGAGGTTCTTGGACGCGAGCTTCTTGCGGGCATTCTCGAGCAGATTCTCCGTCTCGGCAGCGAAGCCCACCACGAGGCAAGAGCCCTTGCGCTTTCCAATCTCGGCCAGGATGTCTTGCGTCGGCTCGAGATCGAGGTGCAGCGCGCCGTTCTGCTTCTTGATTTTTTGCGGATGGCGCTTGGCAGGGCGGTAGTCGGCGACTGCGGCGGCCATGATCAGCACCGTCGCGGACTCCAGGCGCGCGAGGACCGCGCCGGCCATCTCGGCCGCGGTTCGCACCGGGACGTACTCGACGCCGTCCGGCGGTTTCAGCGCCACGGGACCCGTGACGAGCACGGTGCGCGCGCCGCGCCTTGCCGCAGCCGCTGCAACGGCGTATCCCATGCGCCCGCTCGAACGATTCGTAATGTAGCGTACCGGATCGATGTCCTCGACCGTGGGACCGGCCGTGACCAGGATGCTCTGTCCTTCAAGATCGCGCGCGACTCCTGCAGCCGCGAGCGCCGCTTCGAGAATCGCATCGGTCTCGGCCAAGCGTCCCGCGCCGGTCATGCCGCAGGCAAGGTATCCTTCGCCCGGCTCGACAATGCGCACGCCGCGCTCGCGCAGCACGGCGAGATTCCGCTGCGTCGCCTCGTGCTCCCACATGTTGACGTTCATGGCCGGAGCCACGACGACGGGAACCTTGGCGGCAAGATACAGCGTGGTAAGGAAATCGTCCGCAAGTCCATTGGCCATCTTGGCCAGGATATCGGCGGTGGCGGGCGCCACCACCAGCAGATCGATCGATTGCGCGACGGCGATATGCTCGATCGCGCTGTCGATGTTGGCGTCACCGGCGGGGCCGGTGAAGAGATCGGTGATGACCTTGCGGCCGCTGAGCGCCGCCAGCGTCAGGGGCGTGATGAACTCGCGGGCGGACCGCGTCATCACCACCTGCACCTCCCAGCCATGCTGCTGGAAGAGGCGAACCAGCTCGGCCGATTTGTAGGCGGCGATTCCGCCGCTCACGCCAACCGCGACTCGCATATGAAAACCTGCCTAGGCCTGTGTCGTCGGCCCGACCGGTCCCGCCGACTCCACGGCTTCGAATTGAATCAGCCCGGCGAGGACTTCCTCGCAAGCGATGCGGGTAGGCTTGCGGGTAACGGTATCCATCAGCGGCCGAGCGCCGCCCATCAGTTGGCGCGCGCGGCGCGAAGCCACGTGCACAAAACGAAAACGGCTTTCCAGAGAGGTCATCAGTTGCATCGATTCGTTACTCAATTCTAGTTTGCTCCTTTATTTGATCGCAGCCTCTACGCCAAACGACTTCAAAATCGGTTCCACTCGCGCCGCCGCCGTCGTCGTGCGGCAGGATTCGGCCAGTTCCATCCACCTCTGTACTTCCGGCGTCAGCGTCGCCCCGGGTTCCCTGGTTTTCCATCGGGCCAGCAGCACGATGGCGTTCAGGCACTCGGAAGCATGCTCCAGGTTTTCGTTTACGATTACGAAATCGTACTTCGAGTAACCCTGGATCTCGATCGCCGCCTGTTTGAGGCGACGTTCGATGACGCTATCCTGATCGAGCCGCCGATACCTCAAGCGATGCTCGAGCTCCTGGCGCGAAGGCACTAAAATAAAAACAGATACTGCCTCCGGCAAATTCTTCTTTACCTGCGCCGCGCCCTGAACGTCGATGTCGAGCAGCAGGTCCTTGCCGGTGGCTCGGGCCTGGTCCAGAGAGCGCCGCGAAGTCCCGTAATAGTGCGTCCCGAAAAACCCCGCCCACACAAAGAATGTCTGGTTTTCCGGCCATCTTACG
>CAZRND010000340.1:0-1529 GCA_964601345.1 uncultured Acidobacteriota bacterium | reverse complement strand
AAAAGCCCTTAATAATGCGTCCCGAAAAGCACCTACCCTTCAGGGAATTCCTGCTGTTCGTGCATCTTGCTGAAATCGTCGAGGGTGATGAAGTAGTACGCTTCCCCGTTCTTCTCTCCCCCTCGCGCCTCGCGTGTGGTGTGGGAGATGGAGAAGATAATCCCCGGCACGTTCTTCATCAGCAGCCCAACCAACGTGGACTTGCCTGAGCCGGACGGCGCCGAGACTATGATGACGTTCGTCTGATTCATCCGGCCCCTGGGACTACTGTAGATTCTGCACCTGTTCTCGGAGTTTTTCAATCTCGACTTTAGCTTGGATAGCCTTTTCAGTAATTTGCAAGCCTACTTCGCCCAGCCCCGCGGTCTTCGAAAGGATGGTATTGGCCTCGCGGTTCATCTCCTGCAACAGGAAGTCGAGCCGCTTGCCGGCCTCCCCTGCCGGGGGGCGATCGAGCATTTCGACGAACTGCTGGACGTGGCTCTTCAGGCGCAGGATCTCCTCGCTGACGTCGCTGCGCTCAACCAGCAGGGCGGCTTCGAGCGCGATGCGGTCGCGATCCGTGACCTGTCCGGCGAGCTCGGTGACGCGGTCGCGGAGGCGCTCGAAGACTTGGCGGTCCGCGCCGAGCCGCAGATTCTCGATCGCAGCCGCGGCCTGCTCGAGGATCGTGGTCCGGCCGCGCATCTCCTGTTTGAGGAAGCGAGCTTCGTCGGCGCGCATCGCATCGAGGCTGGTGATGGCCTGCTCCAAGGTGGAGAGCAGGAGCGCCTCTGTCTTTTCGCTCTGACCGTTCTCAGTCGGGCCGCCCACTGAAAGGACGCCGGGAATTCTCAGCAGCGCGTCCAGATCGGGCGCTCCCTCGATGCCGGTCTCCTGCCGCAGCGTGGCGAGAGCGGACAAGTATCCTTTCACCAGGGCGTGGTCGAACCGGACCTCGACGCCCGCGGGCCGGTCGAGGCTCACGTTGAGCTCGATGTGCCCGCGGGTCAATCGCGCGCGAACGGCCTGCCGCAGCTTCGATTCGAGGAAATCGAGCTCGGCGGGCAGGCGCAGATGCAGGTCGAGGTAGCGGTGATTCACGCTCTTCAGCGTCACCGTAGCGGTCATGCCGTCCGATTGCGCGGTGGCCCGCGCGTAGCCTGTCATCGAGCGAAGCATCGTGGATCCTAGACGAACTGCAACTCATGGAGCCGGCGATAGACGCCGGCCTTCTCGATCAAATCCTGGTGCGTTCCCGATTCGACGATGCCGCCGCGGTCGAGCACGAGAATCTGGTCGGCGCCTCGCACGGTCGAGAGGCGGTGGGCGATCACAAAAACCGTCCGGCCCTCGACCAGGTTGGCGAGCGCCTTCTGCACTTCCCGCTCGCTTTCGCTGTCGAGCTCGGAGGTGGCTTCATCGAGAATCAGCAGCGGCGCGTTCTTGAGCAGGGCGCGGGCGATGGCCACGCGCTGGCGCTGACCTCCGCTGAGACGCTGGCCGCGCTCCCCGATCATCGTATCGTAGCCCTGCGGCAACTTCATGAT
>CAZRND010000339.1:0-6162 GCA_964601345.1 uncultured Acidobacteriota bacterium | reverse complement strand
GACCTTTACGGCAACGCCAAGCGTGCACTTCAGCTCTGGTGCCGGCGTGCGGCGACCAAACACCCGAGCCGCTCGACGCATGGAGCGCGTTCACGATGCCGGTCGCGCCGAACGTGTAGACCCATTCGTCGCTCAGAGTCGGTGTTCCGCGCGGGCCGGGGCCGCCGTTCGACTCCCAGAACCGCGCGCCGTCGCGATGCGCCCACACCGGCTCGCCCGTCGACAGGCGGTAACAGGCCACCACTTCATCGGGACCGCGCTGCTCCTGCGTGTAGATCAAGTCGCCCTGCACCGCGAACGACGACCAGCCCGGTCCGATCGGCCGTTTCCAAAGCACCGACGGCGGCGACGCTTTCCAGTCGGTATTGATCTGCAATCCGGCGACGATGCCGTCATGATGAGGACCGCGGAATCCCGGCCACTCGGCGGGCGTCCGCGGTTTGACGGGCACGGCCGCCGGCTTCTTCGCGACTGCAGGCGCTTTGGGCGCGGGCTCCACCGCCTTGACTAACGCGGGCGCAGCCGGAGGCAGTGTGCTCGTGGCAACCAGGCGTTCCTCGGGAGTCGGCGTCCATCGCCAATGCAGATCGATGTGCAAGCCGGCGGTGAATCCGCCGGTTCGGATCAGCGTCCAGAAGCCGCACGCCAAAACGATCGCCGTGGCCATCGTGACGCGCCGGATGCTGTCCGAGAGATTTCGGGTCGCTGCCGCTCCGGCCACGAAAGCGAGGCACAGGCCCGGTATCGACAGAACGTAGAGCATCATCCCTTGAGCGCCGGTGGCTATCGAGATGTCCACGAAGCGCTTGGTCCCGGCGAGCGCGACGGCCGCCAGCACCAAGCCGGCCAAGCGGTCGAGCCAGGGCGCGCGGCTGAAGAAGGTCCACCAGAGGAAAACCAAGAGCGCGCCGCCTAAGACCCCTCCGATGACGCCGATGATCAGGGTATCGGGCCAAATCGCGGGCATGACGTACCGGACCAGCCATTGCGCGACCACCAGGACCACGCCCGGCCACACGCGGAGCGGCTTTCTGTCTATAGATGTGCTCATGCCGTTTAGTACGAGCAGGAGTTGCGGGTTGTTCCACCAATCCACGACCTGTTAGGATTGCTGGCCATGAAGACGGCAGCGGCGATGTTTCTCTTACTAGCGGTGGCGACGGGCGCGGCGGCGAAGGACCGCCCCATCCCCGTAAGAGTCGTGGTGGTGGCGATGTTCGAGCGCGGCGCGGACACAGGCGACGATCCCGGCGAATTCCAATACTGGGTCGAGCGCGAAAAGCTCGACAAGGTGATTCCCTTCCCGCAGGGCTACCACGATCTGCGGATGAACAACCAGGGCGTGCTCGGCCTGCTCACGGGAATCGGCACGGCCAAAGCGGCGGCGAGCATCATGGCGCTCGGACTCGATCCGCGCTTCGACCTGCGCAAGGCTTACTGGGTGGTGGCCGGAATCGCGGGGGTCAATCCTTCCGTCGCCACCATGGGATCGGCGGCGTGGGCCGAGTGGGTGGTCGATACCGACCTGGCGCACGAGATCGACGCTCGCGAAATTCCTGCCGGATGGAAGACCGGATACGTGCCGCTCCGGAAATCGGTGCCTTACGAGCAGCCGCTGCGCACGCCGAATGAAGGCGAAAGCTACCGCCTGAATCCGGCGCTGGTGGATTGGGCATTCCGCCTCACAAGGGATGTTGCTCTGCAAGATACCGAAGCGATGCAGAAGGAACGCGCGCTCTACGAATCGCCAAATGCCCGCCGCGCGCCGTTCGTGCTGAAGGGCGACACGGTATCGAGCAGCACGTTCTGGCACGGCAAACTGCTGAGCGAGTGGGCCGCCGAATGGGTGAAGTATCAGACCGGCGGCCAGGGAACGTACGCCACCACGGCGATGGAAGACACCGGCACAATGCAATCGCTCACGTTTCTCTCGAAGTCAGGACGCGTCGACCTGAACCGCGTGCTCGTTCTGCGGACCTGTTCCGACTTCGATCAGCAACATCCCGGCCAGACCGCCGCCGAGAGCCTGGCGCAAAATCGTGCCGGCCGTTATACCGGATTCATGCCCGCCGTCGAAGCCGCTTGGCGCGTCGGACACGTGGTGGTGAAAAATCTCGTCGACAACTGGAAGCAGTACGCGGATCAGTTGCCCAAATAGTATGATCGTTATCCGATGAAGCGCGGCAAGGGTACCGATCCGGCGCGCGTGGCGGCTATCGTGAAGGGCCTGAAGAAGGCTTATCCCGATGCCGAGTGCGCGCTCCTGCACAAGAACGCCTGGCAGTTGCTGGTGGCCACGATCTTATCCGCTCAATGTACAGACGTCAGGGTGAACAAGGTCGCGCCCGGCCTCTTTCGCAAATATCCCACCGTGAAGGACCTCGCCGTGGTCCGCAACGAAGAGTTGGAGCAGGACATCCACTCGACTGGATTTTTCCGCAACAAGGCTAAGTCCATCATCGGCGCGGCAAACAAGGTCCTCGGCGACTTCGGCGGACGCGTTCCGCGCACCATGGACGAGCTGCTGACGCTGCCCGGCGTGGCCCGCAAGACGGCGAACGTCGTGCTCGGCACGGCGTTCGGCATCTCGAGCGGCGTGGTGGTCGATACGCACGTGGCCCGCATCACCGGCCGTCTCGATTTGGCGCCGCGCCAGAAGACGCCGGAGAAGATCGAGCAAGCCTTAATGCGGATACTCCCTCAAGATGAGTGGATCGGCTTTTCGCACCGCGTCATCTGGCACGGGCGGCAAACCTGCATCGCGCGGCGGCCGCGCTGCGCGGAGTGCAATCTGAACGATCTTTGCTATTCCCGAGACAAAACATGAAGACACCCGGTATGTCTCCCGAAGAATTTCGCCGCAACGCGCACCGACTGGTCGATTGGGTGTCGGACTACCTCGAACACGGCGAGAAATATCCCGTGCTGGCGCAGGTGCAACCCGGCGAGATCCGGCGCGCGCTTCCCGCAGAAGCGCCGGAAACGCCGGAGTCGTTCGACCAGATGATGGCCGACTTCGAGAAGCTGATCCTGCCGGGCGTCACGCACTGGAATCATCCGGGCTTCCTCGCCTATTTCGCCACCACCGGATCGGCGCCCGGCATTCTCGGCGATTTTCTGGGCGGCGCGCTGAACGTAAACGCCATGCTCTGGCGCACCGGTCCCGCGGCTACAGAGCTCGAAGAAGTGGTGATGAACTGGCTGCGCAAGATGGTTGGCCTGCCCGACGAGTTTTTCGGCGTGGTCATGGACACGGCGTCCACTTCCAGCCTGTGCGCGATCGCCGCCGCTCGCGAGTCGCTGAAGCTGGGGCTCCGCGAGAAAGGACTCGGCCACGGCCCGCGCCTTCGTCTCTACTGTTCCGAGCAGGCCCATTCCTCGATTGAGAAGGCGGCCATCGTTCTTGGACTCGGGCAGCAAGCCGTGCGCCAGATCCCGTCCGATTGGGATTTCCGCATGATTCCCGAAAAGCTGTCCCATGCCATTGAAGAGGACATCGCCGCGGGATGGCGGCCCTTTGCCGCCGTCGCGACGCTCGGAACGACGTCGACGACAAGCATGGACCCGGTCGCCGACATCGCAACGATCTGCAAACAGCACTCGCTTTGGCTGCACGTTGACGCCGCTTACGCCGGATCGGCCGCCGTGCTGCCGGAGTGCCGCCCGATGTTCGCCGGATGGGAGCGTGCCGATTCCATCGTGCTCAATCCGCACAAGTGGATGTTCACGCCCTTCGACTTCAGCGCGCTCTTTACCCGCCATCCGCAGACTCTGCGCGGGGCGTTCAGCTTGGTTCCCGAATACCTGCGGACCGCGGAGGACTCCGAAGTTCGCAACTACATGGATTACGGAATCCAGCTCGGCCGCCGCTTCCGGGCGCTGAAGCTGTGGTTCGTGCTGCGCTCGTTCGGCCAGGAAGGCGTGCGCCGGGCGTTGCGCGGGCACATCGAAATGGCGCAGCGCTTTGCGAAGTGGGTGGACGACGATCCCGCCTTCGAGCGTCTCGCTCCCACGCCCTTCTCTGTCATCTGCTTCCGGGCACGCCCGGCGGGCGTGCCCGAAGAACGTCTTGAGGCGCTGAATGCAGCATTGCTCGACGCGGTGAACGCGACGGGCAAGATCTACATGTCGCACACCAAGCTGCGCGGGCAGTTCACGCTGCGTCTGGCCATCGGACATCTGCGCACCGAAGCGACGCACATCGAGATGGCGTGGAACCTGATTAAGGAAAAATTAATCCCACTGTCCTTATCTTTTCGATAAGAACTATTCATTGGAGCAAATCGGTTTAGGACGATAGAGTAGTTTTCAACAAAGAACTACCCCAAGACGCCTCACTCGGGCCTGTCGTTCTCGCAAGCGGCAGGCCCTTTAACTTTCTCTCAAGTTCTCCGCTGCCCCTGCCGATAGGGGGGACATGAGCACAACTTCGTCCGTTGTCCTTCTGCCATCACCGTCACCAGAGGTCGCCGAGCCGCTACAGCCGCAGACAGCCGAGGCCAGGTGGCAAGCCGCCGACCGCCAGGATTGGCATCTCTGGGTCCTGGCCTTCCTTTTGATGTTCGTACTTGGCGTGAGCCTGCTCGGCTTCATGTTCCCCTCGGCCTTTTGGCATGGCGAGGACTTTGCCCTGAAGGCGCCGCATCGCGCCTTTCTTGGTTTCTGCGTCCTCCTGGGTCTGGCCCTGGTCTACATGCTCCAGCGGCAGAGGGAAGTCCGCCGCCTGAAAGACGAGTTGTTCCGGGCTCTGGCCGCCGCGGCGGAGGCCGAAAGAAAAGCCTACCTGCTGGCCTTCAGTTCCCAGCCGGGCATGAATCAGTTCCAGGATTCTTTGTCGATGGATTTCAAGCGCGCCTCGGCGGCGGGCACAAAGCTGGCGACCACGCTCTTCGATCTGGGCAGCCGCACGCCCGAAGAGATGGGCCGCATCATCACGCAATTGCGCGGGATGCTGCGCCGCGGCGAGAGTCTCTTCCGCCTGTCGAACACAACGCTCGGGGCGATCTTTCCCGACATGTCCCCGGCCGACGCCAACTCCTTTGCCTGCCAGGCCCAGGAATCTCTTCGCGTCTCCTTCCCTTCCCTCACCATTAACGCCACCACCACGTGCTATCCGCAGGAAGTCGGCAGCTACTCGGAGATGCAAGCCGCGCTCAAAAGCCGGATCGGGTGAGCCGCCAAAACAAAGCTTTGTTGTTGTGTCCCTGCCAATTCTGCTAAGCTGATAACGAGTAACGATCTTTGCTCCACCCAGGAGGGGAAACTATGGGCGCCATCGTTGGCGGGCCGGTAACCGATTCGTTTAGCCAAGAACAGGAATCGAGGGCCCCTTTCCCCGGTATCCCGACAACGTCAGACGGCGCCGGCATGGTCGTCTGGGTTGAGTCGCACATCACTCAGGGCGCCTGCGCCTACCCCATCACGTCCTCCACAACCATGGGCGGCGGCTATCAGGTGGAAGTCGCCAACGGCAAGCGCAATTTGTGGAATGAAGAGCTCGCCTTCATCGAGCCGGAATCGGAACACAGCGCGGCCAGCACTTGCGAAGGATTCGCGGTGGCCGGCGGCCGCGTCACCAACTTCACTTCAGGACAGGGCCTCATTCTTATGAAAGAGGTCCTCTACACAATTTCGGGCAAGCGACTTCCCATCGTCTTTCACATTGGCGCGCGAGCGCTGACCTCGCAAGGACTCAACGTGCACGCCGGACACGACGATGTGGTCGGCGTCGCCGACTGCGGCTGGGGCGTCCTGTACGCCCGCAACGCGCAGGAAGCAGGCGACCTGGCGCTGATTTCGCGGCGCGTCGCGGAAGATACGGAAACACCTTTCTTCAACGTCCAGGACGGATTCCTCACCACCCACACCATCGAAAACGTGCTGCTGCCCGAGCCGGAGATGATGAAGCTCTACGTCGGACCGCCCTCGCGCCGCCTGCGCAACATGATGGACCCGGCGATCCCGCGGATGTCCGGCGTGGTGCAGAACCAGGACAGCTACATGAAAGGCAAGATCGCGCAGCGCCACTACTACGACAAGGTCCTGCCCGCGCTGAAAGCCGCCATGGCCGAGTTCTACGACATGACGGGACGCCGCTACGATCCCGTGATGGCCTACCGCATGGAAGACCTGGCACAGACTTCCTTGGCGCTGCGAAGCCCG
>CAZRND010000338.1:0-6181 GCA_964601345.1 uncultured Acidobacteriota bacterium | reverse complement strand
GCTTTTGCACAGCGCACGAATCTCCGTTTTGACCGCGGTGGAAGATTGGCCTCGCGCGGAAGCGTCAATGAAGATCTGGTGGCACGGTTGCTGCGCGAGCCCTTTTTTCGCAGACGTCCTCCGAAGAGTTTTGGACGCGAGCAGTTCGGCGAGGAATACCTCGCGAAGTTGCCGGACATCGCCACGGCCGCCGCGCTCACCGCCGACTCGATTGCCGATGCCCTCCGCCGATTCTCTCCCGTTGCCGTGGACGATCTCGTAACATCCGGCGGAGGATTGCACAACCACTTCGTGATGCGCCGCCTCGCCGCGAAGCTGCCCGGAGTCAGGATGCTCCGCGCCGAGGACTTCGGCATCCCGAGCGACGGCAAGGAGGCCGTGCTCTTCGCGCTGCTTGCTTACGAGACCTGGCACAAGCGTCCCGGCAACATCCCGTCCGCCACGGGCGCGCGGCGTCCCGTGGTGTTAGGGAAGCTGGTTCGATGAAGCGCGCCCTCGTCCTCATACTTGCGCTCCTTCTTACATCCTGCCAGCGCGCCCGCGACTCGAACACGGTTGTGTTTTTGATCGAATCGCATCCAGCGAACCTCGATCCGCGCATCGGCACGGATGCCCAGTCCGAGCGCATCGACCAGTTGATCTTCGACGGCCTGGTCGACCGCGATGAGAATTTCCGGCTGCGTCCGTCGCTTGCCGAGAGCTGGGAAGTGCCGGACCCGCTGACGTACATCTTTCATCTGCGCCAAGGCGTTCTCTTCCACGACGGGCGACCACTCACCTCGCGCGACGTGAAGTACACCTTCACGAGCATGCTCGAAGGCAAGGTCGTCAGCATCAAAGCGGCGACGTTCCGTCCCATACGCGCCATCGAGACGCCCGGCGACTTTACGCTGATCATCCGCCTCAGCGAACCGTTCTCGAGTTTTCTCTGGAACGTGGCGCAGGGCGCGCTGGGCGTGATTCCCGACGGTGCGCCCAAGGACTTTGCCACGCATCCCGTCGGGACAGGCGCATTCCGCTTCGTTCGCCAGACGCAGGATGAAGAGGTCGTGCTCGAAGCGAATCGCGATTACTGGCGCGGAGCGCCGAAGGCGGGCCGCGTGCAGTTCAAGATAACGCCCGATTCAACGGTGCGCGCACTCGAGCTGC
The DNA here is from genome assembly GCA_964601345.1 of uncultured Acidobacteriota bacterium. Taxonomy (GTDB): domain Bacteria; phylum Acidobacteriota; class Terriglobia; order JAJPHL01; family JAJPHL01; genus CAZRND01. The sequence continues at coordinate 5,032 of CAZRND010000338.1, read as the reverse complement.
GCAAGGGCGCGGCCGATGTGGCCATCAACGCCCTGAGCGCCGACATGGTCAAGGTGCTTGAACGCGAGCCGCGCTTGCAGGTGGACGAAGCGCCCGGCACGGTCTATCAATACCTGGCGCTGAACCTCGAAGATCCGTTGCTGAAGCGGCCGGAAGTGCGCCGCGCGCTGGCGATGGCCGTGGATCGCCGGCCGCTGATCGAATTCCTATGGCGCGGCCAGGCGCGGCCCGCCGCGAGCCTGTTGCCTCCGAATCACTGGGCGTATCCCCCGGACCTGGCGCAGGTGCCGTACGATCCCGAAGGTGCGGCGCGTCTTCTCGATACGGCAGGCCTTCCGGCCGGTGCGGACGGAGTCCGCGCGCGCTTGACGATCAAGACTTCGACGGAAGAGAGCAGCCGCTTGCTGGCCGCCGTCGTGCAGGAGCAACTAAAGAAGATCGGCATCGCTCTGGAGATCCGCAGCTACGAATTTGCAACTTTTTACGCCGACATTGTGAAGGGCGCTTTTCAGGTCTACACGCTGCGATGGATCGGCGCGAACAACGATCCCGACATCTTCGACTATTGCTTCAACTCGCGCCGCATTCCGCCCAAGGGCGCGAACCGCGGCCGATACCGCAACCCGCGTATCGACAGCCTTTTGGACGCTACGCGCGCGGAAATGGATCAGGAAAAACGTCGCGGAATGCTGGAGGAAATCCAGCGCATCCTGAACACGGATGTCCCCTACATCCACCTTTGGTATTTCGATAACGTCGTCGTTCACGACCGGCGATTGAAGAGTCTGAAGATCTTTCCGGGCGGCGATTACGACTTTCTGAAAACCGTTGAGGTACAATAATCGGCATGCGCACAACCTGTGTGATGGATTGTCCGGACACCTGCACTCTCGATGTCGCCGTCAAAGACGGCAAGATCGAGACTATCGGCGCGACCGACGGCGGATTCATCTGCGACAAGGTGGCGCGTTTCGACCGCCGCGTCTATCACGAGGACCGGCTGCTCTACCCGTTGCAACGCGTCGGGCCGAAAGGAAAAGGGGATTTCGAGCGCATCTCGTGGGAGGAAGCCATCGGCGAGATCACGCGCCGCTTCCAGGAGATCATCGCGAAGTGGGGCGGGGAAGCGATTTTGCCGTATCACTACGGCGGATCGAACGGCATTCTGGCGGACGGCTTTCTCGACAATTTCTTTTTTGCCCGGATGGGCGCGTCGCGGCTGGCCAAGACCATCTGCGCCGTCCCGTCGTCGGAAGTCGCGATGGGCATGTACGGGAAAATGCCCGGTGTGGCCTTCGAGGATTATCCCGAAGCGAAGTGTATCATCATCTGGGGAGCGAATCCAAAAGCCTCGAACATTCATCTGACTCCGCTATTGCGCCAAGCCAAACGAAATGGCGCGTTCATCGCGGCGGTCGATCCGGTGTGCAACTTCACGTCGAACGAAATCGATCTGCACCTCCCCGTTTTCCCCGGCGAAGACCTTCCCGTGGCGCTGGCCATGATCCGCTTGTGGAAGCAAGCGGGACGCCTCGACCACACTTTCCTCTCGACGCATGCCGCCGACGGGCTCGAAAAACTTTTGGAACAAGCGGAGAAATGGACTGTGGAAAGCGCGGCCGCGCAAGCGCACGTCTCCGCGGATGACATTCGCAAGCTGGCGGATAAATTCGCGGATGCCGCGCCGGCGCTGATCCGTTGCGGATGGGGCGTCGAGCGCAATCGTAACGGCGGTCAAGCCATCGGCGCGATCCTGGCGATGCCCGCGCTGCTCGGCAAATTCGGCGTGCGCGGCGGCGGATACACCATGTCGAACAGCGGCGCGGCGAAGTTCGACGCGGCCAAAGTCTTCGGTCCGTATGAATGGAACACGCGGATCATCAACATGACGCAGCTCGGCGCGGTCCTGGCGGGCAGCGTCAATCCTCCGGTGAAGGCGCTCTTCGTCTACAACTGCAATCCGGCCGTTACGGTGCCCGACCAGAACGCCGTCCTGAAGGGCCTGGCCGATCCCGATCTCTTCACCGTGGTCCACGAGCAGGTGATGACCGACACTGCGCGATACGCCGACATCGTCCTGCCGAACACCACGTTCTTCGAGCAGTACGAATTCAAGCGCGGCTACGGAGCATACGTCGCGGGCGGGATGCAGCCGGTGATCGAGCCGCGCGGCGAATCGAAGCCCAACGAGTGGGTCTTCGCGGCGCTGGGGCGAGCGATGGGCTTCAAAGACGAACCCTTCCAATGGGATTCGCTCACGGCGATGCGAAAAGCCGTCGAGGCGTTCAGCCTGGCGGGCCGTCCCGTGGATTTCAAGATCATGGCCGAGGGACGGACTCAGGGCTACGATTTTCCAGGCCCGCGGCCCGTGCAATTCAAAACCACGTTCCCGCTCACATCGGACGGGAAGGTGCATCTCACGCCCGGTATCCTCGGATCGCGGCCCTACGAATACCAGCCCAATCCGCGCGAAGCGTATCCGCTCGCGCTAGTCAGCCCGGCGAACAACCGGATGATCACCAGCATGCTCGGCGAGTTCAACTATCCGGAGCTGTCGTTGCTGATGAATCCGCTGGACGCGCAGGCTCGCGGCATCGCCGACGGCGACGAAGTGCGCATCTTCAACGAGCTGGGCGAAGTCGTCTGCGGAGTCAAGCTCAATGACCGAGTCCGCCGCGGTGTTGTGTCGCTCCCTAAGGGAGCCTGGCAAAAATCGTCGCGCAACGGCCGGACCTCCACCGCCCTCTGCCCGCAGGATGTCAACGTGGTGGGAGGCGCGGCGTGCTACAACGACGCCCGCGTCGAGGTTGCGCGCAGCGTCACATCCTGATGCCTGCGCGCCACAGCAGATAGCCGAAAACCTGCCGCAGGTAAATCCACTCAGACGCTTCGTTCGGCGAAGGGCGCGGCGATCCGTACGCCGTGATGCCGCGCTCGGCCAGTTGCCGCTTGGTCCGGAACATGTGGTAGCCGTCACTCACCACGATGCATGTGTCCAGGCGATTGCGCGCCAGCACTTCGGCCACCAGGAACACGGTCTGGTCCGTCGTGGTGCTTTGATCTTCCACCAGGATGTTCTCGGGCTCGACCCCATGCTCCACCAGAAAATTGCGCCCGACTCCAGCTTCGGTAAAGTGCGGATCGCCGCCCGCGCCTCCGGTGGTCACGATCCAGCGGGCCAGACCACGCCGGTAGAGCATCAAGGTGTGATCGAGCCGGGCCTTCAGTACCGGTGAGGGACGTCCGTAATATTCCGCCGCGCCGAAGACAACGATCGCTTGCGCGGGCCGCGTCTCATCCCGCACGGATTCCTCGCGTACTTGGCGGTAGAGAAACAGGACCAGCGCAAGGAAGGCGACTGCCGCGGCCCCCAGAACTAACCCAACAGACCGCCGGGCGGTCAACGTCATTGCTCGAAAAACTCCGCGATTTCAGCAGCGGGGATCACGCCCTCGCGAATCACTTTCCAGGAATTCTTTACGCCGTCCTGGCCAACGTCGACGATCGTCGAAGGCTGGGTGGCGCCGGAATCGCCGCCGTCAAGGATCAGCGGGATACGGTCGCCCAGTTGCACTTGCACGTCGGAGGCGTTTGAGCATCCCTGCAGGCCGGCCATGTTGGCGCTCGTTCCGGTGAGCGGCATCGAGAGCTCGGTGATGAGCGCGACCGGCACGGGCGATTTGGGATATCGCACCGCCACCTTGCCTGTGTTCCCGGTGACTTTTCGTGGAATGTGGCGCGAGGCCGGCATCACCAGCGTCAGCGGGCCGGGCCAGAAGCGCCGCGCCAGGGCATAAAACGTCTCGGGAATGCGCGTCGAAAGCTCTTCGGCCTGTTCCACCGAGTTCACCAGCAGCAGCAGCGCCTTGTGCGAAGGTCGTCCCTTGATGCGATACACCTGGTCCACGGCGCTCAGATTGAAGGGGTCGGCGGCCAGGCCGTACAGTGTATCGGTGGGAACGGCGACCACCTGGCCCGAACGAATGAGGTGCGCCGCGTGGGCGATTCGTTGGGCGTCGGGATGTTCGCTGTTCACTTTCAGAACTTCGGACACAGGCGGACCTCTTAAGATTCGGAAACTAGCACGCAGAGCCGGGACAAGTCAAACCTGTTGAGTTAAAATGCCGCCGTGCCTGTACGCGAAATCCGCAGTCGCCAGCATCCGTTACTGAAGCAGCTCCGCCGCGCGCTGGTGCGCGGCGAGCGCCTGCCGAACGGCTTGTTGCCGGTGGAAACACTGCACCTGCTCGTCGAAGCGCTCGAAGCGGGCATTCCAGTCGATACCGTTCTGTTCGATTCCGAGCGCGAGAAGAAAACCGTCGCCGTGTTGCGGGAACACGGCTCGACGGCGGCTTGCTATCGCGCGCCGGTCAACGGGGTCTCGACCACCGAGGCGCCGCAGGGCATCCTCGCGCTGGTTCGCCCGCCGGAATGGCGGGCACATCACCTATTTCAACCGTCGCCGGCGCTCGTGATCCTGCTGGCCGGAATCCAGGATCCCGGCAACGCCGGGACCATCCTGCGGACGGCGGAGGCTTTCAGCGCGACCGGCGCGCTGCTGCTGCGCGGCAGCGTGCATCCGGAAAATCCAAAGCTCGTGCGCGCGGCGGCCGGATCGACGTTTCGTCTGCCGCACCTCGCCGGCATCCAGCTCGACCAGGCGCTGGCGATGATCGCCGCGCAGCGCGCCGCGCTCTATGCGCTCCAGCCGCGCGCTTCGCTTACCATCGAGCAGGTGGACCTGACCCGGCCCTCGGTACTCGCCGTGGGCGCCGAAGGAAGCGGGCTGCCGCCCGATCTCCTCGCGCACGCGAAGCCTGTCTCGATCCCGCGAACGATGCGCGTCGAGTCGTTGAACGCCGCTGTCGCCGCGGCGCTGGCGCTCTCCGAAGCCGCCCGCCAGAGAGGACTCCGTGGGTCTGTTTAGTCATCTGGAGCCCAAGGGCCGCCCGGCGTCGCATCCGCTCGCCGATCGGATGCGTCCCGATACGCTCGACGAGTTCGGCGGGCAGGAGCAAATCCTCGGCCCAGG
>CAZRND010000337.1:0-6190 GCA_964601345.1 uncultured Acidobacteriota bacterium | reverse complement strand
CTCTTGTTCTAGCAGCGACGGGACGGGGCCGTCCGACCCCCGGAAGCGCAGTGGTCCGGCGCGGCCTCCGGCCACGCCGGGCGAGAAGCTGAATCCCGCGAGCGAAAGCGGATTGCGAGCCGTGAGGTACACCGGGATGCGCCCGCCTTCGGCATCGCCGAAGGCCAGCGCCGCGTCGGCGCGCAGCGGATCGGTCGGCTCGGGCGCGCGATTGCGGGCCAGCGGGCTCGCGGCGCTGCACGGCAAGCCGCGCACCGCGCGCGTAGGCCGTGTCGTGTCGAGGAGGGTGACGCGGCGCAGCGGTTGGATCAGGTCGAAGTTTTCCAGATTCGTTTCGCCCCCCCGCGAAGCCCCGTCCACGGGGAAGGCGTCCATGGCGTCGTAACGGTCGGCGCAGCTCTGCGGCCTCGCGCCCGGAATGAATGTCACCGCGCGCAGCGCCGCGATCAAATCGAAATTGTCGAGCGAGCCGTCTCCAAACGATCCCCAGGAGTCCAAGGTGAAAGGCGAGCCGTCGCCGACGAGATAGGTGCCGCCGACGGTCAGCGTCGCAATAGGCCCGGGCAGAAGACCGATGGCCGCCACCCCCAAGCTCGCGTTCGCGCCGGTGATCTGCACCGAGTAGGTTTGTCCGCTGACGGCCGCGGCGGGAATGTTCACGATCATGTCGCCGAGATGCACCGTGCCGCTAATGGCTGAAGGGAACGGCAGCCAGCCGACGGCCACCTGGTTGGCGCCCGTCGAGGTCGCCGAGGGAACAGGCAACGTGGAGTCCTTCACAAAGGACGCCGTTCCGGTCAGCGCCGGAGCGCCTGGACCCGGCACGACCAGCACGCCGAAACTCAGGCTGTCGATGCTGCCGGCGGTCATCGTCAGGCGGATCGGAATCGTCGCCGTGGCTGCGGGAGCGCCGGCGGAAGCGATACCCGCGACGGTTCCGCTCGAGCTCAGGATGGAAAACGTCACCGGGGTGGACACGCCGCCCGCCGGCGCAGGGTTGGAGACACTGATCGGAACACTGCTCGGCGAGGCGATGTCGGAAGCGGGCAAGCCGAAAGCCATCAGCAGCCCGCTGCTCACAAAGGTCGTATTTCGCGGACTTCCATTCCACTGGATGACGGAGGCGCCGCTGAATCCGCTGCCGTTGACGGTCAGGTCGAAACCTAGTCCTCCTGCCGTGGCCCGCGACGGCGAGATCGTGGTGATCACCGGCACAGGATTGTTATTGCCGATTTTGAAGACACCCGCATCAAAAGTACCGCCCCCATAGGTTGTCTGATAGGCTCCACCCGTTACGGGGAAATCGGTTGATGCGGTGATAATGGAGACATAGGCGTTGCCGCCTGGATCGATCGCGACTCCCTGTCCATAGTCGGTGCCGCTGCCTCCCAGGAACGTGGAGTAGAGGATCGCTCCTGTTGCATCCAGCTTCATTGCGAGAGCATCGAAGTCCCCCACGAAGAGTTGGACGGCATTGACCGCCGGAAAGTTCGGTGAGTTGGTATATCCAGCGACATAGGCATTACCCGCTCCGTCGACGACGATGCCATTGCCCACGTCCTGACCCGTGCCGCGGATGACATTCGAATACACGAGCGCGGCGCCTGCGGCATTCAGCTTGAATACCAGGAGGTCGTAGGCCGTGCCTCCGTCCGGGTAGGAGATTCCCGCTACGTAAGTGTTCCCGAACGAGTCTACGGCAAGGCTGTATCCTTGCTCCGAGATGTTCGTACCCACGAAAGTGGAATAGAGCATGGCGCCGGTCGGGCTGTACTTGGTCACGAAAGCGTCGTAGCTGCCGCCGGCATATACCGTCTGAAGCACCCCGGCGGTCGTTGGGAAATTGCCTGAGGTTGTGGCGCCCGTTACGTAGGCGTTGCCGGCGGAATCGGCTGCGATCCCCTGGCCGTAGTCGTTCCCGGTTCCGCCCAGATAGGTGGAGTAAATCATCGCCGATCCTGCCGGATTTATTTTCGTTACAAATGCAGCCCAGGTTGCGCCACCATGGGTCGCCTGCGCTGCGTTAGCCGTGGGGAAGTTGCTGGATGAGGTGTACCCGGCGACGTAGGCGTTGCCGGCCGGGTCCACGGCGATCCGATAAGCATACTCTTCCGCACTCCCGCCCAAGTAGCTCGAATACACCAGGGCCGATCCTGTTGGATTCAATTTGGCCACAAAGCCGTCCGTGCTTCCGCCGCCATGCACCAGTTGCACGCCCCCTACCGTCGGGAAATTGGTGGAGAACGTCTGGCCAGCCACGTAGGCGTTGCCGCTCGAATCGACGGCGATCGAGTACGCCCAATCGTTCTGTGAGCCGCCCATGTAAGTGGAATAGTCGAGGCCCGATCCCGCGGCATTTAACTTGAACACAAAGGCGTCCCAGGTATCCGCGGTGGGATTGCCAAAGTTGCGCTGGAACGCTCCTGGCGTAGTCGGAAATGTGCCCGGATACCGTGTTTCGCCTGCGACATATGCGCTTCCGAACGAATCGACGGCAATGTTCAGGCCTTCATCGTCGGCGGTGGATCCAACATAGGTGGCATAGGCCAGGACAGGATCGATCACCAGCGGCCGCGACGCGTCGTATGCGGCTACCTCGAAGCCCACTACATTTTCCGCCATCATCCGGAAACCGCCGCCGACGTTCCTGCGGCTTCCATCGACGTTCTGATAGATCAGGGGCCGGTGCATCTGGATGCCGGCGACCTGCAGATCGCCATTGGGATCGAGCGCCACCTTTTCCGCGCCGTGAAAGGCCAGCCGGATTTGACTGGGATCGACGCCCGGCGCGACGACAAAGTCATATTCGAGTTGACGCTGGTTGCTGCCGTAATAGATCAGGTCCACGCCGGGGTAGACGTCCCGGTATGCCACTTTGGCGTAGCTGGGGACGTTGGTTCGCCACTTGGCCGGGTCGTTGCCGATGAAGTAGTTGCTCTTGCCATGGAGCTCGTCGAGGCCGCTCACGGCGGCGTTCGCGTTCGCGCCGCGTAGCTCCATCCGCAACGTGGACGACTTCAGGGACAGCAGCGCTCCGGTGGAAGTCAGACCGAGCGTGTACCCGCGTCCTGGAGAGATGAATTTGACGGAAGCATCGGCCTGCCCCTGATTGGCTTCAAAACGCAGCGGCAATTTGCCGTATGTTTCGGAGACGCGCGCCTTGGTGAGATCCGGGCGGCGGGGAAGTTGAAGAAGTCCTGCTAAAACACATAATCCGCACAACGCTGCCCCGGCTGCGATTCTCTTCCTCATGAGAACTCCTTTAGGGGGGAATTGTACTCTTGACTCTGCCAGAGAATACCCCCACAGTCAATAGACATGAAACGGATCATCGCAGCATTGCTAATCGCTATTGCCGCTCACGCTGCGCGTCCCATCCAGTTGGACGATTACTACCGCATCGAAACCGCCGCGACACCGGCGATCTCGCCCGACGGACGATGGGTCGTCTTCGTGCGCAACTCCATCATCGAAGCCGAGAACCAGCGCCACACGGAACTGTGGCTCGCGCCCGCCGACGGCTCGTCGCCGGCCACGCGTCTCACGAACTCGGCGTTCTCCGCGTCCGCGCCGCGCTGGAGTCCCGACGGCAAGGTGCTCGCCTTCCGCTCGGCAAGGAAAGAGCCGGGCAAGGCGCCCGGCTCCGAAGGCGACATCTGGTTTCTCCACATGGACGGCGGAGGCGGTGAAGCATTTCAGATTCCAGGAGTCGGCGGCGCGCCGGTCTTCAGTCCCGACAATCGCTGGATCGCCTTCACGAAGAAAACGCCGCCGCGCGGAAAGGCGCGCGAGCTCACCGCCGAGGAGCGGCTGATGGAACAGCGCTTCAAGGGACGCATGTACGACTGGATGAACATGCGCTTCGACAACCGGGGCTATCTGCCCGATCCGCGCGATCCGGCGGCGACGCCGCCCTCGGAGCTTTACGTCGTGGCGCGCGACGGAGGCGCGCCGCGGCAACTCACGCATGTCGGCGTGGACGTGTCCGCGCCGGTGTGGCGTCCCGACAGCGGCGCGCTGGCCTTCGTCGCCGATTCGCACCAGCGCGACGAGTATTCCTACGAGCGCGCCGATCTTTGGGTCACCGATCTCGACGGCAAGGTCACGCGGCTCACCGACGACGGATACGAATACGATTCGCCCGCCTGGTCGCCCGACGGAAAGGACCTGGCCTTCCGCCGCCGGCAGAGTCTGAATCAGGTGATTCAGGGCAAACAGAGTCACGGCGCGGCCGTGAACATCTACCGCATGTCGGCCGAAGGCGGCCGGATGCAGAACGTCACCGCCGCCTGGGACATGATCCCGGACGCGCCAGTGTGGAACGGCTCTCACATTTACTTCGGCTCGGCGACGGGCGGAGATACGCACCTTTATCGCGTGGTCGCTGCCGGAGGCGACGTACAGAAAGTTACGCGCGGCGTGCGTTCGCTCGGCGGATTCAGCTTCACGCGCGCCTTCGACCGCATGGCCTACACCGCGCTCGACGCGACGCATCCCGCTGAAGCGTTCTCCGCCAAGATCGATGGCTCGGGTGAAGCGCAGATCAGCGCCCTCAATTCGGCGTTTTTGAAAGACGTGGAGCTGCGTCCCTCCGAGCGAATCCAATTCAAGAGCAAGGACGGTACAAACGTAGAAGGCTGGATCGTGCTTCCTAGAGCTACATCGCCTTCGCCGCTGATTCTCGCGATTCACGGCGGTCCGCACGGCGCGTACGGCACGCACTTCGATTTCGAATTCCAGTGGCTCGCGGCCAACGGATACGCGGTGCTCTCGACCAATCCGCGCGGGTCCACCGGGTACGGCGAACGATTCCTGTGGGCCACGTGGGGCGGCTGGGGCAAGCTCGATTACGAAGACGTGATGGCCGGCGTCGATTACGCGCTCGACCACTATCCGCTCGACCGGCGGCGTCTCGGCGTCACCGGATACTCCTACGGCGGCTTCCTCACCGATTGGATCATCACGCAGACCACGCGCTTCTCGGCGGCCGTTACCGGCGCGGGCATCTCGAACTGGATCAGCGATTACGGCACGGCCGATATCCCGCGCACCAAGGAAAGCGAGTTCTTCGGATCGCCTTACGACTCCGAGAGCAATCTCCTGATGCGCACGCAATCGCCGATCACCTACGCGGGAAAGGCGCGCACGCCCACGCTCTTCGTGCACGGCGAAGCCGACCTGCGCGTGCCCATCGAACAGGCCGAGCAAATGTACACCGCGCTCAAGAAGCAACGCGTGCCGGCAAAGTTCATCCGCTATCCCGGCAACTATCACGGCGGATGGCCGCCCTGGGACATGGTGCATCGCTATCATCAGGAATTGCTGTGGTGGAAGCAGTACCTCAACCAGTGATCTATTGCTGGGCGCGGACCATCCGGATGCCAAAGACCGTGGCGACGGATGCGCCGCTCGCGGCTTCGAAACGCACCGTGACTTTCTGTTTCCCCTGCACTAGGTCGCGGGGGACCGCGTACTCGACGTCGTAGAAACGCGCCGGCACGCTGCGCTCAACCTTTTGATCGGCGATGCGGCGGCCCTCCACTTGAATCTGGAACGACATCGTGCCGCGCCGCTGCTCGGCGCTGTAGTAAGTAACGACGAGCGTCATCGCGCTCGTCGCGTCGACGGGAACGTCGAAGGAGAACCAGGTGTTCCCGCGGCGTCCTGGAACGCCGTTCAGACGCTCGATAGCGCCGCCATCGCCGGTCTGCATGTTGAAGTCGCGCTCCGGCTGCATCTCGCCGGGTTGCGCGAAGGCCACAGTGGCCGCTTCGAGGCGCAGTTGGCGATCCTGCTCTGCGGCGTATGCCGCTTGCTTCTGATCCCATTCAGGCGGCGTGAACAAATCCCAATACACAGCGTAAGTGCGCTTGTGCAGGCGATAGAACGGAACCATGTCGAGATCGGCGCTGGCGCCCTTATCGCCCGGGATGCGGACCACGCCGTCGGTGCGGAATTGCCCTGACGCGGGCTTCAACCACTTGTCGGCGGGCTGCGTCGCCGCCAGCAGAACAGGCGTTTTCACCAGCATCACCTTCGCCGCCGACCAACGTTCACTGCCGCCGCGAGCGGGCTCCGGCCCGAGATCGCCGGCCAGCGCAATCGGCCCCCACATGACGGCCGCCACGCGCGGATTGTCCGGCGTCGGCTCGACACGCAGCGATTTCGGCAGGCTCAATTCGATCACATC
>CAZRND010000336.1:0-6234 GCA_964601345.1 uncultured Acidobacteriota bacterium | reverse complement strand
GGGCGTGATGGTCAGCATCGCCGTATACGGTCGGTTGCTGATCTTGGCCTGGCTGTACTCGAAGGGCCTGGCGCCGGCGCCGCTCTCGCCGATGCTGCAAAACATGGCCTGGTGGCTGTTCATCAGCGGCATCCTCTCGCTCGGATTGGCCTATCTCGGCGGGCGAGTGAGCGTCCGCGCCGCGGTGGAAAGCTGGGAGCATACCCAGGAGATGCATCGGGCGGCTTAAGCGGATCGGCTAAGACCTTTTGGCATCTAGGCGGGACTCCTCCGGCATGTGAAAATGCAGCTTTGGCACAGCGAACCGAAGGGGTCCCTCTCAATGACTCATCGCGCCACATATCTGTATAGAGGCGCGCGAATTTGCCCGAGCTCCTACCTGCGCGAACCGCTCAGCAGCGATGAATGGATTCCGCAAGCCACGGTGTTGACCGCCTCGATGGTAGGCGTGATCTCGCAGCCGAAGGCCGGAGCGTACCGAAAACGAGAAGATGCCGACGGCGCCGCTGTAGCAATGGCCAAGCGCTGGTTGGACGATCACTGAGGCTCGGAAGGGGCGCGATCCTCCCGCAGATTCCGGAAGAACTCCTGCAGTAGTTGCCGGCTCTCCTGTTCCATGACACCGCCGACCACGTCGACCCGATGGTTCAGCCCGCGCGCCGCCGGGATGTCGACGACTGACCCGCACGCGCCGCCCTTCGGGTCTTTGACTCCGTACACGACGCGCTCCACCCGCGCAAGAATCGCCGCGCCGATGCACATCGAGCAGGGCTCCATCGTGACATAGAGCACGCCGCCGGTAAGCCGCCAGCTCCGCAGCTGCGCCGAGGCTTCGCGGATGGCGATCAGCTCGGCATGCGCCGTCGGGTCCTGCCAGACCTCGCGGCGGTTGTGCGCCCGCGCGATCACTGAATCCCCGACGACCAGCACCGCGCCGATCGGCACCTCTCCCGCGGCCGCGGCGAGACGCGCCTCCTCCAGCGCCATCTTCATGTAGTCATCGCGAGTCATATATGGAAAGCGACAGCGCGATGGTAACATAGCCCCCGAGGAGGAGTCACATGAAGCTGACCGTGCTCGGTTCCGGCACGAACCTGCATCCCAAGCGCGCCGCCGCCGGCTATCTCGTCGAGACCGATCAGCTGCTCCTCTTCGATTTCGGCCCGCGCACGCTGATGAACCTCATCAAAAACGGGACCGACCGCCACAAGCTCAAGCATGTCTTCCTCAGCCATCACCACACGGACCACTTTGCGGACTTCCTCCCCTTCTTCTTCGACGCCGTCTTCTTCGGCAAACACATCGCGCCGCGTCCGCCGCTCACGATCTACGGACCGCGCGGGACGAAGCGGCTCTTCAATGCGTTGCTGAAAGAGATCCCCGGCTTTTCCTCCGCGCCGTTCAAGGTCACGGTGACCGAGCTCACCGACCGCACGATCACGCTGGGCAAGACACGCGTGACGGCAAAGACCGTCGTGCACAGCAAGAGCCTGCACTGCCAGGGCTATCGCATCGAGCACGGCGGCAAGGCCCTCGCCTATTCCGGCGATGCCGAGTATTGCGAGGGGCTGGTGAAGCTCTGCCGCGGCGTTGATGTCGCCGTGTTGGACTGCTCGTTTCCCGTCCAGAAGCCGGGCAAGGATCACATGACCGCCGGCGATTGCGGCAAGGTCGCTCATGAAGCCGGCGTGGGCCGGCTCATCCTCTCGCACTTCTATCCGGTGGCGGAACGTTACGACGTGAAGGCGCAGGCGAAGAAGGAATTCAAGGGACCGATCGCGATGGCGAAGGATCTGATGAAGATTCGGATCTAGTCTTCTTTATCGGGGATACCGAGAATCTCGATGAAGCGCATCAGCCGGGCGGCTTTCGTTTTGTCGTCCATCTTGTTGTAGATGGCGACGAGGTTCTTCAGCATGCGGATGAGGATGGAGCGCGCCGGCGTCTTCTGCAGGTAACGTTCGTCGAATCCGTAGCCCGCCTGGTCGAGGAAGCGGGCGCAGTCCTTCTGGGTGAGCAGCGCCCCGCCGTTGAACGAATCCACGAACACGCGGTAGCGGTCCGCCTCGTACTTCACGAGGAAGTGCCCCGGCATGCCGACGCCGAAGACCGGCAGCTCCAGCCGCTGGCCCAATAACAGATAGACCGCGCTCAGGCTGATGGGAATGCCGGTGCGGCGCTCCAGCACGCGGTTCAGGTAGCTGTTGTCCACGTCATAGTACTGATGGGTGTTGCCGGCGAACTTCTGCTCGATGAAGAGGTAGCGGTTGATGGTTTTGACAATCTCCTCGCCGGAGGCCTTGCGGCCGAGCCGCTCGCGCACTTCCACCGCCATATCGTCGAGCAGGGCGCTGGAGGAGGAGGCATCCAGGTCGGGATAGGCGAACCGCGCGATGAGAAGCGCGCCGGCTTCGAGGTCGAGGTTGTCGTCGTCGGAGGCCGCGAGGAGCTGGAAGTCGCCCTCGAGCGCCTGCCCGCGGATGTCGTCGAGGATCGAGCTGATGCGGGCGGCCATCTCCGGCTGCTCGATCTCGGCCTCGCGCAGCAGCGGCACGGCCGGATCGCCGATCTCCCGCAGCCGTCCGGCGATCGTGCGGGCGATCTTCTCATCCTCGTCGGACAGCAGCCTGATCAGCGCGCGTATTTTTTGGGTGTCCGTCGAGGGGAGCATAATGCGAACTGTATCAGAGCGGACGGACCCGATCAAGAACCGGGAAGAGTTGTCAATCGTAGGGCTGGCCGGCTTGTTCTTCCCGCAGCTTGTCGGTGGAGGGAGTGATCTTCTCGTTCGGGGGCTCGGCCTCATCCACCCAATGCCATTCACGGAATCCGCAGGCCGGACAGTAGCAGCACTGCGCGACGACTCGGGCGCCGTCTTCATCCATGCCGTCCGCGCATTTTTCGAGGATCGACATGTTCATGCCGCAGCGCCGGCAATGGGGACAATCGGGCCAAGCCATGGTCTATTATTACAGGGGGGAGGCGGCCAGGGGGATTGGCCGAACGGCTAGGGCTTGCGCGGAGCGGTGTTCTCCGGCGCCGGCTCCGGTTCGACTTGGGTCGGAACCGGATTCGGGGCCGGACCCGGCACGTCCTGCCCGCAAGCCAGGCAGAACCAGAACTGGTCCTCCGGCTTCAACGCCGGATCGTCGACAAACTGCACCTGCTGATGGTCGCAGGGCTTCTTCCCCCACCGCCCCTGCAGCATGATTTTCATAATGTACGCACTTGCGACGTTCATAGGTTCGGCTTTCTCCCCGGCGAAGCGGTGTGCAGTTTGATGTCCCGGCCGCACATGAGACAAAACCAATTGCCATCGCCAAGGTGACTGTCATGTTCCTGTTCAAGTTGCAGATGGCTACATGGCTTGTCGCCCCACTTCTCGCGGAGTTCCATTTTCAGAATGTATGCCTGGGCCAGTTCCATCGTCGCTACCTCCTTCGGACATCGGGTCCGGCTTCAAGGTGGCCTGCATTGCGACGTTCATATCTACATTGGACGCCTGATGTGCGCGCCCGTACATACGACTTAAGTCGCGCTGTTATCCGGTCTTGGCGTATGATGACGCATGTTGAAAGATCTCTTCCTACCGGAACAGAAGGATGTCAATCCATTCATCTTCTGGAGCCGCGTCGTGGTCTTCGCCGGACTCAGTGCCTGGGGCTATCAGTTCGTCATCCACGCCTGGTTCCAGACGTACGTGATGGAATCGTTCATGCACAACATCAACCTGCCGTTCCACGAAGCGGGTCATCTCTTCTTCAGCCCTTTCGGCCGGTTCATGAACGTGCTCGGCGGCAGCCTGCTGCAGTGCCTTATGCCGCTGATCTGCCTCGGCGCCTTCCTGTATCCGAACAAGAATCCCTTCGCCGCCGCCGTGGCGCTCTGGTGGTTCGCGCAGAATTTGATGGACCTCGCGCCCTACATCGGCGACGCGCGGGCCGGCGAGCTGCCGCTGCTCGGCGGCGTCACCGGCTCGGAGGTCGAGGACTACCACGACTGGGAATACTTGCTGACGGCGACCGGCTACCTCTACTCCGACACCAAGATCGCGGCGCGGTTCTACATGACCGGCCGCTGGCTCATGGTCCTGGCATTTGTGTGGGGCGCCTGGGTACTCTGGATGCAGTGGAAGAATCTGGAGAAGGGGCCGAACGTCGGGCAGAGCTGATTTAAGGAGACGCTATGGAAGCCAAAGAAGCGGCCGCCCTGCGAAAAACCTGGGGCGACAAACCGTGCGGGCATCCCTGGTGGGTGGACGAAACGAACAATGGCGCCGATACGGGCAAGGTCATCTGCAAAACATGCGGACGCGCCAGGCGAAAAGGAGAACCGGAGCCCCCCGCCGTCAAACCCCCAAAACCGCCGACCGCCAGTCAGCGGGTCAGGAAGATAGATCCGAAGGACATCACGATTATTCAGCAGGGCAAGGCGCCGGTTGCGCCGCCGGCGCCCGTGAATCAGAAGGTCAAGGAATTGGAATCGGCCGTGGACGGCGTCGCGGCCATGCTCGGGTCGGATTTCGCGTTTACGGCGCAGGACGAGGCGCGCATCGATTCCGCATCAGGCAAACTTCGCGACGCCCTGGGGAGATGGCGGCAACAGAAAAAGAAGCGCTCACCCTGAAGTCTTGAGAGTAATGACCTCGGCCTCACCGACCCAGTGCCATTCCTCATTGCCGCAGGCCGGACAAAAGCAGTACTGCGCGACGCCCTGATCCTGAGCGCCCACACGCTTCTCCATGATGGGCATATTGCCCCCGCACCGCGAGCATTTCGGACAATCCGCCCAAGCCATGTAGAAACAATGGCAGGGCTTTAGCGGGCTTGGAATTGGCGGAAGGGCTAGGCCCGCGCCCGGGCGGCGCGCTTCCGGGAGGCTTTACCGTCAGCCCCGCCGAACGTGACGCCGGCCTCCTGCACCTCCGCGTAGGGCAGCAGCCACACCAGCGATTCGTCGTGCAGATCCCCGACCTGGATGCGATTGCCCCAGGGGTCGCGGAAATCACAGCGGAAGTGCGGCTCGACCTTGAGCCCGTACTTTTTGGTGATCTTGTCGCGCACTTCCTGCACCTGCGCGTCATCGCGGACCATGAGGCCGAAGTGCTTCACGCGATCGGGGCGCAGCTCCTCCACCTCGAAGATCGCCATGAACTGGTGCTCGCCGAGCTTGCACCAGGCCGCGCCCTCCCCGCCCTTGAGCATTTTGAGATTGAACACGTCGGTATAGAACTCCACCGCCTTCTTCGCGTCATCCACCTCAATCACGATGTGGTTGCATCCATATACCTGGACCATGGCGCGTCTCCCGGTTGAGATCGTTTGATTCAGCATACCACGCGGGGCGCAGGCTCATGGTCCCGGAAGCCCTAAGCGCCGCCCGCTTAATCTTTTTCACTCTGTTTTAGACGTTTCCCTCTAACGCGTGTCTCATCTGTCATGGAAGCAGCAGCCGGCATTTCGACTTGCAATGCAGTAGCTTATAGGCTACAATAATGCATGAAGCAGTCGCGAGAGAACTTGAAATCTACGTCACAGAGCAAGGGCGTGCTCCTTTTATCGAGTGGCTCACCTCGCTTCGGAACATAAGCAGCCGCGAAAAGATCCGTGCACGATTGAACCGAATACGGCTGGGAAACTTTGGCGATAGCAGCGGTGTCGGTGAAGGAGTCCAAGAGCTTCGGATAGATTTCGGTCCCGGATATCGCGTCTATTTCGGTCAGGCCGGCTCCAAGATCGTTCTCTTATTGTGCGGCGGTGATAAAAGCACGCAAACCCAAGACATCGTCCAGGCCAAAAGGTACTGGAAGGACCATCAAGAAAGGTCGCGCCGTGCCTCCGAGTAAGCCCTACCATCCGGAACTGATCAAGGCGCTTCGCGATCCGCGCGAAGCGCTGGGCTATCTAAACGCCACCCTTGAAGACGGGGATCCCGAAGTTTTTTTGCTCGGGTTACGTGACGTCGCTGAGGCACAGGGAGGCATCGCCGAAGTAGCCGAGGTAGCCAAGCTCAATCGCGAAAACCTGTATCGGATGCTCTCCGGCCGAGGCAATCCCGAACTCCGGAGCCTCAACGCGCTGCTGAGCGCGCTGGGCTTCCGCCTCGCCATCGCCGAGAACAAAACCTAACCCCTCCCCCTTTAGGGTCCTTTTTCCAGTCAACTCAGGTTTCTCCCGATTTGTTGTGCCCCACCTAAGATTCGGACAGGTATAATCGTCGGCCAGGAGGGATAAT
>CAZRND010000335.1:0-6259 GCA_964601345.1 uncultured Acidobacteriota bacterium | reverse complement strand
CGGGCTACGCCGGCGAGCACACCACCGGGCGCGTCGGCATCTTCCTGCGCCGCCTGATCACAATGGTCCCGGCGCTGATCGTCATCGGCATGGGCCTCGATCCGTTGCGCGTACTCATCCTCAGCCAGGTCTGCTTGAGTTTTACCTTGCCCTTCGCGCTGATTCCGCTCATCCTGCTGACGAGGCGCAAAGACGTGATGGGCGAGCATGTCAACTCGAAGCTGATCAACGGGCTGACTTACGCCTCGATCACGCTGATCCTCGGTCTCAACGCGGCGCTGATCTACCAGACGCTCTCTTAATATGGCCGGCTGCCCACATACGCACAAGCGCACCATCGCGAAAGACGAAATGATGGAGTTCGTCGAATGCCTGGATTGCGGGGACATCTTCGAGGTACAGGAACTGACGGAAGCCGCCGAGCCCGGACAAAGCCTTTCCGACGCGTGATCTAAACTCTGGCCAATACCTGCGGCGCAGTCGGATTCAGATCCAATAACTCCACGTTGTCGCCCCGTTCGAGCGCTTCTTTGAGCAGAACCGCGGCCGCCTGGGCGGCTTGATCGTCGGTGAGCGGGTGTCCGGTTTTCTTCAAATGTTCGACCCAAGCGGTGTGCGGAAGCGCGACGATCACGCCCGCGCCGTTCACCGTGAACTTCACGTCGATCGTGTCGCTATGCCGTAGCGAGATGGCGGTTTGCAGATAAACGAAGCGGCATTTGTACTCTTCGTGGGTCAGTCCCGAGCGAACCTGAAAGTCACGGTATTCCATCTGTATATGCTATAGTACACTCACCCTGCCCGTCTGGGGATGGGGAAAGAAGTCATGAGCGAGCCCGCCGCCGTAGTGCGCACTGACGCCGACCGCTATATTGAAACGGTGTCGCACGTCATGAATAACCTGGCCTTGGCCGGGGAGTCCGGACGAATGCCCGAACGGCTGGTCCTCGCCATGATGGAGCACTTCGGCGCGGTGCTCGGTGAAATCTGGCTCTTTTCCGAAGAGGAGCAAGCGTTAGCTCGCGTCACCGGCAGCGCGACGACCGGAGAGGCGCCCGCTCCGCATTCCGGATTTGCCGCGCGCTTCCAGAAAATCGGCGACTCGGAACCTTGGGCCGGGCCGGTGAAAGATTGGGGCGAGGGCGGCGAAGAATTCGATAAGTGGATCCAAGAGCACGGCGCCCGCTATGCGCTGGTTCATCCGCTGGTCGCGCGCGAACAGTGCATCGGCGCGATGGCCGTTTACAGCGACAAGAAAATCGCGCCTGCGTCGTTCAATTGGGCCCGGCTGTACTCGAGCATCGCGGCGGTTACGCTCGACGACTCGCGCGTGCTGCTCGAAAGTCACAAGGCCATCACCCAACTCCAGTTCCTGGTGGAAGCGAGCCAAGTGCTCAACTCCACTCTCGATCTCGGCGAGCTGCTGGATCTGATTCTGAAGCTGGCGCGCCGCGAGATCGGCGCGGATCGCGGCAGCGTCTACGTGGTCGACAAGGACCGTCGCGAGATCTTCACCATCCTGGCGCAGGGTCTCGAGCAAAAGGAAATCCGCCTGGCTTTCGGGCAAGGCGTGGCCGGCCACGTCGCCGAGACGGGCCAGATCATGAACATTGCGGACGCCTACACCTGCCCGCAATTCGATCGCAGCTTCGACGTGAAGTTCGGATACCGCACGCGCACAATCCTGTGCATGCCCATCCGCAACCGGCAGGGCGAAACGGCCGGCATCCTGCAGTTGATCAACAAGACCAAGGGACGCTTCACCAGCGAGGACGAGGAATTCCTCAACGCCATGTCGGTGCACATGTCGCTGGCGCTCGAAAACGCGCGGCTGCACCGCGAGGTGGTGGAAAAGAAGCGCATGGAGCGCGAGCTGCAACTGGCGAGCCGCATCCAGCGCAGCCTGCTGCCGGATGCGCCGCCGCAGATTCCGGGCTTCGATATCGCCGTGCTCAACGAGCCCTGCTTCGAGGTCGGCGGCGACTATTACGACTTCCTGACGCTCGGCCCCGACACGCTGCTCGTGGTCATCGCCGACGTGGAAGGCAAGGGCGTCAGCTCGGCGATGGTGATGTCGAACCTGCAAGCCACGCTGCACGCGCTGGTGATGCACCTGCACTCGCTCGAAGTCATCACGCTCTCTCTCAACGAGATGATCCTGGCCGACACGCACTCGGGCAAATTCCTGAGCTGCTTCCTCGGCCTCGTCGATACGCGCCGCAAGGGGCTGCACTACATCAACGCCGGACATTGCCCGCCGCTGATCGTGCGCAAGAACGGCGACGTGATCCAGATGGACAAGGGCGGCATGGTCATCGGCCTGTTCAGCGCCGTCGACTATGAGCGCGGCTCGGTCGATATGCAGGCCGGCGACGTCATCGTCTGCTGCACGGACGGCATCATGGAAGCCTGCAACGCCGAACAGGATGAGTTCGGATACGAGCGCCTGGGAGAAGCGGTGCACCGCCACAGCCATCTGCCGGCCAAGGAACTGGTCGAAGCCGTCGTGAAGGAAGTGACCGAGTACTCCAAAGGCGGCATGCACACCGACGACAAAGTGCTGATGGTCGTCAAGGTGCTCGAAGACCTCGATCCCCCCAGCGGCTCCAAGAAGAAGTAAATTCCATCCCATGCGATCTCTGATCCTGCTACTCGCACTCTGTTCGCCGGTCGCCGCGCAGACCGCCGGTGAAGTGACTCCTCCCTGGACGCCGGGAACGTTGGACATACATCAGATCAATATCGGCAAAGGAAACGCCGCGTTCCTCATCTTTCCCGACGGCACGACAATGGTCCTCGACGCCGGCGCGGCGGGACGGACCGACGCGCGCGGCGCGCCGCCGCGTCCCGATGGATCGAAAACTCCGGGCGAGTGGATCGCGCGCTACATCGCGCATTTTCATCCCGCCGGCGCATCGGGCGCGCTCGACTACGGCTATCTCACGCACTTCCACGACGACCACATGGGTGCGATCTACCCTACGTCGAGGACATCGAAGTCCGGCCGTTACAAACTCACCGGCATCACCGAAGTGGGCGAAACGATTCCTATCCGCAAAATGCTCGACCGCGGCTGGCCCGACTACAACTTTCCGCAAGCCGCCGTCGACGACGGCTCGCTCAAGAATTACCGCGCCTTTCTAGCCGAGCAGGTCGAGAAGAATCGTATGAAAGTCGAGCGGCTGCAGCCGGGGCGCAACGATCAGATCGTCCTGGTGCGCGACAAGGCCAGGTATCCGAACTTCGAGGTTCGCAACATCGCCGCGAACGGCGAAGTCTGGACCGGCGTCGGCACGAATACCCGACAGCACTTCCCGCCTCTCGAGGGACTGGCCGCGGAAGACCGCCCCACCGAGAATATGTGCAGCATGGCCATTCGGATCAGCTACGGAAAATTCGATTACTTTTCAGGCGGCGACATGCCCGGCGATCCGCCGGAGGGCTCGCCGCAATGGCACGACATCGAAACTCCGGTCGCCAAGGTCGTGGGACCGGTCGAGGTCGCGCTCCTGAATCACCACGGCAACAAGGATTCGATGAACGCGTTCTTCGTGGGCGCGTTGCGGCCGCAGGTCTTCATCATTCCGGTCTGGTCATCGGACCATCCCGGCAACCGCGTGCTCAACCGGCTTTACTCCACGCGGATCTATCCCGGGCCGCGTGATGTCTTTGCGACCAACATGATCGAAGCGAACAAGATTGTGATCGGGCCGCTGCTCGACCGCTTGAAGAGCTCACGCGGGCACATCCTGGTGCGCGTGTCTCCGGGTGGAGACGCGTTCCGCGTGATCATCATCGATGACGCGGCAGAAACCTACCGCGTCACCGCCGTTCACGGACCTTACCAGTCGCGCTAGAAAACGAACTTCATCCCGAACTGCAACTGCCGCGCGGGATAGGTGGATGTGATGCGTCCGTAGGTCGAGCCGATGTTGCCCGCCGGAGCCTGCAGATTCGTCCGGTTGAAGAGGTTGAAAGCCTCGGTGCGGAATTCCAGCCGCTTGCCCTCGGACCAGAGATGGAAGTCCTTGTGCAATCCGAAGTCCGCCTGGTAGAACGCCGGACCGCGAACCGGATTTCGGCTGGCGTTCCCGAAGGGACGGGCCGCATCGGTAGGAGCCGCGACGGAAGCGGCATTGAGATACTGCACGAAGGGCCCTCCGGTGCGTTGCGCCGATTCCGGATTGATCAGGTCGCCGATGATGTTCGGCCGGTAGTTGATCAGCGAACTGACCTGGAAGGCGGAAGCCGGGCTGTAAGTAAGATTGATCGGCAGTCCCGAAGTCATCGTGACGATGAAGTTGGTCTGCCAGCCGCCAAGGACGAAGTTGGCCACGGGGTTCGCGATGTTGAATTTCCGCCCGCGCCCGAACGGCAGGTCGTAGATCGCGGAAACGGTCTCGTTGATTGTCTGGTCGTAGCTCGAGAGGCCGCGCTCGAGGGGCATGATGCGGATGTTGGCGCGCGAATTGTCGCCGTTGTTGGCTTCCAGGTGCCCCGAGGCGTTGTCGATCGCCTTCGACCACACGAAGGAGTTCAACAGGTAGAGGCCCTGGGAGTAACGCTTCTCCAGTTTGAACTGCAGGGCGTTGTAGCTGGCGAAACCGCCGTCGTAGGCGACCTCGATGCCCGCGAACTTGTTCAACGGCCGCCGCGCCTGTAGCCCGAGGCTCGCGCCCGTCGCGTTCGGGACCGCCTGATTCGAATCGCCCAGGATCATCAAGCCGACGCTGTGATTCCCCACGTAGCCGACGTCGAGTGTCAAGGTGTTGGTCAACTGCTGCTGGATGGTGAAGTGCCAGTTCTGGACGTAGCCGTCGCGATTGTCCTGCGGGATGTAGCGCATCTGCGTGGCCAGCGTATTGAAGGCCGAGGGCGATGCAAAATTGTCGGGGAAGCCCAACTGGGTGGGACGGAAGCAGGTGGTCGGCGCGCTGGTGGCCGAGCAGACCGGAAGCGCCGTGGTCTGGTCGATGATCGCGTCCACGACGTTCGGCCCGTTGTAGGCCAGCAGGTTCTCGCCGCCGAGGCGGTTGAAGTGAACGTAGCTGATGCCGTAGGCCGAGCGCACCACAGTCTTCGGGAAGAGCTTGTAAGCGATTCCCAGCCGCGGCGCCCAATCCTTGCGCTGCGGTTTCACCAGCGCGCGTTCGAAAATGCCGCCGTCCTTGGCGGCGATCAACGTTTGCGAGGCAAGATCGATGTTCACCATCTTGTTGTCCCGCTCCCACTGCGGCGTCCCGTACTCGTAGCGCACGCCGAGGTTCAGCGTCAGCTTGTCGTTGAACTTGAAGTCGTCCTGGATGTAGCCGTAGTACATGCGCTGGCGCAGATACGCCACCGCATAGTTGTTCAGCTCGTAGTGGCTGCGCAGGCCGAACATCAGGTCGGCGATCGCGAAGGTTTGCTGCTGCAAGGAAGAGAGCCCGCTTGTGCCGACCGTGCTGCTGAACGAACCGGCGTAGTTGTCGACGCCGTACTTGGGATGGAAATCCTCCACCTGCGTGTTGATGGCCTGATATTCCACGCCAACCTTCAGGCTGTGGCGGCCCAGACTCTTCGACCAGTTCACCTTCGGATCGATCACCTGCGGCCACTGGTACTGCGGATTGCTGCTCTGCCGTCCGATCTGGCTCAAACCGCCGTTCAGGTTCAACGAGTAGAGTCCGCCCGCGAAGATCTGGTTGGTGGGAAGGCCCGGCACGCCGTACTTCGCGTTGTCGAGACCCAGTCCAAGCGGCGTTTTTCCGGCGTGCGTGAAGTCGATGCCGACACGAACTTCGAGCACCGCCGTGGGACTCATGGTCCACGTCAAACCCGGCGCCATCTGCCAGTTGTTCACATAGACGTTGCCGTTGGCGTTCCCGCCCGAAGGTCCCGGAATGTTCGGAGGCGAGAAGATGCGCGCGCGGCGGTCGCTGAAGCGGAAGAACGTGGTCACGCGCGAGCTGGCGTAGTAGTCCGCGCGCACGTCGCCCTTGTCGTCGTAAATCGACGCCCGCGGCAGCGACTGATAGTTATTGGCGATGCCCGCCACGTTAGGATCAGGCAGGTCGGCCAGCGCGGCCTTGGCCAGCGTGATCATGTCGGCAGCCGGCACGTTGCCGTCCGCGTACGTCTTTCCGGTCAGCGGATTGCGCACCGGCATTCCGAAGTTCCCGGCCTTCATCGCCGCCGTGGGCACCGTGGCAAAGGTCAAGGTGCGCGTGATGCGGCGGAATCCTTCATAGTCCGCGAAGAAGAACAGCTTGTCCTTCTT
>CAZRND010000334.1:1441-6315 GCA_964601345.1 uncultured Acidobacteriota bacterium | reverse complement strand
GTTACCCGGGCCGGGCCGATGGTAGGGGGAAAGAAGGATTTCGAGTTGCCGAGGAAATTTGTATCGAAATAATTCTTGGCGTTGGTGTGGAAGTGATTCACGTCCAGCAACCATCCGCGAAAAGGGATGGCCAGGCCGAACTGCTTCTCTTCATCCCTTTCGCCGCGCAGAGGGAGAAAACCAAATCCCTGCTGCAAGGCCGCATCGAGCAACGGTCCCGAGAGCGTAGAGAGAGGCGGCGCTTGGTAGAAGCGGCCGTAGTAGCCGCGGAAGACCCAGTTCCATCCGGGGATGCGCAGCGCCGCGCCTACTCGCGGGCTCGCCGCGTTTTCCGAAATCACGCCGGAGAAGCGCGTCAGCCTGATCCCGGCATTGATGGTGAACCACGAAGTGAGCTTGAATTGATCTTCGAGGAATGCGGCCTCAAGGTGTCCCGTCAGATTGTCCAGCTGCTTCAGGGAGAGGCCGCTGCCATCGCGCGCCTGCAAGCTGAAAAAGGTATGGTCGCGCTGCCCGAAGCCGTAGATTCCAGCGCGAAAGTTATGTTTCCTGCTGACGGCATTCATGCTGACCTGCGCGCCGGCATAGTGAGACGCCCGATTATCCACCGGAACCACGGGATCGTTCGCGCCGCCTTGATAGTCGGCCCGGTTAAAGTGATAGAACGGCGAAACGGTCAGCAGGAGTCCGCGCCCCGCGTCATGCAACCAGGAGAAATTCACGAAGGCATCGCGCTCGTGCTCTACGTCGCGGATGCCATCCGCCTGTTGATCCGGATCGTTGGGAATCCGGTAATCGTCGCGGCGCACCGAGGCCACCAGTCGAAGCTGATCCGACGGGCGGACATTGAAAAGCAGCGTACCGAAGCCGCCGAGGCCGCTCACCCGGTCGTGGAGCACGGCGGAGGTGGGCGTCTCCAGGCCCAGATCGCTGCGGTTCCCGTTGACGCTGGCGTAGTAGGCAAATCGCTCGGTGTGGCTGCCGAAATTGATTTGATCGTTCGTCTCGTGGAAGCTGCCGTAGCCGGCAACGATCTCCGCTTGCCTCCGGCGCTCGAAGCCGGTGCGCGGGACCATGTTGAAAACGCCGTAAGTGCGATCGCCGGACTCGGCCGAGTAGCCGCCTCGCTGGACTTCGAGGTAGTCGATATCCTTCGGATCGAACTGCGGCCCAACGTTGCCGGCGATGTTGGTATTCGGAACCGGCACGCCGTCCACCGCCCAGGTGACCTGATGTCCGCCGCGAACGTGGAGCTGATCGTGCGCGAGGTACGCGCCAGGAACGTAGTTGGTGATCATCGCCAAACTGTTGCTGCGGTCCGCGCCCGGAGTGCGCTCGATCTGGGACCGTCCCACCATCGTCGTGGCGGTCGCGGTCTCGACGTTCAACAGTCCGGCTTTCTCCGAGACTTCCACCGACTGGAGGGCCACCGCCAATTGCAACTGAAAATGCAGAACCGGCGCGCTGGCCGACGTAACGAGCACGGTTTGTTCCACCGGGCCAAAGCCGTCCCGCGCGACGCTTACGCGATACTCTCCCACCGGCACCGCCGAGAACTCGAACCCTCCTGCAGTGTCGGTTTGCATTGACTTTGACCATTCCGAAGCAGTGGCGCGAAGCGTCACCTGCGCTCCCTGGACCGGCCGGTGGTCTGGATCGTGCACTACACCACGGATATTTCCGAAGATCGCCATCGAGGCGAGCATGAGAACGCGAAAACACAAGTACCCCTTCATAAATCCTCCTTTTTGATTGAACCTGGACCTAAACGAGAGGGATTCGCGGCGGGGGCGGGCTTATTTCCAGAACGGGAGCAGGAAAAAGGAGTACGGGAGTGGAACTGTCAAGGGCGTCCGGCAGCGGCTGGACGAGCAGCACCGGCTCAGGCAGCAAGTACAACGGCGCCGCAGTTAAGTCCTTGGTGTCATCGTCGCAATTCTCAAGGCCGATAGCCGGCGACTCGGTTCCATGACATGTCTCCTGTCGATTGGGCTTTGGGGCCGAGCGTTTCTTGAGGGGACAAACACAGATGCGCTGATGACAAGTACAGTCCTGATGTCCACTTGACCAGGCGATGATCGGACCCGCGATCAAGAGCATCAACAGCATCACTCCGGTCAGCCGCCGGCGCATCCGGACATTGTACCCTAAACCAAACTCTTGAAACCCGTTAGACTCGCCCTTCGTCTGTCGGATTAGTGCTGTCGGGGATAACAGTCTCAGGAGAGTAAGTCTCTTGAAGGCGCGGCGTCCGTCGCGACCAAGGCTGAATCACCCGCAGCTCATCTTCAAGTGGGAGAGGGTAGATGAAAAGAACCGCTGTAGTTATCTGTCTGTTTCTGGCCGGGCACGCGATCGCCCAGGCCCAGTCCTCCGACGAACGCATCAAGGCGCTGGAAGACAAAGTCCGGGCCCTCGAAGCCCTGATTCAAGAAATGAGGGCTGCGGCCCCCACCGCTCCCGCGGCCCCTATTGCCCCGGCCCCCCTTGTGGCCCCGACCGCAGGTGGAAGCGCGCTTCCCGTCTACGGAGGCGCCAGCGCGGCCGCCAAAGTCCTCAATCCCGACATCAGCGTGATCGGCGATTTCCTCGGAGCGGCGGGACGAAACACTGTCCGTCCGGTCCGCGGCCTCGAGATGCACGAGTCCGAAGTCGGCTTTCAGGCCATCCTCGATCCGTATGCCAAGGCCGATTTCTTCGTGTCATTTGGAGAGGAAGGAGTGAATTTGGAGGAAGGCTTCTTGACCTTCACTTCCCTTCCCGGCGGACTGGTCGCCAAGGTCGGCAAGATGCGCGCGGCGTTCGGGAAAGTCAACGCCACGCATAACCACGTCCTGCCCTGGACCGACCGTCCGCTGGTCACCGAGAACCTCGTCGCCGGAGAGGACGGCATTAACGACGCGGGATTCTCGCTGAGCCGTATCCTGCCCTCGCCGAAGGGACTGTTCCTCGAGGCCACGGCGCAGGTTTTCCGCGGCGATTCCGCCGACTTGTTCCACGCCAACCAGAAGCGTGACGTCAGCGTCGTCGGGAACCTGCGGGGATATCACGACCTCAGCGACTCCACGAATCTCGACCTGGGCTTCTCCTTCGCGCGCGGCCACAACACCGAGGGCGGCGCCTACACGACGCAGCTCTACGATGCCGACGCCACCATTCGCTGGAAGCCGCTGCGGCGAGCCATTTATCATTCTTTCCTCGCCCGCACGGAATTGATATGGAGCAATCGCCAGGACCCGGCTTCGACGCAACGGGCCTTCGGTCTCTACGGCTCAGCCGAGTACCGCCTCAACCGGCGCTGGACCGTGGGAGGGCGCTTCGACCGATCCGAGCGCGCAGAGAACGCCCGGCTCACCGACAGCGGCTTCTCCGCGCTGCTCACCTATTGGCCGAGCGAGTTCAGCCAGATTCGCGGCCAATACCGTTTCGGGCGATACGCCGAGAAGCAGGATAGTAACGAGCTGCGCTTTCAATTCTTGTTCTCATTGGGCGCGCATGGCGCTCATCCTTTTTAGGAGATTCTTATGACTCTGCGAACTTTTCTCTTTCTTACCATCCTCGCCGCTCTTCCGGCTTTCGGCGCATCGAAGCTGGAAGTAGTCACGGCCACCTCAGACCTCGCGTCGCTCACCGATGAGGTGGGCGGCGACCGCGTGAACGTGCAATCGGTCGCCCGCGGCTATCAGGATCCCCACTTCGTCGAAGCCAAGCCAAGTTTCTTGCTGATGCTTCGCAAGGCCGACCTGCTCGTAGTCGTCGGCCTCGATCTCGAAATCGGCTGGCTGCCGCCGCTCATCGCGCAGTGCGGCAACCCGAAAGTGCAGAAGGCGGCTTCGGGATATCTCGATGCCTCGCAGTTTGCCGAGATTCTCGAGATCCCCACCACGCAAGTGACGCGCGCGATGGGCGACGTGCATCCGTTCGGCAATCCGCATTACTGGCTCGATCCTGAGAATGGGCGCCGCGTGGCCCGCGGGATCGCCAATAAGCTCGCGGAAATGCGTCCCGGCGACAAGGCCTACTTTGACCAGCGCTTTCAGGACTTCAGCAAGCGCCTTGACGCCGCTGAAAAGGCGAATGACGAGAGGATGAAGCCGTATCACGGGCGCAAAGTGATCACGTATCACCGTTCGTGGCCCAACTTCGTCAAGCGCTACGACCTCGACGTGGCCGGCTACGTGGAGCCGCGGCCCGGCATCCCGCCGAGCCCGAGCCATACGCTTGAGCTGATCCAGCAGATGAAGCGCGAGAACATCAAGGTGATCCTGGTTGAGCCGTACTTCGATCTGAAGACGCCAAATGCGATCGCACGCGAAACTGGAGCCAAGGTTTTGGTGTTACTACCTTCGGTAGGCGGGGAGAAGGAAATAACGGACTATTTCAAGCTCTTCGATTACGATATATCGTTGTTGGCGAAGACGTTCCAGTCGACGCCGTAAAGGGAGACGGATGGAGATCTTTCAGTTTCTGCTGGCCCCCTTCGTGGCCAGCCTGATTCTTACCGGCATTCATGCTTACTTAGGGGTTCACGTCGTCGAGCGGGGCGTTATCTTCGTGGACCTGGCGCTGGCGCAAATCGCCGCGCTGGGCGCCACCATCGCCATCCTCGCCGGAATGGATCCGCACGCCGGCGGCGCTTACTGGATCAGCCTGGGATTCACCTTTCTCGGCGCGGCGGTTTTTTCGCTGGTCCGCTCACGGCGCGGGCACATCCCGCCGGAGGCTTTCATCGGCATCGCCTATGCGGTCGCTTCGGCTGCGGCGATCCTGGCGATGAGCAAGGCCACGGGCGAGACCGAGCACCTCAAGGACATGCTGGTCGGCAACATCCTGGCCGTCTCCTGGCCGGAAGTCCGCAAGACAGCGATGTTATA
>CAZRND010000334.1:0-1431 GCA_964601345.1 uncultured Acidobacteriota bacterium | reverse complement strand
GCAGAAGAATCAGGTACGACTGGATCGCCTGTCGGTGAAACAGACGGCGATGTTGTACGGCGCCATCGGATTCTTTCACTACGTATTCCGCAAGAACTTTCTGCTGATCTCCATCGATCCCAAGGCAGCCGAAGCCAAGGGCCTCAAGATCGGCTGGTGGGATTTCCTCTTTTACGCTTCCTTCGGCTTCGTCGTCACCTCTTCGGTGGCGATCGCCGGAGTGCTGCTGGTCTTCTGCTACTTGATCGTCCCCTCGGTCGGGGCGATGCTCTTCTCGGATCGAATCGGCCCGCGGCTGGCCATCGGCTGGACGATGGGGACGCTCGTCTCGGCGCTCGGAGTGTATCTTTCGGTGAAAATGGATTTGCCCACGGGGGCCACCATTGTCTGCACCTTTGGCGGCGTTCTGGTCGTGATGTTCGCCATCCACTGGTTGCTCTACCACGGCCGCGAGGCCCGCGAACTAGAGGGCGCTCGCAGCGCAAGCCGCGAACTTGAAAACTGACCTTGCGAGATCTGCAGGACAAGACCGAGGTTTATCGCTTCAAAGCCTGGGTCGTGATCGTCGTGCCGCTCGCGGCGCTGAGCCTGCAAGCCTATCTGCCGCTCTGGGTGCGGGGCGCCGCGTATCTCGACTTGGCGTTGCTGGCCACCATCTACTTCGCCTGTAACCGGCGCAACCAGATCGTCGGCTTGACACTCGGCGCGGTGATCGGCCTGGCTCAGGACTGTCTGGGCGCGGGACCGAACGGCATCTTCGGCATCGTCCAGACGGTGATCGGCTATTCCGCGTCCTCTCTAGGCGCGCGCATCGACGTGGAGAATCCCCTTACCAGGCTGATCTTGATCTTCGGGTTCTACTACGTCCACTGGAGCATCTTCTACATCCTGGAGACCGTCCTGCTCGAAAAACCGATGCCCGCGCCTACGTGGAACGGCCTGGCCGTGGCTCTGCTGAACGCCTTCGTGGGCGTCCTGCTGTTCCATTTGCTGGACCTGCTCCGCGAGCGGGAATAAAGGGACCTTTAAGGCGCGACTTTGGTGCCGGTTCCTTCGACCAGGGTTATATAACGGCCGTTCGCGTCGAGCATTTCATACTTGGAGGTATACTCAGAAGCTGATTTGATGGTGAGTGTCGTTCTTCCTTTGACGGCCTTGCCCAACCACTTGTCTTCAACCATCCACGTCCAGGTATTTCCGTCAACCGTTCCTGTGCCGACACCGACGAGTCCGACACTGTTGGCGTAATAGGATGTGTAGACCTTCGCATGGCTGTCGTAGCCGATGATGCCGAGCGTCGTCCCTAATGGGCCTTCAGCGCGGCTCTCGACATAGAATCCCCCCGGCCCCAATGTACCTATTGAGGCGCCGACAGTCTTACCGGCCGGTACATACTGGTTGGGTTTAATCTCGGTTTCCACTTTCCATGTG
>CAZRND010000333.1:0-6315 GCA_964601345.1 uncultured Acidobacteriota bacterium | reverse complement strand
ACCGCGGGCGTGTCCTCGATGTGGACGAAGTGCAGTTGGAAATCCTGCCGCGTGGTGACGTGAGCGATTCCGTCGGAGTATTCCTCGGCGAGCTCGGCGAGCACTTCGAGCTGCCGCGCTTCGAGGCCGCCGAACGGGATCTTGATGCGCTGCATCCCCGGCGCATCCCACAATGTGTTCGGTCCTTTGGTCAGCTCGCCGCTTGGGTACGCGAGGTCCTGAATCTGCTTGCCGTCGTGGCGATGTCCGTTGTCGTAGCGCTGTCCGTAGGAGCCGCGGCGCAGGCGCGTCTCGGCGAAAACTTTCTCGTCAATCTTGCCCTGCTTGCGCAGGATGATTTCGTGTTCAAAGGCGTCGATCTCGGCGAAGAGGTCCATGGGGATCTGAGAACCCCTAATGTATATCGGAATAGGGGTATTTATCAAGAGTAGTATTGGAATCTTTGCCTTATGGCCTGTATATCTTGAAGTTATAGACCTCAAAGTGACTGGACACCGTGCGAAAAGCGAAGCGACCTTTGGTTAGTGGAGAAGGGTCGACGAAGTCGAAGATCCGTTTGCCATCGAGGAAGTATTCGATGTGATTGCCCTTCGCCACGAGTCGAATCTTGATCCGCTTGTTAGGCGTAAGGAGTGGAGCTTTCAGATCGTGCTCCGGAAGCAGCGGCCGCAGATCCTGCTTGCCGATGTAACGCCGGAAGCGCGTGGTGGTGTTCGAATTGCCGCCGAGCCCGACGTAGTAAGTGACGAGCTGATCGTAATCCGAAAACTTGCCGGAACGCCGCGTCGCGAACAGATCGGCAGGCGAGCGCGAGTCGGACGCCATCCAAAAGCAATTGAGGTCCGAGACGCGATCGTTCGCGCCGCCGGCCTGGATCATCTTGGCTTCGTACTCGATCACGACCGGAGCTTCGAGTGCGGGCTTGTACCAGAGCGTGAGACCCGCCGGCACGTCGATGACGATCCGATTGCCGCTTACTTCAATGCGGCCGGGCTTCTCCAGCTCAGCCGACCAGTCCTGAAAGAGAAGCTGTGCGAAGAGCAGCAGCAGAATCACTGCGGCTTTTTCGGTTCGTTGAAGGACCGCTCGACGCTGTCATTCACGTCGGTCGAGACCATATGATCGCGCCAGAGCCAGCGCATCATCTCCGGGAAGACGGTCTGCAGCATCTTCTGTCCGTGCCGCTGGATGCCCCACGAGTAGTTCACGTCGTAACCCTTCTCGGTGAGCGCCTGCTGCATGCGGATATTCTGATAGAACCAGTCGCGCTGCTGGTCGTACGTTCCGTCGGGCCGCGTGCCGCGATTGTCGTTGCGTCCGTCGACTAAAAAGACTCGCAGCGGCTTCCGCTCGCTTCGTCGAATGATGTCGGGATAGGCATGGCCGCCTCGGATATTCGTGAAGCTCCCCACGTTGCTGAGGATCTTGCGGAACTGATCGGGACGCTGCCAGGCCACGGTGAACGCCGCGATCGCTCCCGAGCTCGATCCGCCGATGCCGCGGCGTTCGGGATCGCGCGAGATGTTGTATTCCTTGTTGAGCACGGGCAGCAACTCGTCGCAGATGACGCGCGCATACTTGTCGTCGAGCGTGTTGTACTCGGTGGGCCGGTTCGTGTCGCGATCGCCCCAGTTGCTGGGCGTCGGTTCGGGCTGGTCCGGGCGCCGGCCCGGATTGATGAAGACCGCGATCATCACCGGAATCTCGCGACGGTAAATCAGATTGTCCATCACCACCTGCGCTCGGATGTCGCCCTCTTCGGCCTTGAACGCCTGCCCGTCCTGATAGATCATCAAGCTCGCCGGCGTGGCATGATCGTACTGCGCCGGGACGTAAACCCAGTAAGTGTGCTGCGTCCCTGGATACGCCTGGCTCGGCAGCGTGAACGGACCTTTGACCTCGCCCTTCGGCACGCCTTCCTGCGGCATCGCATCCGGCGCAAGCTTGTAATGAATGTTGGTGTCGGGACCTTGCTGCGGAGTCTGCAGCATCAGAAGGAGCGCCAGAAGATGTGTCATAGCTGGGAAGATAACATATGATGACCCGATGTTGATGAAGATGAAGATCGCGATTCTGCTGGCTGCATTCGCGGCCTGTGTGCAGGCGCAAGTCAAAGTCGAGAAGGTCAATTACAAAGGCTGGCCCAACAGCTATCGCATCTCGAACGGGCAGGTCGAGATGATCGTGACCGGCGACGTGGGGCCGCGCGTCATTCGCTACGCCTTCATCGGCGGCCAGAACTTGCTCAAGGAATTTCCCGAACAGCTCGGCAAGTCGGGCGAAAAGGATTTTCAACTGCGCGGCGGCGATCGCGTGTGGAAGGCGCCCGAAGATCCCGTGGCGACTTGGGCGCCGGAAAACGTGCCGGTCGCGGTCGAGATCACACGCACGGTGGTCGTCGCCACTGCTCCGGTGGGGCCGCTCACGGGTCTGCAGAAGCAGATCGCCGTCGATATGGCGGCGACCGGCACTCTGGTCACCGTCACGCATCGCATCACGAACAAGACGCTCTTCACGCTTGAGCTCGCGCCGTGGGCCTTGACGATGATGGCGCCGGGCGGCGTGGCTATCACCGGATTTCCGCCGCGCGGCCGGCATCCGCAGAATCTTGAAGCGACGAATCCGCTGGTGATGTGGGCCTACACCGATCTCTCGGACAAGCGCTGGGGCTTCACGAAAAAGTATCTAACTCTTCGCCAGGATCCCGAGAACTCCGAGCCTCAAAAGCTCGGCATGTTCAACGCGGCGACTTGGGCCGCATACGCGCTGCACGGCGACCTGTTCTTGAAGCAATACGCGGCCGATCCCGCGAAGACGTATCCCGATTTCGGATGTTCGTTTGAGACGTTTACCAACGCCGATTTTCTGGAAGTGGAGACGCTCGGCCCGATGACGAAGCTGCCGCCCAGCCAGGGCGTCGCACACATCGAGCGCTGGAGTCTGAGCAAGGTGGCGATCTCGTCGTTCACCGAGGCGGAGATCGATAAGGTAATTCTGCCCTTGCTGCGCGTCCGCTAGTAGTAAACTCCGGGAAAGGGGGCTCCGGATGAAACGCAATTCCAACGACTTAATCCTGTGCGTCTTCGCCATGCTCATGGCCGTCTCGCCGCTCTACGCGGCCGGCGATGTCTCGCCGTTTAGCGGCGCCATCGGTGCGCTCGGTCCGATGTCCATGTATTGGCTGTGCAGTTCCAGGAAACACAAGTCCATCGGAGGCTGGCTGCTCTATTTCTATATCCAAATATATGTCGCTGTAATTGCCGAAGTGGCCGTATTTTATTCCTCTAACCTTCCCTACCTGGATGCGTCCCGCTGGCGCGACGCGACTCCGTTCTATTTATACGTGTTCCAGAGCATTACTCCGCTCGTGGTGATCGGGGCCGAGGGAGTCGTGGCTACGATTATGTTGAAAAAGCGGGAATGGGAGTACGTCAGCCTCTTTCGTTTGGTGCTGGCCGCCCATATCGTCGTGGTCTTGGCCGTCACCGCGATCGATGCGGCCTACCAGCGAGCGAATGTGAGCTGGGACTTCATAGCCCTGGCTTGGCCCGTACTGGCTCTTCTTTATTTCTCGCTCTCCAAACGTGTCCGCAGGGTGTTCCAAACTCACGATTGGGAACTGCCTCCGGTGGTTCCCGGCCAGGCACAAACCGCCGCAAAATTGGAGAACTTCGATTTGCGGTTCTTTCTCTCGGCGGATGAGTTTCAAGAGGGTGTCGCTGTGAAGCGCGGCGCCGCGGGCCTGGGTAAGAGCAGCAAGCACGCGTATCGTGTTCTCTCTGGAATTGGCGCCGCCGTACTACTCGTTTGGCCATACTTCACTTCCGATAGTTGGCCGGGCTTATTACGAAAGGATCCGAATTCCGGGACGCTGCTCTTGCTGGCGGCGCTACTCGCATGGATTGCCGCGGGGGCGCCCGGATTTGAGGCCCTCAATCTCAAGGCCAACCGGCTCGATCTTGAACGCCAAATCATGTGCACAACCGAGGGCGTGGACATCACCCACGGAGCAAACAAACTCCGGCTTCCATGGAGCCAGTGCAAATCTTTCCAGGAAACAGAGAGAGTGTTTGTGCTGAACACTTCCGAGGCTCAATTTTGGACGATTCCCAAGCGAATCCTCACGCCCGATCGGCAATCCGCCTTCCGCTCGTTATTGGCGAGCAACCTGCGGAAAAAGTAGTCGAACCTACAGATCCATTCCCAGTTCCGAGGATTCGGGCACAGGTTCCTCGGCGTGGTCGTGTCCAGCGCCGGCGAAGACCCAGCGGCCGACGATGGCGGCTCCGATCAGCGCGATGGCGGCCATCAGAAATGCCGCGCCGTAGCCGAACGCCTGCGCCACCCATCCGGCGGCGAAGGCGCTTGTCCCCGTTGCGAGATCGTAAAACGCGCTGAGCATGCTTACCGTCGAGCCGCGCTCGTCCGACGGAGTTTTGCGCAGCACCGTCGATCCGATCGCCGACCAGGGGAAGGAAAAGCCCAGTCCGAGAGTGGCCGCCGCGACCACGCCCCACGGAGGCGATGGTCCAGCAGCCAGACCGAGCAAGCCGCAGGCCATCGCCGTGATCCCGCCATAAAACGTAATCGCCGGGTGGATGCGGTCGGGCAATCCGCCGAAGAAAAATCGCGAGAAGAGAATTACGCCGGCAAATGCCGCGAACGCGGTTGGGCCGCCTCCGCCGTGCCGCGCCAGGTGCAGTACGAGGAATCCGGTCATCACCGGATACTGCACGTTCACCATCGCCACGGCCAGACCGGGCATCAGCAGGCGCCGCTGAAAGAGCGGCTTCTTCTTTCCATGTGGCGACGGCTTGTAATCCTCGGGAACTTGCGAGAGCAGCGCGATCGCCACCAGGGCCGAGAACGTTTGCATCGCCGCAGCGCGTTCGAACGTTCCGAGCCACTGTCCCACCACGGGACCCGCCGAGATGCCGCCCCAGATGCCGCTCGAGAGATATCCGAGCGTTTGCGCGCTGCGCTCGATGCCGCCGAGCTCGACGGCCCACGCCGCCGCGCCGGTGTAGAGGCAGGCTTCGCCGAATCCTTGCAGGATTCGTCCCATGAAAGCGCCGGTCATGCCCGGCAGGAGAAGATAGGCCGCGCCGGCCAGCGCGCAACTGGTGAGCCCGGTGAGGAATCCAGCCTTACGTCCCTTGCGATCGGCAAGCGGACCGGAGATCACGCGTCCGCTGAGCGCGACGAAGGAAAAAATCCCGATGACGAACCCCACGGCGCGGTCCGATGCGCCGAGATCGTGGCGGACATGCGGACCCATCAAGGGCAGCACCGTGCCGATCCCGAGGAACCCCAGGAATGTGGCGCCGATCAGCGCCCAGAAGCGCCCGCCGAATCCGGTTGTCATGGTGAATAATCTATTGTATCCATACACTCGTGGGTTCGGGGAGGATTTCCGTCATGATGATTCGCACGCTGGCACTGCTTTCTGCCGTGATTCTGCTGCTCGGCCTGGCGCAGCAAGAGAACAACGCGATCGATTCGCAACTGTATTCCGAGATGCGCTGGCGCTCCATTGGACCGCCGCGCGCCGGACGCGCCCGCGCCGTGGCGGGTGTGGCGAGCCGGCGCAACGTCGCCTACATCGGCTTCGACAACGGCGGGCTGTGGCGCTCCACGGATTACGGCTCGACGTGGACGCCGCTCTTCGACGCCGAGACCACGGGCTCGATCGGAGCGATCGCCGTTGCGCCCTCCGATCCGAGCATCATTTATGTGGGCACGGGCGCGGGCATCATCCGCCCGGACCTTGCCACCGGCGACGGCGTGTACAAGTCCACCGACGCGGGCAAGAGCTGGCGGCGCATCGGGCTCCGCGATTCGCAGATGATCGCGCACATCGACGTGGATCCGCGCAATCCCAACCGCTTCTTCGTCGCGGCGCTCGGACATCCCTATGGTCCGAACGCCGAGCGCGGGATTTTCCGCTCGACCGACGGCGGCGCGACGCTCGAGAAATTCCTGTACAAAGACGAGTACATCAGCGCCGACGACGTGCGCATCGATCCGAAGGACCCCAACGTCGTCTACGCGGCGCTCTGGCAGCAGCAGCAAGGATTCATGGAGAACCTCGCCTTCGGAGGATCGGACGGCGGAATCTACAAGTCCACCGACGGCGGATCGACCTGGAAGCAGCTCGGCGGCGGATTGCCGCCGGTGATACAGGCGAACCTGACGATTTCGCTAAACGGCCCGGAGATCCTTTTCGCAGTGGTAGCGGTGCCCGCCGCCCCGGCAGGCGAAGCCCGTGGCTGACGGGTAGGACGCTGCGCGCGGCGGAGCGGGCGCCGGAGCCAC
>CAZRND010000332.1:0-6323 GCA_964601345.1 uncultured Acidobacteriota bacterium | reverse complement strand
GCGCGTCCGTGCTCGGGGACGCGGATGCGGTGGGGGCGGGGCACCGTGGAGAAGGGATGCGAGATCAGGATCGTCGTGACGTTGCGCGTGGCGGTCAGGATGCGCTCGAAGATTTCCGCTTCGCCGCGGACGTCGAGCTGCGCTGTCGGCTCGTCGAGCAGGACGACTCCCGCGCCGAGCCGCACCGCGCAGAGCGCCCGCGCCAGCGCGACGCGCTGCCACTGTCCGCCCGAGAGATCGATGCCGCCTTCGTATCCGCGCGCCAGAATCGTATCGAGCGAAGCGAGATGCGACGCGCCCGCTTGCGCCAGCGCCGCATTGATGACGTCATCGGAGGCGCCGGAGGATGCACCCCCGGGCGCGACGTTGTCGCGCAGTGGCAGCTCGAAGCGCACGAAGTCCTGAAACACGGCGGCCACGCGGCTTCGCCACGACCCGAGATCGAAGCCGCGCAAGTCCTGGCCGTCGATCTCGATCGCGCCGCTGGTGGGATCGTAGAGGCGGCAGAGCAGCTTGGCGAGCGTGGTCTTGCCCGCGCCGTTCTGCCCGACGATGGCCAGCGACGAGCCCGCGGGGATCACGAGGTTGAAATCGCGCAGCACCTCGGGCGATCCGGGATACGCAAACGTCACGTGGTCGAAGCGAATCTCGTGCGCCGGCATATCCTTCGCGCCGCGCGCTCGCGATTCGAGATGACCGGCCTTGCCCATCGCTTCCTCGAGACGCATGACGGCGGCGACCGGCGCCGCGGCGCCGTCGATCGCCCAGGTCATCTGCTGGCTGGCGAGCATGCCTGCAGCCACCGCCGCGCCGGCGAAGGTCACGGCCTGCGCCAACGTCAGATGTCCCGCCGCGGCATCGATCGCGATCGAGCACAGGACCGCGGTGTTGGCGCTCGTGACCAGGAGCAGGCTCCAAAACACAGGCCGCTCGCGCAAGCGCGTCGCGTGATACTGCAAGTCGAGCAAGTGGCGGCGGCGCGAGCTGAACCGCTCCACCACCCAAGTGGCGAGGCCGAAGAGGCGCACCTCCTTCGCCGACGGCGGATCGACCGCGAGACGGTAGGCGTATTCGGCGTGGCGCTGCGCGGCGCGGACTTCCTCGGTGTTGCGATCAAACCATATGGCGCTCTCGCGCAGCAGCCAGTGAGTGGCGAACCAGGCGGCCCAGACCACGAGCGGCGCCCACCATGCGTATCCGAAGAGCACCGCACCCGCCGCCACTCCCCCGACCATTTCCACGAGACCCGAAGCGATGAAGTCCATCGAGATGAACATTGGGGGTCCGGTGATGCCGAGATCGAAGTCGCGCGCCATCGAGAGATCGGTGGTGAGTTTCGGATCCTCGAGATGCCCCATTCCGGGCGGAGCCGTGCAGGCCATGGACAGTTTGTCGTAGAGCCACGCGGCGGTGCGACTGCCGAGATTCGAGCCCGCGGTGCGATGGAGCGGCGGCGTGATTTGCAGCAGGATCAGCACTGTCCCGGCCACCTGCAGCGGCACGAAGAGGGACTCGCCGCGCTGCACCGCGCCGACCAGCGCGCCCATAGAGAGGGCGAAGAGCGCCGGCAACAACCCGCGCAAGACGAGCAATCCCCACCAGGCCGTCGCCAGCGTCAGGTCGGCCCTGTGCAACGACTTGAAGAATTGCCACTCCTTACTTTTTGTGGACAACGCCCCCCCTCATCACAAACACCACGCGCCTTACAGCTTCGATGTCACGGAGAGGATCGCCGTCGAGCGCGATGATGTCCGCCTCGAGTCCGGGTGCGATTGCGCCGATTTTGTCCGACATCCGCAGCGCTTCGGCCGCGCGGGAATTGGCCGAGACCATCGCCGCCATGGGATCGACGCCGCATTCGCGCACGCGCATCACGAATTCCTCGGCGTTGCGTCCGTGCGAGCCGGCCACGGCGTCGGTGCCGAAGACGATTTTCAGACCGGGAACCTTCGCCGCGCGGCGCATCAATTCGCGTGTGGGCTCGAGGAGGTCCTTCATGGGCTCGAACGCCTCGGGCTTGGCAGGGAAGAAGGGCGTTCCGGCGTATTTGTCCCTGAACTGAAGATAGGTCTCGAGCAGCAGGCCGGCTTGCGGATCGAAGTAGACACCTTTTTCGGCCAGCAGCTTCAGATCGTCGTCCGTCGCGCCGAGGCCATGCTCGACTTCGGTGCATCCCGCGAGCACCGCGCCCTTGATGGCATCGCGGTAGGCGTGTACGAGCGTGCGAAGCCCCTGCTTGTTCGCCTCGTCGCACGCGGCATTCAGTTGTTCCTGGGAGAGCGTCATGCCGCCTTGGCGCATTCCTCCGGAGGCGAAAATCTTGAGCAGGTCCGCGCCTGCGGCCTTTTGCTTTCTCACGAAGGCGCGGATTTCATCGGGCGTTCCATTTTTTTCACCCTGTCCCATGATCGGCTCGGCGCCGGACAGGACGCGCGGACCGGTGATCCGCGCGTTTACCGCGCCGGGACTTTGGATCGTCGTGAACCCGGCCATGAGCGTGGCCTGCGCATTCGCGGCCGCGGCTTCAGGCGTGCCGCCACCCTCGTTGACGTTCTTTCCGTCCGGGCCAAAGCTCCACCTCAGATGCGAGTGCGATTCGATCCAGCCGGGGAGCACCGTGCGTCCGCGCAGGTCGTAAGTGACCGGCTTTGCCTTGGGATCGATGCGGACGATCTTCGATCCCTCGACGACGATCCGCGTATTGTGCAGCACGCC
Source organism: uncultured Acidobacteriota bacterium (assembly GCA_964601345.1). GTDB lineage: Bacteria > Acidobacteriota > Terriglobia > JAJPHL01 > JAJPHL01 > CAZRND01. Next base: position 3,608 of record CAZRND010000332.1, on the reverse strand, counting down.
GCCCCGGCCGTCGAGCACGGTGCTTGCGGCGATGACGATCGCAGCTTCCACCAGAAACAAAGCACAGACTCCTTCCGTATCTGCTTTCTATCACAATCGGCGTTTACGGCGTTTATGAACATGTTCAAAAATGTCTTGACATGGGATTACGGCCGGGCATATCATGTTTTTGAACATGTTCAGTATTGATCGAGTGACCGCCCAGAAGCGAACTCCGAAGGCCGAGGCGACCCAAACGCGAATCCTCGATGCTGCGCTGCATCTATTTCGTAATAAAGGATTTGAGCGTACCACAATGCGTGGAATTGCTACCCGCGCACAAGTCTCGTTGGGGTCGGCCTACTACTACTTCGATTCAAAGGACGATCTCGTGATGGCCTTCTACGAGCGTGCAAGCGAGGAAATGGGATCGCGCATCGAAGCCGCCCTGGCTACGGCGACGGACTTCGAGCAGCGAGTGGCCGCGATTGTGAACGCCAAATTCGAATATTTTCGTCCTGACCGCGCGTTCCTGGGAGCGTTGTTCCGTCATGCCGCCGACCCGCAGAACAGACTGTCTCCCTTCAGCGCCGAGACCCGGCATATTCGGGAGCGCGACCAAGCCTACTTCGGCGCGGCCATTACAGCCGAACCGGGCGGCATCAGCATCCCCGAGGATCTCGCTGCGCATTTGCCGAAGATGCTATGGCTGTATCAGATGGGACTGATCCTCTACTGGATCTACGATCGCTCTCACGAGCAGCGGCACACCCATGTGCTGGCGGAGAAGAGCCTGGCGCTTCTGGTCGGCAGCCTGAAGATGGCCAGTTTCACGCTGTTGAAGCCGCTGCGTTCCAAGATTGTAGAGTTGCTGGTTCTGTCGGAAGAAGGGGACGAACATGCCTGACCGTTTGCTTGCGCGCACTTCGATTGCGTTGGTCTGGCTGTATCAAGGACTGTGGTGCAAAGTCTTGGGCCAGGCGCCGCGGCACCAGGCGGTCATCGCCTCCGTCCCATTTCTCTCGCCGGCCGCGGGGCACTGGGCACTGATTGCTCTTGGCTTGCTGGAATCCGTCATTGCGCTGTGGGTTCTCTGGGGCCGCCGTTTGCGGCTTGCGGCAATCCTGCAAACGGCGTTGCTCGTCGCCATGAACGCCGGCGGCGTCGTTTGGGCGTCACACCTCATTCCCGATCCAGCGGGAATGATCCTGCAAAACGTCGCGTTCCTGGTCCTGGTTTGGATCGCAGCGGAGGATCGGCATCATGCCGCATACCTCTGAGATCTTCCGTGGCGGCTCCAAGCGCCTCCTCTTTGGCGAGACTTACGAGGATTCCGCAATTGAGTTGCAGGCATTCCCTCCGGGCAGTCGTGTTTTCTGCATTGCATCGAGCGGAGCCACTGCGAGGGACTTGGCGGCCGCAGGCCATCGTGTGACTGCGGTGGACGTCAATCCAGCGCAGCTTGCCTATGCGCGATCGCGCGCCGCGGGAGGGGCCGCGCGTCCGGGAGCCGCAGAGCGTATGCTCGCGCTTGGACGGCAAGCCACGAAGCTGGTCGGATGGAGCGATCGCAAGCTGGCGGAGTTTTTGAACCTCTGCGATCCCGAGGAGCAACTCGATTATTGGGATCGCCGGCTCGATACACGCTTGTGGCGCGCGATGATCGACACTTTCCTCGGACCGAAGATCCTCCGGCTCTTCTACGCCAATTCCGCGGTCGCCGACCTGCCCTCGCATTTCGGCGCGCGGATCCGCGAGCGTTTGCGGCGGGGGTGGGGTCGTCACGCGAATCGGTCGAATCCCTACGCGGCCACCTTGCTCCTCGGGACTCCGCATCCCGAGCCGGGGCGGGCGCTGCATCCGATTCAATTTGTCTGCGCCGAAGCCGCTGATTTTCTGGAGGGCTGCCCGCCTGCGACCTTCGATGCCTTCGCGCTCTCCAACATCGGCGACAGCGGAGCGTCTGCCGACTATGGGTATCGCTTCGACGAAGGGCTCCGCCACGCCGCAGCTCCCGGCGCGGTCGTGGTAGGCCGCAGTTTCGGCGAGCCGCCCCGCGGTCGGGTCGGAGATCTCGCATCAAGCGATCGTTCCATGCTCTGGGGGACAGTATGCTGCACGCATATCGATTGAAACGCCATCCTCTGCCGGTGAGCGCGTTCTTCCGTCACTCCCTGGTCTTGACCTATGCGTTCGCACCGGAGATCCTGCGCCCTCTGCTACCCGAGGGCCTGGTGTTGGACACCTTTCGCGGCCATGCGTTTCTAGCGATTGCGCTCGTCCAGACCGAGCGCTTGCGGCCAAGTTTTCTTCCCGCATTCCTGGGACGCGACTTCTTTTTGAGCGGCTATCGCATCTTTACGCGCCTCGATCGCGGCGCGCAATCCAAGCGCGGACTCCGCATCCTTCGCAGCGACACCGATCATCGCTGGATGGTCCTGGCCGGAAATCTGCTGACGCATTACAACTACCAATTGTGTCGCGCGACGCTGGAAGAGCGCGAGGGACAGCTTCATTGGACCATCCGAACGCCGCGTGGAGACGCCGATCTGGACGTCGTGGTTGTCGGACCGGCCTCCGCCTGTCCTCGCGGATCTCCCTTCGACAATCTGGACGAAGCGCGGCGATTCGCCGGACCGCTGCCTTATACCTTCGACTACGAGGCCGAGACGCATTCCATCGTTGTGATTCGCGCGCTGCGCCAGGAATGGGATCCGCAGCCGGTGGCCGTAGAAATTCGGCAAAACACCTTTCTGGAGCGCGAGCCTTTTTGCAAGGCGGCGCCGCTGTTGGCAAATGCGTTTCATGTCCGCGATGTGCCGTATCAATGGCTCCGTGGCGAGCGTGTGGGGCTGTGATGAAGACCGTCGCCGCGCGCGGGCCGTATCGAGGCGTGCTCGAGATTCTGTATTTCAACTGGCGTTTCTATGCCGCGACCGCGGCCGCTGCGGCGATCGCGCTTGCGGCACTGCCGTCCCTACCGCCCCTGGCGAGACTTGCGGTGATCCTTGCCGTTGTGCATGTCGCCTCGCGTGCTTAATGAGCCGTTAATTCCCGTGTCCTTTGCCGTGAGCAAAAAACTATAAGCACCGGCAATTACCAATTCATAAAACGTTATGTGTCGCCACTCAGACACGCTCGAAACCGCGGATCTTGTTGACCTAGACGCCGATTTTGTCTATTTGCCCGCTCCGCAACCTGGTTTTCGGCATCTTCCTGATGCGCTCCCGTTTGGGCCGGCGGCTTCAAGTTGAAATCCCAAAACTACGGAGAGTTGCCGACCGCGCGATGAGCGTGCGGGCGACATGAAGCGTGAAAGGAACGTTTGATGCCTGTTGGAACTGTGAAGTTCTTCAATACCCAGAAGGGCTATGGATTCATCCAGCCCGATGACGGCTCGAAGGATGTGTTCGTCCACATCACCGCCGTTGAGCGCGCCGGAATGCGCTCGCTCAACGAAGGTCAGAAGATCTCCTACGAGATCATCACCGAGCGCGGCAAGCAGGCGGCTGGCAATATCCAGCCTGCCTGATCGCCAACGACAAGAAGAACTTCGCGAACCGAAGCCCGGCAGCAATGCCGGGCTTTTTTGTTCCGCCGGGCGTGTCACCATGGGCGGCCGGAGGCGG
>CAZRND010000331.1:0-6341 GCA_964601345.1 uncultured Acidobacteriota bacterium | reverse complement strand
TTGCGAGGGCGGCGGCGGCTCGGCGTTCAGGATCTGATCGAGGACGTCTACCGTGCCGGCCCCGGAAAAAGGCAGCTTGCCCGTGGCCATTTCGTACAGCACCGCGCCGAACGAAAAGATATCGCTACGCGTATCGACTTCGCGTCCGCGGGCCTGCTCGGGCGACATGTAGTGCGTCGTGCCGACGGTGACGCCTCGCTCGGTGAAATCGGCGGTGGCCGCCGATTCCGAGGCCGCCTTGGCGGGGCCGATCTGCTTGGCCAGCCCGAAGTCCATGATCTTGACCTGGTCGCGCAGAGTGATCCACAGGTTGGCGGGCTTGATGTCGCGATGGACCACATGGCAGCGATGCGCTTCGGCCAGCCCTTCGCCGCCTTGAATGAGGCAGTCGAGCAGTTTTTTCCAGTCGGTGCGCAGCTCGGCGGCGCGCGCCTTCATGGTGCTGCCCTCGAGATACTCGAGCACCAGGAAGAGCTGGCCGCCCTCCTCCTCGATCGAGTGGATAATGCAGACGTTCGGATGGGTGAGCGCGCTGGCGGCCTGCGCCTCGCGCAGAAAGCGGCGGCGCGCGTCGGCATCCTCAAGCAGCGTGGGATGGATGAGCTTGAGCGCCACGGTGCGATTCAGCCGCGTATCGGTGGCCCGGTACACCACTCCCATGCCTCCCTCGCCCACCTTCTCGAGGACGTGGAAGCGCCCCAGCATTTTACCGGTCAGGGAGTGCTCATCCGGCATGATTCACAGCGGAGGATATCACAAGGCCGCCTTCCGGCTCTCTCTGGCGTAGAGCAGCAGTTTGCCGAGATCGCGCTTCATCAGAAAAAGCATCGCTCGGACCTCGGCCAGCATCGCGGCGCGGTCGGACAGAACGTCGATCGACAATGCTCTTTGCTGCGAGACGCCGCTGGTCAGAAGGTCGATTCGCGTCGGATCCTTCCCGATGTGCCCCTCCGCCGTCCACTTGCGGATCAGTTGCTGCCTGCGCGTCTCGTCGGCCGAATCGCCGGGCGGGACGGAGTTCAGGTAAGTCCACACTGCTTCCGGATAATCGCTGTGGAACTCCGCCGGGCGATCGAAGAATTTCGCCAGCATGTTCGGCGCCTGGCCGAGCGGCAGTTTCCCGCCATGCTGCTGGTGGATGGCGACGAACGAGAGCACAGTGGAGATTCCGCCGGTGATCGCGCCCAACAGGTTGCCCGCCGTGCTGTGCTTGATCTGCAGAGCCTGGCCGCCCGCGCCGACGCCGCCGCCGGTGATGATATTGGCGACGGAGTTCAGGCCGACGCGGCGGTCGCGCTCCGCCTCCAAGGCGGCGCGGACCTCGGCGGCTCTCGCCTCTTCATTCTCGAGCTCCGCCAGGACGCCGTCCACCTCGAGCGACGACGCCAGAATCGCCTCGGTGACATCGAGCCGCGCGTCGACGCTCGTGCGCGCCTGCTCCAGGCTCGGTCCGAGGCCGAGGAGCTTCGACATTTCGGCGGCGCCCGGCGACATCTTTGCTTGTCCCGAGGCGAACACAGTGGTCAGCAAAACAACCAGTATCGATTTCATGGAGGAAGTGTAACATTGTGGGGTTATGCGCAAGGTCCGGTGGGGCGTGCTGGGCGTCGCCAAGATCGGCGTCGAAAAAGTGATCCCGGCGATGCAGCGCGGCGCGTTGTGCGAAGTCGCCGCGATCGCCTCGCGCGATATCGAGAAGGCCCGGCAGGCCGCAGGACGCCTCGGCATTCCCAAGGCCTGCGGATCGTACGAGGAATTGCTGGCCGATCCGGCGGTCGACGCGGTCTACATCCCCCTTCCGAACCATCTGCATGTGCCCTGGTCCATCCGCTGCGCCGAGGCCGGAAAGCATGTGCTCTGCGAGAAGCCCATCGGACTCTCGACGGCCGAGGCGCGCCGCCTGATCGAGGCGCGCGACCGGGCCAAGGTCAAAATCGGCGAAGCCTTCATGGTGCGCTGTCATCCGCAATGGCTGCGGGCGCGGGAGCTCGTCCGTTCGGGAGCCATTGGAGAGATGCGCGCGATCGCCGGATTCTTCAGCTACACGAACGTCGACCCTAAGAACATCCGCAACCAGCGCGCCATCGGCGGCGGCGCTCTGATGGACGTCGGCTGTTACCCCATCACGCTCTCGCGCTGGCTCTTCGGCGCGGAGCCGGTGCGCGCCATCGGCACCATGGATCGCGATCCGAATTTCCAGACCGACCGTCGAACGTCCGGACTGCTCGAATACGCCGCCGGGCAGTGCCACTTTTCGTGCGGCACGCAGATGGCGCCCTACCAGCGGATGCATCTGCTCGGCACGCGCGGGCGCATCGAAGTCGAGATCCCGTTCAACGCGCCGCCCGACCGTCCCACGCGGATCTTCGTGAATGACAACGTCGAGGAATTCGCCATCTGCGATCAGTACACGCTGCAGGGGGACGCCATGGCGCGCGCGATTCTCGAGGACGGCCCCGTGCCCGTGCCAGTAGAGGATGCGTTGGGAAACATGGCCGTGATTGAAGCAATGTTTCGTTCCGAGGAGAGTGGGCGATGGGAAGCGATAACTACACGCTAGTCGACACCTGGCGGTTGAACAACCGCGTCAATTTGAAGCTGCTTGATCACTTGAGCGAGCAGCAGTTGGCGGTGGCCGCGAATCTCAAAGCGCGCAGCGTCGGCGACCAGTTTGCCCATCTGCACAAAGTGCGCTGCATGTGGCTCGAGGTATCCGCGCCGGCGGCGTTGAAGGGACTCGCCAAGATTGAAAAGGGCAAGGCGACCAAGCCGCTCTTGAAGAAGGCTCTCGAAGGATCGAGCGACGCCGTTGCCGAAATGCTCGCCGAAGCCGAAAAAACGGGCAAGGTCAAGGGAGCCAAGCGCGGCCCGGTGGCCTTTCTCGGCTACATGCTGGCCCACGAGGCGCACCACCGCGGCCAGATCATCCTGCATCTGAAAAATGCGAAGCTTCCTGTCGATCAATCGGTCGGATACGGAATCTGGGAATGGGAGAAGGTGTAGTTACTGCCCTTCTTTTTCATGCGATAATACCAGGATGATTGCGATCAACGCACATTTTGATGGCAAGGTCATCGTCCCGGATGAACCCGTCGACCTCCGTCCAAATCAAGCGTTGGTCGTCAGAATTGAGCCCAAGGGCAAGGATGAGCACATTAACGGCGAGTCTGCACTTGCATGGATCGCTTCGAATGCAAGTCACCATCCAAGCCTGCATTAGGACCTATCCGTCCAACATGACCATTATCTCTACGGCCTGCCTAAGAGAGACGTTTGAACGCGAAACCGGCCTTTTTCGCCGACACCTCGTTTTGGATTGCCCTTTCTCACAACTCTGACCAATACCACGATCATGCCCTAGCCTGGAGCCGGTACTTGGGTGAAGCAGGCGCTGGCGACAAGCATTGGAGTCTGACGGACTGCCTGTCGTTTATGACGATGGAGCAGCGGGCCGTCTCAAGGGCTCTGACCGCAGACCGGCATTTTCAACAAGCCGGCTTCGAAGCGGTATTGCTCGCAGACCCACCCAGCTAATGTTCGTGTTCACGAATTTTAAATATATCCTAGTCATATGAGATACCTTGCCCTGGCCACCCTTCTATTTGCCTCTTGGACCGACCCTTCGAAGCACACCGTTCAGCTCATCCCCGTCGACGAAGGGGTAAAGCTGGAAGTTCTCGATTGGGGCGGCGCGGGACGTCCGGTCGTCCTGCTGGGTGGATACCTCACCGCGCATTCCTACGACGAGTTCGCTCCCAAGCTTGCTGAGTCCTTTCACGTCTATGGAATCACGCGGCGCGGATACGGCGCCTCGAGCCACGCTTTCTCCGGCTATACGGCGCAGCGTTCGGCGGCCGACGTGCTCGCCGTCCTCGATGCGCTGAAGATCGAAAAGCCCATCCTGGCCGGACACTCCTTCGGCGGGCAGGACCTCAGCACGATCGGCGCGACGCACCCCGAGCGCGTCGCGGGACTGGTCTACCTCAATTCGGCGGAGGATCCGACGCTGGTAATGTCCGACTATGGCGTTACGCCGCCGGATGGCAAGAAGCTCCCGGCCGCGATGCGCAATCCGTCCAGGCCGGACTTGTCCTCGTTCGAGGCGTACCGCGTGTGGCAGAAGCGCGAGCACGGCGTGGCGTTTCCGGAGTCCGAGCTGCGCCAGCTCTATGTCGCCAACCCCGATGGCTCGATGGGCCAGTACATCACGCCGAACAGCATCCGCCAGGCGATTTTCGAGGGGCGGAAGAAACCGGACTACGCGCAGATTCGAGTGCCGGTGCTGGCCTTCTTCGCCGCGCCGGCGCCATTCGACGACCTGGTAAAGAAGTATCAACCGGCGAACGATGAGGAACGCGCCGCGATGAAACAGCAGTATGAGGTGGATCGAGCTATCCGCGCGCGCCATAGGCAGGACCTGCAGAAGGGCGTGCCGTCGGCGCGGGTCGTGGAAGTGCCGGGAGCGAACTTCTACATCTTCCTCTCGAACGACGCCGAGATCGTTCGAGAAATGCGCGCCTTCGCGGCAGGGCTGAAGTAAACTCGACTTCGTGGCGCTTTCGGATATTGTCGGCGAGGGCTGCGCCGGCGAGACCTTCGTCTCGCCGCGTACGCAGGAAGAAGTCGCCGCGGTCCTCGCCTATGCCGGTCCCGCCGGATTGCGATTCGACTCCCGCTTCGAGTTGCGCCTCGACCGCCTCAACCGTATCCTCGAATACAATGCCGCCGACCTGACGATGAGCGTCGAGGCCGGCGCGACCTTCGCCACGCTCGACGCCGCTCTGGCCGCGCATCAGCAGTGGCTGCCGCTCGGCGTGCCGCGTCCGGACCGCACTACGGTAAGCGCGGCGCTCACGGCAAATCTGAGCGGGCCTTTCCGGCTTTTCTACGGGACGGCGCGCGACATGGTCATCGGCATCCGCTTCGCCACGACCGAAGGGAAGCTGGTGAAGAGCGGCGGCAAAGTGGTGAAGAACGTCGCCGGATACGATCTCGCCAAGATGCTCATCGGCTCGGCTGGAACGCTGGCCGCGATCACGCAGGTGAATTTCAAAGTGTTCCCGATCCCACGCGCGCGCGAGACGACGGCGATGGGATTCGACACCGCGGCCGCGGCACTCGCGGCGCGGACGGCGATCCAGAAATCTGCGCTGACGCCGCTGGCGATGGACCTGCTGAACGCCGAGGCGGCGCGCATCGTTTCGCCGCAGGAATTGCCACCCGGCGCGTGGATTCTGGTCGTGGCTTACGGCGGGCTCGACCAGGTGATCGAGCGTTACCGGCGCGAGATCGCGGCGATGGCGCGCGCGCACGGCGCGCGCGCCTCGGCCACACTCTCCGGCCATGACGAGGCGCGCCTCTGGCGCGCCGTCTGCGACCTGCCCGCGCACATGGAGGAACACGCCAAGGGCGCGCTGCGCATCCGCGCAGCGTCGACCATCGCGCAGGTCGGCGCGTGCATCGAGGCCGTTCCGGCGGACGCGGTTGTCGCGCGCGCCGGAACCGGCGTGACCTATTTCTACGCGCAGCCTCCGGACGTCGCGGGGTACTTGACCGCCGCTCGGCGCGTCTTGGCGCCGCTCGGCGTGCGCGCCGTCGTCGAATATTCGCCGATTCCGCTGAGTCCGCTCGACCGCTGGGGACCACCCGGTGACGATTTCCCCGTCATGCAGCAATTGAAGCAGGCGCTCGATCCCGGCGGCATCCTCAACGCCGGAAGCTTTGTGGGGGGCATCTGAACGGCTATTCCGGACCCGACGCGCCGCAGTACGACGACTACATCAAGTGTGTGCATTGCGGACTCTGCCTGAACGCATGCCCCACCTATCGCGAGCTGCGCAACGAAGCGGACTCGCCGCGTGGCCGCATCTACCAGATGATCCAAGTGGAGCAGGGACGGCTTCCGCTCGCCGACAGCTTCGTGCATCACATCGATCTCTGCCTCGATTGCCGCGCCTGCGAGACGGCGTGCCCGAGCGGCGTGGAGTACGGCAAGCTGGTGGAAGCGGCCCGCGCGCAGATCGAGCAGCATCATCGCCGGCCCCTGCTCGAGCGGATCGCGCGGCGGTTGCTCTACCGGCACCTGCTCCTCTCTCCCCTGATGATGAGAGCCTTTGGGAGGATGCTCTGGCTCTATCAGCAGACCGGCCTGCGCGACATGGTGCGGCGTTCGGGGTTGTTGAAGGAGATGGGACTCGCCGGAGTGGAAGCCGTTGCGCCGGAAGCCACGCCTCCGTTTTTCTTCTCGCAGATCGGGCGCGTGATCCCGGCCCAGGGCGCTCGGCGCTACCGCGTGGCGTTCTTCGCGGAATTCAGCAAGGAGTTTACGGAGATCACAAAGA
>CAZRND010000330.1:0-6344 GCA_964601345.1 uncultured Acidobacteriota bacterium | reverse complement strand
CACCATCAGGCCCGCGGAACAGCCCAGCGCATAACCCACCCACATCAAGTAGAAGGTCGGTGTGCGCAGCATTTCGCCGGGCGTGAAGTCGCGCGATGCCGCCGCGCTTTTGGCTTCCGCCGGCGACCACCCTTCGGGCCGGTATCCCTCCGGCGGATTCCGCAGCAGCAGCGCCCCGACAATCGTCATCACCAGAAAAATGCCGCCGAGAATCTGAAACGTGGCTGGCAGCCCGTACGTTGGAATCAGCTTCAACTGCGCCAGCGGTCCGAAGATCGCCGACCCTGCGCCATAGCCGCCGACCGCCAGCCCAACTGCCAGCCCGCGTTTGTCCGGAAACCATTTGGCCATCACTGGAATCGGCGTCGCGTACCCGAATCCGTTCCCGAGCCCGCCGATCACGCCGAAGCAAACGTACAGATAGTTGAGGCTCGCGGTGTACGAGCACAAGAAGAATCCCAGGCTCACCAGGATTCCGCCCGCGAGCGAGCATGGGAGCGGCCCGAATTTATCCTGAATCCTGCCGGCCGCAACGAAGCTGAGGGCGAACACAATCACCGCGATCATGAACACCATGGACGTATCGGTTCGCTTCCATCCAAAGCGCTCTTCCAGAGGCGCGACGAACACGCTCCATGCGTAGAGCGTCCCGAGAGCGAGGTTCATCGACAGTCCGCCCACGACGCGCCACCACCGGTTGATCCCGCTGCGTCTGCTTGATTCCATCCTATAGAGCGTAGGCGATTCTGAGTATGAATTGAAGCGCTGTGGTAGGATTCCTCAAGATGTGGCATGAAGCGACTAGCTCGTTGAACCGGCGGGACTCGCTACGGCTGCTCGCCGCCGCTTTGCTGCCGGCGCCCGGCGCGCGCTTCCTCTCCGCCATTTGCGCCTATTCCTTTCGAGTCCAGTTCGCGGCCAAGACGATGACTTACGAGGCGCTGATCCGTCTGGCTGCGAGCCTCGGCGCCGACGGCATTGACATGACCGTTTATTGGCTGCCGGACACCAGCGATCAGACGCTGCTGTCCCTGAAGAAACTTGCCTATCGCTCGGCGGTCCACATCTACTCCCTCGCGGTTCGCGCCAACATGGCTCAACCGACTCCGGCACTGCAAGCTGCCGAGGTTGAGAAAGTCCGGATGTGGCTGGCTGCCGCGGAAAAGATTGGCGCGTCTCACATACGTGTTTTTGGCGGCCCGGTGCCGAAAGGCGCAACCGAGGATCAGGCAGTGGGATGGGCGGTCGAGACCTTGAAGCGTTGCGCCGATGAGGCTGCGCGGAAAGGGGTCACGCTGGGCGTTGAGGACGATGGCGGCATCACCACGAACGCCGACCGCACGGTGGAGATTGTGAAGAAGGCGGACTCGCCGTGGGTCGGCATCAACCTGGACGTCGGCAATTTTCCCAAGGATGCTTACGCGCAGATTGAGATGTGCGTTCCTTACGCGACCAACGTGCATCTGAAGACCAACGTGCGCACCACGGAGAGAGAGCCTGCCGATTGGCCCCGCATCCTGAAGATCCTCGGGCAAGCCGGCTACCGCGGCTATCTGGCGCTGGAGTACGAAGAGTTTCCCGAGCAAGCTCCTGAAAAAGTCCCTGGGCTGATTGCAAAACTGCAAAACGATATCCGCAACGCTCGCTAAACGCGCACTCGTTCTGACCTTGCGCATTGACGCTGGTAGCATTGGTGGGATAATCCCACCGTGATCGTCACGCTTGACTCCGAGAGGCGTCTCACGGTTCCAGCCGGCCTTGCACCGGTTTCGCCTGGGTATTATTTGGACGCCCGGTTCGTTGAGGCGGCTACTTCTGATTCGGGCTGTCGTCTGCCGCGAGATCTCCCAGCGCGTACTGGATGCCCGCCAGCATGTGGGCCACGAACGGACGCGAAGAGTACACCTTCTCGTCATGGCCGTGCGCCTCATAGAAAACGCGGCCGTTGCCGACGCGTTGTATGTAACTCAACGCGTAGTCGCCGTCGGTCCGTTTCGTCGCCGCCGGTTCCTTGGCTTTGTCCTCGGCACTCATCCTCTGGTAGTTGATGCTGGTGAGGACGTGGACCCGCTTCCGGCTGAACGAATCCTGCGCGAACGTGTAGGTTTCGTCCACGATCTCGTAGCCTCTGGGTGGGAACATCGCCGTCAGCGGGCTCGAAGGATCGTCGATCTTGACGGGGATCAGCGTCGGGTACACCCAATGGAACTTGAAGAAGCCGCCGATCATCTCGTTGAACTCGGGCCACGTGCCGGCGACCGGAGCAGATTCACCTGAACCCGGGCGGCCGGTGGTGTGATAGCTGTCGGTGGCGGCGTGGATGCCGGCCAGCCCTTTCCCGCCCTTGACGAAGTCCAGCAGCGCGCGCCGGCGTACGTCGCTGACTGCTTTGTCGTTGGGATCGTCGAGAAAATCCATCGTCGTGCTGTCGAGAAACACCAGGTCGTACCGCTTCAGATTCTCCGGTGTAATCGCGGCGGCATCGTAGGTGATGTCCGTCATCCAGGCGCCGGTCTTGTCGCCGAGATACTCGACCATCTTCGCCGCCAGCGGGATGGAGGTATGAACCCAGCCGACGGCGCGGCCAAGCACCAGCACACGGCGCGGGCTCTTCGGCGTGGCGTAGGGCTTATCGGGGAGCGCCGCCATCATCGCGGAGACGTCGGCAGGATTCGCGAATTGCCGCTGCGGACAACCGCGCGTAAATCCACCTTGAAACCCTTCGGGCGGGCAGTTCGCCGGTTGGGCGAATGCCGCCTGACTCAACAGAATTGCGGCCAGCGTCAACGTTCTCATCATCGTTGTCCTCCCTTTAATTCTTGCGCGGCAATATCCAAGTGAAGAGCACGCCTCCGCTGGCGGTCATCACATACTGCTTGCCATCCAGTTCGTAAGTGATCGGCGAGTTCTGCATACTCGGACCGGGTGACGAATGCCACAGCGTTTTTCCGGTGGCAGTTTCGAGCGCCAGAACGTTGCCGTGGGCGTCGCCCGTGAAGACGAGTCCTGAATCCGTAGTGAGCACGCCCGCGCCGGCGCCGCCAGGACCAAGATCGTGCGTCCACCGCTCTTTCCCCGTTTCGTAATCGAGCGCTTTCAAGATCGCCTTACTCCCCAATCCGTAGTCGGCGCCGGCCCAGCCGTAGACGCCGTCCGCTTCTTTGTTGAAGTACAGGCTGTAGGCGTCGCGCGCGCTCACGATGAACAATCCGGTCTTGGGATCGAAGCTGGGCGAGCGATAATTCGTGCCGCCGCCTTCATCGGGTGCGATGATGCGGCCGTCCGGCGCGGGATCCTTGTCGGGATTCGGAATCGGCTTGCCGTCCTTGTCCACTCCGAGCGACCAGTTGACCGCCACAAACGGCTTGGTCAGCAGGTTCTTTCCATTGGTGCGATCGAGAACGAAATAGTATCCGTTGCGCGAGGCTTGCAGCAGCATCTTGCGCGGCTGTCCTTTGAAGTTGGCGTCCACCAGCACCGGGACTTCCGATGCGTCCCAATCGTGCGTGTCGCGCGGAGAGGGTTGAAACGCCCATTCCAGTTTCCCGGTGTCGGGATGGAGCGCCACGATGCTGCACGTATATTGTCCGTCGCCGGGGCGCGTCTTCGAGGTGAGCACCGGCGTCGGATTTCCCGTGCCCCAGTAAATCAAGTTGAGCGCGGGATCGTAGGTGCCGGTCATCCAGGTCATGCCGCCGGTCGGCTGGCCGGGCGTATCGGGCGGCGGCGTGGAAAACCATTCCCATTGCGTCTTGCCGGTTTCGGCGTCCACCGATTTCAGAACGCCGCGCAAATTGTCGAAGTCGCCGGATACGCCCACAATCACGTGATTGCCGATCACCAGCGGGGACATCGTGGTCCAGTATCCCTTGGTGAAATCGACCACCGCGACGTCCCAGCGCACCTTGCCGTCCCTGGCGTCGAGCGCGATCAAGTGCGCATCAGGGGTCATGAAATAGATGAAGTTGTTGTAGATCGAAACGCCGCGCTGCCCGATGTGGAATCCCTTGTTTTCCTTGTAAGTGTAGTGCCAGATTTGCCGGCCGGTCCGCGCATCGACAGCCCAGACGTTGTCCGGCACCGTGAAATAGACCACGCCGTCGGCTACGATCGGCACCGACTTGATCGCTTGATTCTGTCCGGTCTGGAAAGCCCAGGCGAGTCCCAGCGTGTTGACGTTTTGCGGCGTGATCTCCGTCAACGGACTATGACGGCGTCCGGAATAATCGCCGTGATAGGTGGGCCAGGCGTCGCGCGGCGGATTCGCAAATGGCGGCATCGCGCCTTCCTGCGCGACGGCAGCGGAGGCGGCCCAAAGCAACAACGACAGCAACAACAACGCCGAAAGGAAATGCTTCATAGGATTATTTGAGCGTCTGAATGTAGGCCATCAAATCGTGAATGTCTTTGTCAGTGTACTTGGGAAAGAGCGCGGTATGCGCCTCGGCCGGTGAGTCGATCTTGAACTTCACGTTTTCGACAAACCAGGAACGGTGCTTGCCATCGGCGTCGCGCAAGGCGATGACGAACTCATCTTGATAAGCAAGAGTACCGGTGAACGTTTGTCCGCCCTTTGTGGTAACCGTGACCGTCGACTTGGCGTTGCGCGGCGCGAGCATGCGCTGCAGCAGTTGCAATCCGCGATACTTCGAGGCGATGTGGGCGAGATCGCCCTCGGGAGAATGGCATCCGGCGCAGCCTCCCGCGCCCTGGAAATATTTCTTGCCGTCGCCGGCGTTGCCCGTTTGCAGATCGCTCGGATCGACGCCCCGGCGTCCGCCTTTTTGGCTCTCCGCGCGCGTTTTCGACGCGTGGATGAACGCCACAACAGCCTTCATGTCTTCATCCGAGAGCCGAAAGGGCGGCATGCCCTTATCGGGGACTCCGGCGCGAACCAGCGGCGCGATCGCCGATCCGTCCACGTCTTTGGCGACGATCATGGATCGCGTCAAGTCCGGACCGCTCTCGCCGCCGCCTGCTTCGCGTCCATGGCAGAAGGCGCAATCACGCTGGAACTGGGCGCGGCCGGCTTCGACGAGGGCCGGAGGATAGTTCGCCGCAGGCTGCTGCGACGGTGGAAAGGAAGCAAGCTGCTGCGCGCTCAGCGAGGCGCCGGCCATCAAGAGGGCGATACCGAATTCGCGAGAGTTCAACGGTCACAGCTTACCATGCGGACGCCCACTGGCAACCTCGACAAATCCCCTTGTCTCCGGCACGCCCCTCGTGCGATGGTTCGTTATGTCCATGCGGCGCTGGATGGCCGGGGCGCATCTCTTGCCGTTGCTGGCTTTGGTTGTCTCGGCGCTCGAAGCGCAAGCGCCGTTTGTCACCGACGACGTTGGCGTGGCCGAAATCCGCCGCTTCCATTTCGAGTTCAACAACGAGTTCGACGTGCTGCAGAATACGTCTTTCCCGAACCTGCGCCAGAACACCGCGAACTTCAAATTCAGCTACGGGCTGCTGCCAAACGTAGAAATCGGCTTCGACAATCAGATGCTCGCCGTGTTCAACGCGCCCTCTGCGCTCCTGCCGCGCCGGGCGGTCGGTTACGGCGACTTGGACCTTTCCGTGAAATGGAACTTCGCAAAAGAAGGCAAAGGGTGGATGCGCCCGGCCCTGGCTCTCAGCCTGAACGTCGAGCTGCCGACCGGCGACGCGCAGCGACAGCTCGGCTCCGGGGTTACGGATTACTTCCTCAACGGCATCGTACAAAAAACGCTCACCGAAAAAACCGTTTTGCATCTCAATGGCGGCGTCTATCTTGCCGGCAACACGCTGACGGGGGCAGAGGGCATCCGCACCACCAACGGCGTAGTCTTCACCGGCGGCGCATCGGTCGTGCGGCACGTCAATTCGAAGCTTGATTTGGGGGCTGAATTGTTCGGAGCGGTCACTGCGAATGATGACCTGGGCCGGGGCCAGCTTCAAACCCAACTGGGCGGCAACTATGCGCTGCGGAAGAACCTGACGCTGGACTTCGGCTTGGTGGTCGGTTTTTACCAGTCGAGTCCCCGGGTTGGACCGATCGTAGGGTTTTCCATCAACTTCTAGGGTTGGCATCAATCTGGACGTCGGCAATTTTCCCAAGGATGCTTACGCACAGATTGAAAATGTGCATCTGAAGACCAACGTGCTCACCACGGAGAGAGAGCTTGCCGATTGGCCCCGCATCCTGAAGATCCTCGGGCAAGCCGGCTACCGCGGTCCCATTGAGCAAGAGTACCGCCGACGGCGGAGGCGCACCCGTCCTGTGCTAATATGCCTCGAAAAGAGGGGTCATGCTGCCGGATAGCTTACTGGTTCTGATCTTCATCTTTGCAGTGCCTATTCTTGTCATCCTGGGA
>CAZRND010000329.1:3017-6466 GCA_964601345.1 uncultured Acidobacteriota bacterium | reverse complement strand
GCTTGCAATCTTGATCGCTCGTCCTGCTTTTATCTCGACGCCGAGGCCGATCCGTACAAGGCGCTCCCGGCGCGGCGCATGACGCTCGAGACTCTCGAGCGCCTCGTGGACACGTATCTCTTTTACTCCTATCCGAACAGCGTGCTCGCCTTTCAAGGCGGCGAACCGACGCTGGCCGGACTCCCCTTCTTCGAAAAGGTCGTCGAGTTCGAGAAGCGCCACGGCCGCGACGGACAGAACGTGAGCAACGCGCTGCAGACCAACGGCGTCCTGCTCGACAAGGACTGGTGCCGCCTGTTTCGTGAGTATCACTGGCTGCTCGGCGTTTCGCTCGACGGCCCGCAGGAGGAGCACGATCTCTACCGCTTCAACAAGGAAGGCCGAGGCACCTGGAAGCGCGTCGTCGAGAGCATCGAGCTGCTTCAAAAAGAGAATGTCGACTTCAACATCCTCTGCGTGCTGAGCCAGGCAAATGTCGGTCGCGCCCGGGAGCTGTACCGCTTCTTCCGCCGGATGGGACTCGACAACCTGCAATTCATTCCGCTCGCCGAGTTCGATGCCGAGGGCCGTCCCTTGCCATTTACGATCACGCCGGAGCAGTACGGCCGGTTCCTGTGCGAGCTGTTCGACGCCTGGTGGCCGGACCGGCGCAAGGTGCGCGTGCGCTTCTTCGACAACGTGGCCGAGTCACTGGCGGGACAGAAGCCGGGAAGCTGCACGCTGCACACCACCTGCGACAGCTACGTCGTGGTCGAGTACAACGGCGACGTCTATCCCTGCGATTTCTTCGTGACCGGCGATTGGAAGCTCGGCAACGTGGAGCTCGATTCGTGGACCGAGATTGCCCGGCGTACGCGGCGCTACAGTTTTGCGTCGAAGAAGACGCTGGCGCATCCCGAGTGCCAGGTGTGCGAATACCAGTCCGTGTGCCACGGCGGCTGCCCGAAGTTCCGTCACGGCCCGCACGCGCGCTTCGAGGACCTCGACTACTTCTGCCAGGCCTACAAGATGATCTATGCGCGCTCGATCGAGCCCCTGCGCAAGGACCTCGCCAAGATTCTGGGTCACGAAGTCGCCGCGCCGGAGCGGCATGCGATCATTCCGTATTAGAACGGGTTACGGTAAACTATCGCTATGGAATTGCGTGTTAAGCCGACGCCCGACCAGGAAGCCTTTATCCGTGAAGGCATCGCCAGCGGGCGCTTTCAGAGCGCGGACGACGCCGCTAGGGCTGCCTTGCAGCAATGGGAAGAGTACGAACGCCAGCGGGCCACCCTGCTCAGGGAACTGAAGGACGCAGATTCTTCGACTGGGCGTGGAAACGGGGTTCGCGCGGATAGCTCACAGGCGTTGGTTGCTTTCTTCGAGGACGTCAAGAAGCGAGCCCGTTCGCAACACGCCAGGCGCAAGGGCAAGAGCTAGGTGCCCCACCGTCTTTCGTTTTCCTCCAACTTCCTTGACCGTATTCGCACGACGATTGAGCTGCTGAAGGATCACCCTCACTTAGGACGCAAGCGCGGCGACCTTGATCCGGAATATCGGAGCTTCCCGTGCGACGACTACGTAATCTTCTACCGCGTTAACCGGGCGGAGGTGCGCATCCTCCGAGTTGTCCGCGGCCGGCGTGATTTGAACGCGATCATTCCGTATTAGAACGGGAAAATCTGCTTCAACTCCGCTGCGTTAGGCTGGCGGCCGTACTCGCAGACTTCGAACGCCTGCGCGTAGCGGACCTTCCTGCCCTTCTCCTCGCCATACGACTTCACCAGAGCATCTCGATATGCGTTCGCGTAGCCAGCGTAGCGATCCGACAGCTCTTTGCGGACCTGATCCTTGCGCCGCTGCCGCGCCGCGGGATCGGCGGGATAGAGGCTTGCATCCCCGTTTGCACCGCCCTCGTGAATCTGCGATTCCATCACCAGCAGCGCGTCAAACATCTGGTCGGCCACGTCGTCGATAGCGACGGCAACATCGGCTCGAAAGGGATTCGGCCGCTGGAAACGGTCCGCTGAGTAGAGAAACACCGGATTCTTCCTGAGCGCCGGCACGTCGGGACAGAAGAACGGCACCGTAACCATGTAGGCCGCATCCTGCACCAGGATCGCGGTGTAGCGATGGTCGGGATGATAGTCGTTAGGACGGTTGACGATGACCACGTCGGCGTTCCACTGCCGGATGAGCCGCGTAAAGATGCGCCGGTTCTCGAGCGTGGGCAAGATTTCGCCGTCATGGATGTCGAGGACCTCGTTGGTGACGCCGAGCCGCCGCGCCACTTCCATCACTTCCTTGCTGCGCCGCTGCGCCAGCGGCCCACCGGCGATCTGCCAGTGGCCGATGTCGCCGTTGGTGGCGGAGACTAGCTTGACGTGATGACCAAGCCGCGCCCACTTGATCGCCACGCCCGCTGACCGATACTCGGAGTCATCCGGATGCGCGCCAAAGACAATAATCCGCAGCTTGCCGTCGTTCTGCGCCTGCGCGGGCAGCGCCAGCGTCGCGGCGGCGAGAATAACGGCCAAGGTTCCAGTCTTCATGTGTCCCCCTCCTGCTTAGAGAATCTACACCAACTCGAAAATGAGGATAGAATAATCAACACGCGAGCGAAGTGACCCTTTCTAACGGGTGCCCCAGTAGCGCGGGTCCGAGCGTGCCGGCGGAAATCTACTCTCCAAACCAGAACAAACGGACCTCTGTGGATGGGCTAGCCATTCCTTTCCAGTCTCCCTTGACCCCTCTCCAAAGCGGCAAGATTCTGATCAGTGTCTCCGGCGTCGGCAGCCTCCAGTGGGATCAAGTGCTGCCGCCCGGCTTCTACATCCTGGAGCTCAAGTCCAGTGAACGCGCCCCTGCGGCATCGTTTCAAGTGTCGGTTATTGCTCCAGGGCTTGGAAGGCGGCGGCTCAGTCGGGAGGTTACCCTTACCCTTGCTGGACGCCGGCGGTCGTGCGTTGCAGACGGCTGGGCAATAACTCCTTCCGCTCCACGGTCACTGTATCGCGATCACTATCGTATTGGAAACGGCTCCGGCCACGATTATGCTCACCTGGGTCGCGCCGTTCGGAACTAGGCCTGCCGGCACCTGAAAGTTCACTTGATATAAGCCCACCAGGCCCGGCGTCAAGCCGGCAAAGCTTGCCGCTACCTGCTTTCCGCCGATCATCACCGTGACGGCCGCCGTAGTCGCGGAAAGCGGATCAAGCGGCGCGGCCGCGCCCGTTGCGGGCCGGTTCGACACGTCGCCGAGTCCCGTGCAATAGACCTGCAGCAGCGCGCCCGCCGTCGCCGGATTCGCGTTGTTCACTAGGTGATATGACCCGTCGAGAACGGCGCCCTGATTGCCATTTACGGTAAAGATGCCGGGAGCAAACTGCGCCAAGGCCACCGGCTGAGCCGCGCTCGCTTGCCCACGCGCCACAGCGCTCAGCGGGGACTGGCTCTGGCCCGCGAGT
>CAZRND010000329.1:0-3007 GCA_964601345.1 uncultured Acidobacteriota bacterium | reverse complement strand
GCAGCTCCAGGAGTAGTGAGGCTCGGAGACCCGGATGAAACCGAGCAGGCGGACCCGATCCCCGTAGCGGCCGCGAACGGAATAGCGCAACACCTCGCCGTCCGCGGTCCGTGTCCGTTCGAGCGGATCGCCGATCAGCGCGACGACCTCGTCCGGCGTCGGCTCCCCTTCGAGGCTGATGGCCGAGCGGCAAGGGAAGGCCCGGCGCGCTCATGCCAGCGCCGACGGGAAAACTGCCGAATACCGCCGCGATGCTCCCCGGCGCTACCGCCGCGCCGGCAGTGAAGCCTGCGGCGCTGACAGCGCCGCCCGCGTTGACGGAGAGAGGGACAACGCCACTCGTTCCCCATCCCGCCGCGGTCACGAGGTTGAAAGCGTCCACCGATCCCAATCCGGTCGCGAGATCGTATCCCGGTCCGGCGGCGAACCCGCTCAGCAGGCCGTACTTGTCGGCGCCGCTGGCGGTGAGGCAGTTCGCGCTTCCCTTGGCGAACGGCATCGAAATCGTGCCGGCCGTGACGTCGTGAAAGATGCACGCGCTCGACGGCCGGCCTGACGCATCGCAACCGAGCGACGCTTGCCCCGCTGCCAGCTTGTAGAGAACTGCATTGGCATTACCCTGGCGGGATCCGGTTTGTTGAACCACCATCGCCATGATTCCGGCAAACGCCGGCGCGGAGATGGACGTTCCGGCCGCGCCCTGAATCAACGCGTTCGATCCGCTGAGCGTACAGGGCGCGCCGCCCTGCAGGTCCGCTTCGCAGAAGAGATAGAAGCTTCCCGACACGGCGCTGCCGGCAAAAAGAGAGACGTCGGGAACATCGCGCGTACCGTCCGCGGGTACGCCGGGGCCCGCCTGCCACACAGGCTTAGGATAGGCGATGCTGCGCCCTCCTCCGCCGCCGGACGCTTGCACATATTTTGCCAGAGCGGCGTTGTTGCAATTGGTCTCCGCATCCGCGCTGAAGCCCGCGATGGTTCCGAAGAGAGTGTTCGAGCAACTATCGTTCCACGTGCTCTCGGGGATATAGCCTTTCGCCGAAACCCAGGTGATGGTGCTTTGCGATGGATTCCAGTACGCCGCGGCGGTGGTCAAATCGGCGAAATCCGTGCCGCCGACCGCGACATTATAAGGCGTGGATGCGATGCCGTTCACAGTGAGGCCCGAGCGCGCCGGCGCCGGCGGCGTCGAGCCGGTCTCGTAATCGCACTCCGCCGCTCCTCCATCGCCTGTGCCGATCAACACGGTGATGCCCTGCGCGGCAGCCTGCTGCCAGAGCTGGCTGTGAAACTGGTTGCCCGCTGCGCCCAGAGTCGATTCGCAAAAGGCGTAACTGGCGCTGATCACCGGGGCGAGGTTGTTGTCGACCGCGTATTGGGCCGAAAGATCGAACCCCGATGTGCTGTTCGTGGAGGCGGAGACGACGACGCGAATCGTCGCCCCCGGAGCCGCGGCCCCGGCCCACTCCGCGTCATTCACCGCCTCCTTCTCGAAGGATTGCGGCGAGTTCGTGACTCCCGGATCTTTGCCGTTCATGACGATCACAGGATCGCGGGCCGGGAGACCGAAGACGCGGCGGAAATCCTGGACGTCGGACGTTCGGATGTTGCTCGCCGCGAGAATTGCAATGCTCTGACCGGAGCCGTCGATTCCGGCATTCCATAGCGGCAGCAGATTGTAGATCGTTGCGAAATCGTACGGTCCGATTCCGTAGCAGGACTTGGTGCTTTGGAAACCCGCCGCCGGTCCGCAGCCGGGAAGCGTCACCGCGGCGCGCTTGGGAACGTCGTGCAGGCTGTCTACGCCGGCAACAACGTCCGCCAGGGCCGCGGGAATTTCCGGATCGCCGTCATTCGCCCAGTGCTCTTCCCCGCCCGCGTCGTACTTCCGGATCGAGGTATGAAACGCGGCTTGGACCTCGCCGGCAGTGCCGGAGAACTCCATCACGGTGCGCCCTTTGGACGGGCGGACGTCGTGGAATCCTTGCGCGATCAACCACTCGACGACCGTTTGCAGCTTGGAGTCGGCCACGCCGAAACGCGCGCCGAATTCTTCGGGTGTGAGCCACTGGTGGTAGTTCGCGGAGAGCGGATCGAGCTGCTCGTCCATGAATTTCGCGAGCGCTGCCTCTTGCGCCGAAGAGCGCTTGAGCACGAGCAGCATCCGTTCCATGGGAAGGCCGGCCGGCGCCGCGCCGCGATCGAATTCGGCCCGGGCAAACGGATGAGTGTTGCCGCGCAGGATGACGCGCGGAGACGCGAGCGCGCAAAGCAGGGCTGTAACCGCGAGCACGGATCCAGTATGCCACTGTCCTTTCGTGTGCTACTATCCGGCTATGAGAACACCATCCCGTCGCGAGTTCATCCAAGCCTCGGTGGCGGCTGCGGCTGTTGCGAGCCTGGGGAGCGCGGCCAAGCTCCCCATCAAGAAGGGCGTGCTGATGAGCATGCTCCCCAAGGACCTGACCTACGCCGACCGGTGCAAGCTGGTGCACGATGTAGGCTTCGACACCATGCAGGTGAATACCACGCCTGATGCGCGCGAGGCCGAGGAGATCAAGAAGGCCGCCGATGCCGCGGGCATTCGCATCGACTCCATCATGAACATGGATCACTGGAGGTATCCCCTCTCTTCGGGCGATCCAGCCGTGGTCGAGAAGTGCGTGGCCGGCATGAAGACGTCGATGCAAAACGCCAAACTCTGGGGCGCGGACGCTGTGCTGCTCGTGCCTGCGGTCGTGAATCCGGAAACGTCGTATCGCGATGCCTGGACGCGCTCGCAGGCGCAGATCAAGAAACTAATCCCGCTGGCCGCGGAGCTCAAGATCGTGATCGCCGTCGAGGAAGTTTGGAACAAGTTCCTGCTGAGTCCCGTGGAGTTTGTGAATTACCTCGACGAGATCAACAGTCCCTGGGTCAAGGCCTGGTTCGACGTCGGCAACGTCGTGTTGTTCGGCTATCCGCAGGATTGGATTCGCACGCTCGGCAAGCGCATCGTCAAGGTCCA
>CAZRND010000328.1:0-6524 GCA_964601345.1 uncultured Acidobacteriota bacterium | reverse complement strand
GCAGTGTTTCGCGACGCGTGCGTCCACGGCTTCGAAACAGCGTACGGAAACCAGCCTGCTCGGCGCCGGCCAGCGACCGCGAACGATTAGCGGGAACACGCTCTCGGCCGGCAACACGATCCGGGTCACGGTTCGCGGATACCTCTCCACGGATACCACGCCCCAGGGATTCCGAATCAAGGTGAAGCTCGGCAGCACGGTGATTCTGGATACCTACGTGAACACTCTTTCGGCGGGCATTGCGAACGGATGGTTTGAAATCTCCGGGACGATCACGGCGCGAACCACGGGAGCAAGCGGAACAGCGATCGGCGCGGGCCAGTTCGAATTCTACTCCGCTCCGGCCACGCAGAACGGCTGGCAGATGGTGAATACGGCGACCACCACGATTGATACGACGTCCAGCATCACGCTGGACTGCACCGCGACCTGGAGCACGGCATCGGCGAACAACAGCATTACGGGATCGGTCGCGTTCATCGAAGTTCTCTAAGGAGGCAACATGAAGAAACTCATCATTCCGATTTTCGCGGTTCTGGTGGTGGCGGTGGCCGTTCGGGCGCAGCTGCAAACCATGTCCGCTCAGAACGGCGCGCTTTTCAACACCACGGCGGTGCAGGTTTCCGCCGCCTCGTCCTCGGACCAGAATCTCCAGCAGCTCGTGGAGCCGGCGGGCACGCTGAACTACATCGGCAAGACCACCCACATCGTCGCCTACGGCACCGTGACCTCGGGTGCGTCGGGCAACGGGACCTGGACGGTCAAGCTCAAGCTCTGTACCGTCTCGGGATGCGGATCGGGCACCGCATTGACCCTGATCTCGGTCGGTCCGACGGGCACACAGCCGGTGAGTGTCACAAACGCGCCTTTTCACTGCGAAGTGTTCGTCACGACTACCGCGACGGGCGCGAGCGGCACGGTCTTTCCGGTCGGATACTGCAGCACCGAGAGCACGTCGGCGACCATCCAAACCGATTCGCCGACCTGGATCGCGCAGACAACCGCCTCCTCCTCGGCGATCGATCTGACCGGCCAGCTTTACTGGCAGGTGACGCTCGCCGACAGTGGAGCCAGCGCCAACAACGTCATCAACGGACGGTTTCTAAGCCGCGTGTTCTTCAACTGACATGAAAAAACTAATTGCCATTCTTCTTTTTTCGGTCGCGCTCGCGGCCCAGGACAAAGCGCCGGCGTTCGCGCCCGACAAGCTCGACGCCGACGAATCCTCGCGGCTCGATGAGTTGATCGCGGTCGCCAAGGCGGCGCAGGCCGACGTGGACGCCATGGAGCGGATGACGCAGCCGGCCGGCCAAGCCACGGTCGCGGAGATCGTCATTCGCTACAAGGATCGCCTGCAACTTGCGGCGACGAAGGCCCAGGCGGTCGAGACCTTTGTCAAGCAGGCGATGGGACGCCGCGGCTACGACGAGAAGTCGGGCGCGCGCTTCGATCTCGCGGCCAAACGGTTCATTCACCCGGAGACAAAGGCCAATGGAAAGTAAGTCCATTGCCGAGCGCCTCGCCGTGATCGAAGAAGTCGTGTGCCGGCTCGAGGAGCGGCTCTTCGGCAACGGTCAACCCGGCGAGCTCGAGCAGATGCGCCGGCGCGTTCGCTTTCTGGAGCAGTGGTTCTGGCGAGCGGCCGGAGCGATCGGTCTGACCATGGCGGTTGTCGAATGGATGCACAAAAACTAGAAACGCTAGCCCGCCAGGCAGCCGCGCGCCATGGCTTGAGCGAAGCCTTGGTGTGCGCCGTAGCCGAGCAGGAGAGCGGCTGGGGTGCGTGGGCCATCCGGTACGAGGCAGGCTTCTTCGACCGCTACGTCCCGAAGGATCTTCCTGCGAGCGAGGCGCGAGCCCGCGCCTTCTCCTGGGGAGTGATGCAGGTGATGGGCCAGGTCGCGCGAGAACACGGATTCACTGGGAAATTCCTAACTGAATTGTGCGATCCGGAGACCGGCTTCGAGATCGGTTGCCGCGTCTTGAAATCCAAATGGACCAAAGCCGGCGGCGATACGCGCCACGCGCTGTTGCTGTGGAACGGCGGCGCTCGCCCGGCGTATGCCGATGAAGTGACGGCCAGGATGAAAAAATATGCCAACGGAACGGCCTCCTGAAATTGCCAAGTTCGCCGCGACGCTGCGGGCCGGAGTGCTCGGTCAGGACGAGGCGATCGAGCAAATCGTCAACGCCTGCTGCCGCTGGAAGGCGGGCCTTGCCGGGCTCGACAAGCCTGTCGCCACGTTCCTGATGCTTGGCCCCACGGGAGTCGGCAAGACACTGACCGTCGAAGTTCTGGCTCGCCTGCTGCACGGCGACGCGCGTCATCTCATCAAGATCCATTGCGCCGAGTATCGTCACAGCCACGAAGTCGCGCGTCTGGTGGGCGCGCCTCCCGGTTACATCGGGCACAAGGAAACACAGCCCCGGCTCGGCCAGCGCAAGATTCAGGAAGCACAGTCGCGGGACTGCCCGCTGGTGCTGATCCTTTTCGATGAGATCGAGAAGGCGCATCCCGATCTGTGGGACTTGCTGCTGGGCGTGCTCGACAAAGGCGATCTGCACTTGGGCGACGGAACCTCGGCGGACCTGCGCCAGAGCATCATCTTCCTCACGGCGAACATCGGTGCGCGGGAAGAGGCGGGCGCGATCGGTTTCGATCCTCCGGAGGGCATTCCGGAAAGTGCCGCGCGACGCCTCTTCTCGCCGGAGTTTCGCAACCGGCTCACGGCGACGCTCACCTATCGTGCCCTCAGCAAGCAGGATCTCCGCGCTGTCGCGAGGCTGGAGCTGCAACGATGCGCGGCGCGCATCATGGAGACGCGCGGGATTCGCCTGTCGTTCAGCGCCGGCCTCATCGACATGCTGGCGGAGAGCGAGATCACGCGACGCTTTGGGGCGCGGCCCATCCGCCGGGCCATCGAAGACAAGCTCGAGCTTCCGCTGGCGCACTTTCTCCTGAACGGGAAGGCGGCGATTGGCGATACGGTGCAATTCACTCCGGAAGGATTAGAGGTCCGACATGACCAACGAACAAGTTGCGCTTGAAATCATCCACGTCTTTGGCGTGATCTGCCTGATCGCCAGCCTGCTGATCCGCATTCTGCCGACGCCGGACGAAATCTCATCGTGGCACTACAAGATCGCCTACGGCATCATCCGGCGCTGCTCGCTCAACGCCCCCAATGGAGGGAACACCAATGGTTCGGCTCAGAAATAGCCTGCTCTGCCTTTTCCTCGGGCTGCTGTGCGTGCTCACGTTGCGCCTGCTTTATCTGGCCGACCAGGCGTCCATTGTGATTGCGGATGCACAGTCCATCGTCGCGCCGTTGAACGCCGCGGCAGTCGAGTTGCACGGAGCCGCGCGAGAACAGCGGTCCTATTACAAAGCGACTGGAAAGGCGCTCTTCATCGCCACTCGCGATTTCGCCCGCCTGGTACAGAACGCGGATTCTCGTCTCGACGCGGTTACAAGCCAGTTGAACCAGACGCTGGCCGTGGCGCGCGAAGGCGTCGCGCTGGTTGCTATCGACACCCACAACACGCTGGGCGTGACCGCGGAGGCCGTGAACGGCATCGGCGGCGCGGCGCGCAACAACTTCGAGCAGATGGAGAAGCTGTGGCCGCCGCTCGAAAAGAGCGCCACGGGGCTCGCCGCCTCGGCGGAAAACACTCAGCAGGCCACGGAGAGCATCAAGCTCGCGCTCGAACCTTTGCGTAAGCCCACCGGACGTCTGAAGTTCATTCTGAAATGGCTGCTGGGGCTGCCGCACATCAATATTCCATAGGAGAAGCCATGCAAACTCTCTTCGCTGTTCTGAAACTCTTCCCCACCCTGCTCTCCGCGGTGCAAGCCATCGAGGAAGCAGTCCCGCTGCCCGCCGTCGGCAAACAGAAACTGGACATCCTGCTGGGCGTGGTCAAGACCGCTTACGACGCCGAGCAGAGCATCCAAAAAGAAGTCGCCTGGGACAAGCTGGCCGCCATCGTAACCAGCGCCTCCAGGACGATTGTGGATACCTTCAACTCGCTCGGCCTTTTTCATCGCGCCGCCCATTGACGATTGACACTCGCCTCCAGCCGGGCCTACGATAAGCAGTAGTAAGTCTCTGACGGAGGTGAAGTATGCCGCTCCGTACCATCCGCAAAGTCCTTGGGTTTGACCGCGCCTCTCACCTGGCCACGCCCGACGCCCTAAAGATTTTCGAGCGCGACAACTTCCGGTGCCGCTATTGCGGGCTGGATGGGAAAGCGTCCTTCGAAAACTGGCTGGTGCTGACCGTGGATTTCATCAAGCCGCGCTCGCGCGGCGGGCACAAGCACGGGGACAATCTGGTCACCGCGTGCCAGCCCTGCAATGTGATCAAAGGAACGAAGAAGTTCGCGGACTTCGAGGAAGCTCGACGCTACGTCCTCCAGCGCCGCGAACATTGGAAAGCCGCCTTCCACGCGCAGGTCCTGCACGAACGGAAAGCCGCGATGGCGGGATAGATCAGCAGCCTCCCGCCACGGCGGGAAGCAGCAACACCTCATCGTTGTCCACGAAGCGATAAGCCGCTCCGCCGAGGAAACGAATGTCTTCCTCGTTCACATAGATGTTCAGGAACGGACGCGGCTCGCCCGTCTCCGTTACGAGATGCCGCGTGAGACCGGGAAAGCGCTGCTCCAGTTCGGTGAAGAGCTGGCCCAGCGAATCCACGCTGCAGGTGATGGACTCTGCGCCGCCGGTGTGGCGGCGAAACGGGGAAGCTAATTTGACAGTGATCGGCATACGTGGCTCCGTCAGGCAACCGCAGCGGCCACTTCTTCAGTGACCGGCAGAATGCGATTCAATTCCTTTAGTTTTGGCGCGATCGTGAAGACCTCTCCGCCGGTTGTTGCCACGGCGTCCACGGTCTTCAAACCGTTGCCGGTGATGCACAGCACGGTCGGCTCATCGGGATCGATGGCTCGCGCGGCCAGCAGTTTCCGGAAGGAAGCGATAGTCACTCCTCCGGCGGTCTCGCCGAAGATTCCTTCGGTGCGAGCGAGCAGATGGATGCCCTCGACGATCTCGTCGTCGGTGGCATAAGCGGCCGATCCGCCGGAATCGCGGATGGCCTTGATGGCAAACGGGCCGTCGGCCGGATTGCCGATGGCCAGCGAGCGCGCGATCGTGTCGGGCTTCTCGGGAACGATGGCGTCGCGTCCTTCCTCGACGGCGCGTGAAATCGGCGCGCAACCCGCGGCCTGCGCTCCGCAGATCTTCACCTTCGCGGGCGTCACAAGGCCGAGCGTGCCGAGTTCGCGGAAAGCGCGGCGGATTCTGCCGATGAGCGATCCGCCGGCCATGGGCACGACCACGGCCGAGGGCAAGGTCCATCCGAGTTGCTCCGCGATTTCGTATCCCACGGTCTTCGATCCTTCGGCGTAGTAGGGGCGGAAGTTCACATTGACGAAGGCCCAGCGGCGTTCTTGCGAAACCTGTGAGCAAAGACGGTTCACGGCGTCGTAGTTGCCCTCGACGCGAACCACGGTCGCTCCGTAGATGCGCGTTCCGATCAGCTTGGCTTCTTCGAGGTCGGCGGGAACGAAGACCACGGCGCGAATTCCGGCCCGCGCAGCCTGTGCGGCAACAGCATTAGCCAGGTTCCCCGTCGAGGAACAGGCCAGCGTGTCGTATCCGTACTCGAGCGCGGCGTTCAGCGCAACCGAGACCACGCGATCCTTGAAGGAGAGCGTGGGATAGTTCATCGCATCGTTCTTGAGATAGAGATTGCGATGGCCCAGCGCGCGGCCGAGTCCCTCGGCCTTCACCAGCGGCGTGAAGCCTACGGGCAGGCGGGTCGCGGGCTCGGCATTTAGAGGCAGCAACTCGCGATACCGCCACATGTCGCGCGGGCGCGATTCAATCCGCTCGCGCGTCAACACGCCGCGCAGCGCGGTGTAGTCATACTCAGGTTCGACGGGCGAGAAGCATTCATCGCAAACGGGAACCGGTTCCGGCGGCAGCAAGCGTCCGCAGCCGCGACATTGAAGACCCTTCAGATAACGTGCCACTCTTTCCTCCGCCAGCGTCTCCGCTCATCGGTCCCTAGGCCCAGGAAACTTTGTAAGGGGAAGATTGAAAGGTGGGTGAAGTGCAGGAGGTTGAAAAGCAACCTCGCCCCTTTCATCTTCCCCCGGCAGCTTCCTCCGGGGCAGGAGTTGGCACCTAGTCCCTTCGCTAAAACATCCACTACTGCGAAGGCGGTTGCCGTGGCGTCTTCGGGCCTGTTCCCTCAGCCACTCTTGATGATTCGGGACGCTGAATTTATTCAATTCAGGTCGAGAACAATTCTACCAGCCGGGCGGTCACCAATCAATAACTGTTTCTTATGGGAGCTATCACGTTCCGCTATCTTCGTATTGCGTGCGCAGCTTCGAGACCACCGACGGATCGGCGAGCGTGCTCGTGTCGCCCAGGGCCCGGCCTTCGGCGATGTCGCGCAGCAGACGGCGCATGATTTTGCCGCTCCGTGTCTTGGGCAGCTCGGCGGTGAAGT
>CAZRND010000327.1:0-6552 GCA_964601345.1 uncultured Acidobacteriota bacterium | reverse complement strand
AAGACGCAATACAGCACGGGTTGCGGAGTGGCGGGCGGAACGCTGCTCGACGGCTGGGCAGGACGTCTCATAAAAGACTGGACCTTCACTTCGCAACTGACCCTCGGAAGCGGCCTGCCGGAATCGCCCCTCTACTTGTCGACCGTCAAGGGCACCGGATTCACGGGCGTCCGGCCGCAATATACCGGAGCGCCGCTCTATGACGCGCCGCCCGGACTTTCGCTGAATCCCGCGGCGTACGCCGCTCCGCCGACCGGTTTGTGGGGAAATGCCGGACGGAACTCGATCACCGGCCCGTCGCAGTTTTCCTTGAACACTTCGATGGCCCGCACCTTCCGATTGACGGATCGCTTGAACGGCGATCTGCGGATCGACGCTAGCAACGCTCTGAATCACGTCACGTTCTCGTCATGGAATACGGTCGTGGGTAACACCCAATTCGGACTGCCGAGCTCGGCCAACGGCATGCGCAAGCTTCAAACCACTTTGCGAGTGAGGTTCTAAGACATGCGACGAATCTTCGCGACAATGTTTCTCTCGATCCTGGCCCTGGGGGCCCAACAAACGCAGCCTCCGGCCCAGCAGACTCCCGCGCCGGGCAATACGTTCAAGTTCTCGTCCACGACTCAATTGGTGGTGGAGATCGTCACGGCTAAGGACAAGAGCGGCAACGTGATCGAGGGACTGACGGCGAAGGATTTCACGGTCACCGAAAACGGCAAGCCGCAGACCGTCAGCTTTTGCGAGTTTCAGAAGTTCAACGACACTCCCGAACCCGCCGACGCGGCCGCGCCCGCTGCCGAGCCGATCAAGGTCAACACCGATCCGGCCATGCGCCACCAGATCACTCCCGAAGCGCCCGGCCGCCTCAATTACCGGGACCATCGCCTGCTGGCGCTCTATTTCGACATGAGCGCGATGCCGCCGCAGGATCAACTGCGGGCGCTGGTGGCGGCGCGAAAGTTCATCCGCGCGCAAATGGCGCCGGCCGACCTGCTCGCCGTCATGCAGTTCGAAGGCGCCGCCGTGAAAGTTCTGCAGGACTTCACCAACGACCGCCCGGCCCTCGACGCCGTTATCGAAAAGCTGATCGTCGGCGAAGGCCAGGGCGTCGACGCCCTGAGCGGCGACGAAAGCGACTCCGACACAGGGACCGCTTTCGGCCAGGATGACAGCGAATTCAACATCTTCACCACCGACCGGCAGTTGTCGGCTCTCCAAACCGCGGTCACGATGCTCGGCCAGCTCAACGAAAAGAAATCGCTGATCTATTTCGCCAGCGGCCTCCGGCTCAACGGCGTGGACAACCAGGCGCAACTGAAAGGCGCGACGAACGCGGCCATCCGGGCCAACGTATCGATCTACACCGTGGATGCCCGCGGGCTGGTCGCTTCCGCTCCGCTTGGCGACGCCACGCGGGGATCGCCGGGCGGGCTCGGCATGTATACCGGCGGCTCGGCGCTGGCCATGGCCACCAACTTCCAGAAGACGCAGGACACGCTGTATTCCATCGCCGCCGACACCGGCGGCAAGGCTCTGCTCGATAACAACGACCTCGCGCTCGGAATCACGCAAGCGCAGAAGGCCATCTCCAGCTACTACATCGTCGGTTATTACACCACCGATCCAACGCTCGACGGCAAGTTCCGGCGCATCAAGATTTCGCTCAAGGATGAGTCCGCGAAGCTCGAGTACCGCGTCGGCTACTACGCCGGAAAGACCTTCAACAAATTCACGATCGCCGACAAGGAGCGGCAGCTTGAGGACGCGTTGATGCTGGGCGATCCCATCACCGACCTGACCATTGCGATGGAAGTGAATTACTTTCAGTTGAACGGGGCCGAATACTTCATTCCCGTAGCCGTCAAGATTCCCGGAAGCGAGCTGGCGCTGGCCCGCCGCGGCGGAGCCGAGCACACGGTCATCGATTTCATCGGCGAAGTCAAGGATGAGTTCGGCATGACCATGAGCAACGTGCGCGACAAGGTGGATATCAAACTCTCCGGAGAAACCGCCGCGCAACTCGCGAAGCGCCCGATTCAGTACGACACCGGGTTCACGCTCTTGCCCGGCACCTACACCATCAAATTCCTGGCGCGCGACGACGAGACCGGACGAATCGGAACTTACCTCAACAAGTTCTACATTCCCAATCTGGCGAAGCTGACCAAGGACCCGGCCGACAAGAGGATTCCGATCAGCTCGGTGGTCCTGAGCAGCCAGCGTGTGGACATGAAGGACGCGATTTACAGCGCCAAGGACAAGAACAACGCGCAAAGCGCGAATCCGTTGCTCCAGGACGGCACGAAGCTGGTTCCCAGCGTGACGCGGGTCTTCAGCACCAGCCGCGACCTGTACGTCTATCTCCAGGCCTACCAGCCGACCGCGACAACGGCTCAACCGCTGGTGGCCTTCGTCAGCTTTTATCGCGGCCAGTCGAAGGCCTTCGAAACCCCGCCGCTACCGGTCAGCGAAGGACGCAATGACCGGTTGAAGACCATGCCGCTGCGCTTCAGCCTGGCGCTGAACAAGCTCACTCCCGGCCGGTACAATTGCCAAGTGACGGTCGTCGATCCGACGGGACAAAGAGCTGCGTTCTGGCAAGCTCCCATTGTGCTCGTGCCCTAAGGACGAATCGCAATCGAGGAAACAAGACGGCCCTGGCGCGGGCCTTCCCGGCGATAGGAGTGCAACAGGTCCGTGCGGCACGCCGTGCAAGGCGCGCCACGCGCGATCCGTCGCGGCGCGAGTCCCGCATCGAGCAACTGCCTCCGGTTCGCTTCCTCCAGATTCAAGTGCGCGCGCGCGGTCTCGAGGTTGCGCATCAATCCATGGTTGCCGCTCATGACCTGGCGCGGCAGCATCGTGTCGGCGGGATTCTCCGGACCGCCCTTCTCGAACAGGTGTGCGGCGTACGCAAACTGAGAATGGTATTCGCTGATGACCTCGGGGCCCACTTCGTAGCAGCACACTTGAATGGACGGCCCCATGGCCGCGACAATTTTCGCCGGGTGCGAGCCGAATTCAGTCCGCATTATACCGACCGTCTTTTGGACGATTCGCTTCAGCGTGCCGCGCCACCCGGCATGGATCGCGGCCACGATTCGATGCTCCGGGTCGGCCAGCAGAATCGGCAGGCAATCGGCGGTATGGATCGCCAGAGCCAATCCAGGCGTGGCGGTGATCATCGCGTCCCCTTGAAGATGCGGCTCGGAACTGGCGACCACACGCACCAGGTCACTGTGCACCTGTTTGAGGCTGGCGGAGCGCAGTTTGGGACTCGGAATTGCCTTGCGCGTTCCGAACCCATGGAGAATCCATGGCAGGCCAAGCGCAGGGGATTTGAGGACACCGCGGTACAGCCGCACTCTAATCCTCCAGGATTACCTCGGCCATCGCCTGAGTTGCGGTGTGGGTCAAAGAAAGGGCGACGTGCCGGACGCGAAGATGCTCGGCGACTTTTGCAGCTTCCCCGGCGAGATTCAGGGTAGGACGTCCGCCCGGCTGGCGCGCGACCTCCAGGTCCTGCCAGCGGATGCCCCGGCGCCAGCCCGTGCCTAGCGCCTTCATCCCAGCCTCTTTGGCGGCGAAGCGCGCGGCGTAACGTTCGGCGCGGTTCCTGTGCCGGTCGCAGTAGGCGCGCTCGGCGGGGGTGAAGACCCGCTCGAGGAAACGAGGGCCATAAACAGACATGGATCGCTCAATGCGCTCCACCTCCACCAGGTCGATTCCGGTGCCGAGAATCATGTTGTCCTCAATGCGTTTTTCATCATATCATCCGCCCCAACATGCCTCCGGTCCTCGAAGTCGAAGGTCTCAAGAAAACGTACCGCGGATGGTTCGGAAAGCCGCTCTACGCCGTGGACGGCGTTTCTCTGAGCATCGATCCAGGAACCGTCTTTGGCCTGCTCGGGCCGAACGGCGCGGGAAAGAGCACGCTCGTAAAGATGCTCCTGTCGGTGGTGCGGCCCACTTCGGGCCAGGCGCGCATCTTCGGAGAGCCCGTTGAACATCCGCGCACACGGCGCAGGATCGGGTTTCTGCCGGAGCAGATGCGTCTGCCGGATTTCGTCACCGCCCGGCAATTCCTGCGGCTGATGGCCCGGCTCTCCGGATGTCCCGTGGATGGCCCGCGCATCGACGGATTGCTGGAACGGGTTCAACTGCAGCGGTTCCCGCGCATGGCGGTGCGCAACTATTCGAAAGGGATGCAGCAGCGGCTCGGCCTGGCGCAAGCTCTCTTGCACGATCCCGACCTGCTTTTTCTCGACGAGCCGACCGAGGGCCTCGATCCCCTCGGCCGCAAGGAGTTCCGCGACCTGCTGGTAGAGCTCAAGGAGAAAGGCAAGACGATCTTCCTGAACTCGCATCTGCTCGGCGAGATCGAGCAGGTCTGCGACCGCATCGTGATTCTGAATCGCGGCCGCATCATCCGGCAGGGCACGGTCCAGGAATTCACCGAAGTGCGCGGCGCCTATCGCTTAAATGTCAGCCCGGCGACCAAGGCCGCGGCCGAAAAACTGCTTGGAGCACCGGATGGAGAAGGCTTCGTCGTGAAGGCCGCGGGACCGCCCGAGCTCAACGTCATCATCGACCAGTTGCGCGCCGCCGGAGTGGAGATCGAAGAATTGCGGCGGGAAAAGGAATCTCTGGAGGACTTCTTCGTCGAGGTGGTCAAGGAATGAAGACACTGGCGATCGTCCGTCATTCGATGCACGAGACGATCCATCGCGGCGCGTCGCTCGGGGCGCTTCTTGTTCCCTGGA
Source organism: uncultured Acidobacteriota bacterium (assembly GCA_964601345.1). Classification (GTDB taxonomy): domain Bacteria; phylum Acidobacteriota; class Terriglobia; order JAJPHL01; family JAJPHL01; genus CAZRND01. Next base: position 1,786 of record CAZRND010000327.1, on the reverse strand, counting down.
TCATGCTGGGGTTGTTCATCGCCCCGGTGACGATTCGCGATAAGCAGGTCTACATGTGGAATCGTCCCCAAGGGGTGTCGGGCGCGAACTATGCCCGGGAAATCACTTCAGTCTTTTTTGGACCCACTTCCAGCCGTTGGACCTTTTGAACGCTGCTCGCTATGGCCGGGCTGGTGACGGTCTATTTCCAAAAGGGCTGGGTGGAGCTGTTCTTCTCAAAGCCTCTTCATCGGGTCTCTCTGCTGGTTGGATGTTATTTGACGGGTCTGACTCTTTGGACGTTAAGCGCCGGCGTGACGCTGTCCGTGCCTGCTTTCTATTTCCAGAGCAAGCTCGGGGTTCCGGCCACTCCCCTCCTCAAGGCCTTAGCTGTGGAGACTCTGGTCTTCGCCGTGTTGCTGGCCTTTCTTCTGCTGATTCTCGTGGTCCATGCGCATGCCACGATGGGCGTGCTCGCCGTGTATCTCCTGGTAGCCGTCAGCTCGGCGATGCTCTCCCGCGAGGATATTGCCAAGTTCCTGAACAGCCGCGTGGCGCTCAAGATTCTGGACTTTTGCTACTACGTCCTGCCCAAAGTGAGCGAGATGGGAACGGCAGCCACAAATTTGGCTCGGAATATCCCGGTCAAGACCTGGATGCCGCTGTGGTCGAGCGGGCTCTTTGGCCTGGGAGCGCTGATCCTGGCGGGCTGGATCCTGCACCGCAAGAGCTACTAACCGCCGGCCGCGGCCGCCCGGCGTTCCTGAAAACACTCCCGGCAAAAGACGGGGCGGCCTTGCGTGGGACGGAAAGGAACGGTCGTCTCCTTACCGCATTGCTGGCAGTTCGTAGTCGTCTCGACGCGGGGCCGGACTCCTTGACCCCGGGCGGAGTTTCGAATGGCCTTGCAGTTCTTGCACCGCTTCGGTTCGTGCATGAACCTCTTGTCGGCAAAAAACTGCTGTTCCCCCGCGGGAAAAACAAAATCCGCTCCGCAGTCGGCGCACTTCAGGACTCGGTCTTGAAATTCTGGCATATGGTCTCGGCCTCTTGGGACAGTGTGCCTCCGCGCGCCCTCCCTGAGTCAGAGAAGGCGCCCGGATTGCCAAAGATCAGAGCCAGTACAACGGGGGAGCCGGCGAAAACCTACTCCTGTTCGCGCCGGTTTTTCTTGCGGTTGCGTTTTCGCGCCAGCGCCTGTTTCACTCGACGCTTTTCACCCGGTTTCAAGTAGTACGAGTGCCTCTTCACTTCTTTGATGATGTCTTCCGTCTGCACTTTCCTCTTGAAACGGCGCAGGGCGTTCTCGAGGGATTCACCCTCTTGAAGCCTCACTTCAGCCACGCAGAAACACCCCCTCTTATTTGGACTAGCTCCGGACCGTAATCATAGGGATTTCGAAACCGAAGTCAAGGAAATTCTACACCAAAACGCCCCGGAATTCCCGAATTTAGAGAAATTTAGGCGCCGGCCCCCGGCCCCGGCCCCGGAGATGACAGGGGGCGTTTTCATCTGATAGTGTGGAAGGCCGTCATGGACCATGTGTTGGCCATCTTGCTGGCCGGAGGCGCGGGGGAACGGCTCTACCCCCTCACGCGCGATCGGGCCAAGCCCGCCGTCCAGTTCGGGGGGACTTACCGCATTGTCGACATCACCCTTTCTAATTGCATCAACTCCCAGTTGCGGCGCATCTTCATCCTGACTCAGTATCGCGCGCTCTCTCTCAACAGGCACATCCGCCAGGGCTGGAACATTTTCTCCCGGGAGCTGGGCGAGTTCATCGAGATCATCCCGCCCATGAAGCGGG
>CAZRND010000326.1:0-6557 GCA_964601345.1 uncultured Acidobacteriota bacterium | reverse complement strand
GCGGTGTTGTGTCCGTCGAATGATTGGCAGGTGAGCCGCCGTACGCGGTTTCGATCGCTTTAGGCGCTTCGTCATCGAGGCCCAGTCGAAAATCGACGATGCCGAGCTCACCGAACGCTTTCCAGAGCAGCGGATCCTTCTCGGTAGCCTTTACGTAGAGGTCGCGCGCTTCCGCGAACTGCCTTCGCAGCTCGGCGAAGCGGGCCAGAATTGCGTAGACCTCGCCGTAGCGCGGATTTCGCTCGAATACCGACGCGATCCGCTTAGTCGTTTCGGCCGCGTCGCCGCGTTGGTACGCGACGGCCGCGTTCATGGCCAGCGCTTCGAGCGAGTTGGGATCGAGTTTCAGAGCGCTTGCGGCAAGTTTCTCGGCCTCGGCGGTCTTCTCTTCTTCGATCGCGTGCCGCGCCTGCAAGAGAATGGCGGGCAGAAACTCGGGGTCAACGACCAGAGCCTGCGCGGCGATTTTTTCCGCGCCGCCATCCCAGCGGTCCGAGAGCACCTCGGCGATGCCGGTCAGCGCGCCGGGATGATCGGGATCGATCTTGGTGGCTTCCTGAAGCAGATCGTAGCCATCGGCCTCGTTGTCGGTCTCGATCATCAGGCGCGCCCATCGCACGCGGATGTCGGCGTCCTTCGGAGCGCGCTCGACGGCCAGGCGGAAGGCGCCGTTGGCTTCCTTGGGCCGGGTGAGCATCTGATAGGCTTCTGCGGCATCGGCGATCTGCGCGCCGTCGCGCAGTGCGCCTTGTTCGAGAGCTTGCACGACTCTGCCGAACTCGGTTCGAGCCGCCTGGATATTGCCTTTGCGGTGTGCGACGAGTCCGCGGAGAAGTCCGGCGCGCGCGCCGGTCTTCTCCGCTAAGAGATCGAGAGCGGACTGGTAGTTGCCGCGCCGGAAGGCTTTTTCCGAGGGAGTTTGAGCCAGAGCGACGCACGCCACGAGCAGAATGGCGGCGCGCTTCATTGTCTGGCACTTCATGGCTTGGCGGTCTCCAGCTTTTCGAGCGCCTGTTGGGTACGGGCCAGATCGAGCAACAGTTTTTCGAGCTGCGCGGTGTATTCCCGCTGTTCGAGCGACGCCTTGTTGTACTTGAGCGTAGCGATGTCGTTCTCCAGCGTTTCCTTGCGGGCGCGCAACTCGCGGGCCTCGGGTGTGTCGAGGCGCGCCGTGGCCGAGGGGAAGCGCAACACTGGCACGATGCCGGCGAGCGCCCCTTCGCCGTTTTGCGGGCTGGGATCTTTCACGCCCTTGCCGTCACCGTTGTCGTCGAGCATGGGATGCTCGGTCGGGATGCGTCCAGCCGACTCGTAGAACTTGGCGACGCGCTGCTCGGCATAGCGGTATGCTTCGAGCGCGGTGACGACGCCGTTCTTATCCTGATCGGCGGCGGGATCGGTGAGCGCTTCGGCGAAGAAGCGCATGAAGACGGTGGCATTGCGCTCCTGACCGTTGCGCGTCGCGGTGATGACCACCCGTCCCGGCTTGCTCCAGACTTCCGTCGTCGCGCCGCTGGAACTGGTGGAGTTGACGATCACCTGCCGCGCGGCGGGCATTTTGTCGAACCATTGTTTGAAGTCCGCGGCCGTGGGATCGGGGCCGGGCAGGTTCATTTTGTATTCCTGACCGTCGTAAGAGCCGTGCCCGACCAGGAAGACCAGCACCGTGTCTTCGGCGCGTGTTTTACCTGCAAGCGTCTGGAAGGTGCGCGCGACATCTTCCTTCTTGGCGTGGTCGACCGTGAGTTGGAACAAATGGTCCGCAGCCATCCCGGATTTCTTCAGGCCGGTCGCGACGCGCGTGCTCAAGTCCGCGAATTGCGAGTCGAATTCCTTTTCGCCGCCGAGTCCAGTGATGATGACGGCGTAGGTCTGGCCCTGCGCCCAGGCGGAGACAGCGAACAGGCACGCGAGGATCAGCCTCATACCGATCCCCACCACTTCCGCAAGCCCCATTCGGTCCCTTTGAGCGCCATCAGCAAGAAGAAGACCACCGGCAATCGCCACAGCTCGTGAACGCTGCGCTCCGTGATGCCGCCTTGCGTGTAGACGATGTCATCGGGCAGCGATGCAGCGTCGTCGAGCGGGTAGTAGCGCCCGCCCGTCTCGCCTGACATCTTGGTGAGCAGAGCGCGATTCTGCACGGCGTCAAAAAACTCGAGGGATCCTTCGGTGCGCTGGAAGTAGGACACGCCATGTCCCAACTCTTCCCCGGTTGCAGACTTGGCCGCCGCTTCCACCGTGAAGACTCCCGTGGCGGAAGTTTCGAGCGTGCCGGTGTAGACGCCTTCGTCGCGCGAGGACCAGTCGAGCCTCACTTCCTGGGGCGATCCGCCGGGAGGCGTGACCATCGCCGTGACCACCGCGTTTTCCATGGGCTGATATTTCTTGTCGCGCACTTCCACGCGCAGATGCACCTGGCGATCGTCGCGATAGAGCGGACGGTCGCTGCCGACTTCGACGCGGCCCGGCGTCTCTTCCACCAGCCAGCGCAGCATCTGCCGCCAGATGCGCTCGTGCGTGTCGTCCTTATGATCCATCTCCATGCGCCACCGCCACGAACTGCCGGTGGCGAAGACCATGGTGCGGCCGCGCCCAAAACGCTGTGTCACGAGCAAGGGCACGGCATTGCGCTCGCCCTGCGGCGTGGTGGTGGCGAGCACCACTGCGCCGGGCTTGGGATCGCCGACGCGCTGGTAGTCGCCGAGCAGCGGCAGCGTTTTCCATCGCGCGGCGTTCTTGTTCTGGTCGGGCGCGAGTTGGAGCATCGGATGATCTAACCCGTACGGCGTGAGAGAAGCGCGCGCTTCTTTCCGCTGGAACGTCGGGCCCGCGCCGCCCGGGATGGTCACCGGAATCAGGTCCGCGAGGTTCGTGTTCTGATAGCCGCCGTCGGCCAGCGATTGCCGGCCGCCGAGCAGCAGCAATCCCGCGCCGCGCCGGCTGACGTAGTCGTAGATGCTCTGGATCTCGTCGGCGGAGAAGAATCCGGCTTCGATGCTGCCGAGGATCAGGCCGGTGTACTCGAATAATTCCTCCGGCTTCGGAAAACCGGTCTCGAGAATCTTTTCGCTCTCCATGCCCTGGCGATAGAACTTGTTGGCGGAGGTGCGCAGCAGCGTGTGCAGCTCGACCGCGGAGTCGTCCTTCACGGCGCGGCGGATGAATTTGTAATCCCAGCGCGGCTCGCCTTCGAGATAAAGGACCTTCGACTTGCGGTCGTCCACCAGGATCACGCGGCTCTGCGCGTTGTTCTGCCGGATCTCGTCGTCCGGCTTGCCCGGCGCGGTCGCCGGAAGCGCGAAGGAGTACTCGCGGATGCCCTTGCCGCGCGGCTTGAAATTCACGCGCACGCTCATGGTCTGCGCGGAGCGGTCGAAGGCGACGGGCACGCTCTCAATCGGCACGCCGTTCTCGATCACCTGCAGATCGACGGTCTGCCCGGCGTAGCCCTCTTGATGCACGGTGACCGCCGCGGATATGACTCCTCCCGCTTGCGCTCTCGACGACACGCTGACGTCGTTCACCTGCAGATCGTGACTGAACGAAGTCTTGCCCGCGCCGACCGTGTGCAGCGGGACGTGCAGCGATTTCAGGCGCGCCAGGCCGCCGCTGGTTTGCTGCGTGGACGGGGAATTGTCCGCGCCGTCCGTAACCAGGACCACTGCGCCGAGCGGCAACCCTTCCAGGTCGGTGAGGACGTTGTCGAGCGCCTCTTCGAGGCGTGTCCCTTTGCCTGAGCCCGAGAGCGCGTCCGTGGACGGGATGCGCGATGCCCCGCTCGAAAAGCGGTACGTCCGCACCTGAAAGCGCTCGCCCAGCCGCTTCAGAATCGCCGACTGCGGGCCGAAGACCTGTTTGACACGATCCAGGCGTGACGGCGTTTCGAGCGTCATGCTGGCGGAATCGTCGACCAGCACGGCGGCGATATTCTGACGTGGCGCGGCGGTCGTCACCACCAGCGCCGGCCGCCACAACATCAGCAGCAGCATGGCGAGCATGGTCGCCTGCAGGATCAGGACGATGCTCGATCGCGTCCGCGGTCCGCCCGCCGCCAGCATCCCGCGGCGGTAAAGCCGCCAGCCGAGCAACGCCGCGCCGGCGAGCACGGCCAGCAACAGTAGCGAACGCGGCCATCCCGAGAGCAGCGAGAGCTGCCCCTGCGAGTACGCGGCCGAGGGATAACCAAAGAAGAATCGGAACATTAGTGGGTCATCGAATACACGATGTAGTTTATTCCCAAGTGGTACGCTTGCGTTGTAAAACGTTCCTCATACTCCGGCACGTCGGCCCATTCCCAGGCGTCCCCGAGGTCCATGTTGTGGTTGATCATCACCATGATGCGGCCGTCGTCGTCGAAAATCGCCCGGTGCCGCGGAACGACGCCGTCCTTCTCCCATAGCTGGCCGCTCCGGAGATATTGCGCGCCGGGCACTTGGATCTTCTCCTTGATACTGAAGTGGCACTGGAAGATGGGATGGGTCATCTCCAACTCGACGATCGGCCGGTCGGGGAAGACCATCTTGATGTAGTGCTCGAAGTTGGCCCACTCGTAGGTGCCGTGGAAGTCGTCGACCACGAAGAAGCCGCCGCGCAATAGGTATTCGCGGATGCGGGCTGCTTCGGTTTCGCTGAACGACAGATATCCAACCTCCACTGCGTAGATGAACGGGTATTGGAAGAGCCGTGGATCGTCGATCGGCATCGTCACCGGCGCTTCGTGCGAGTCAATCCGCGAGAGGCGCTTGACGCCCATCATGAACTGGAAATCGGCCTTAGGATAATCGGTGGTCCAGGACCACGCGCGGCGCCCGACGCCGCGGTACATCATACGCGTGAAGGAGTATTCGTGGTCGGGATTCTTGGGAAGGAACTCGGGATGGTCCTCCATACGCCTGCCCCATTGGGCCGCCAAAGCTCCGGCGATGACCAGAACGAGTAACCGCGCGCGCATCGAATCCGCTCCGAGTGATCCGAGTTCAGGTTATCACGGCGCGACTTTAGTGGGTCATCGAATACACGATGTAGTTGATGCCCAGATGATAGGCCTGCGTGGTGAAGCGTTCTTCGTATTCAGGCACGTCGGCCCACTCCCAGGCGTCGCCCAAATCCATGTTGTGGTTGATCATCACCAGGATGCGCCCATCGTCGTCGAGGATCGCGCGATGATAGGGAACCACGCCGCCTTTTTCGGAGTAGCTGCCGCTGCGCAGATATTGCGCTCCCGGCACCTGGATCTTTTCCTTGATGTTGAAGTGACACTGAAAGATGGGATGGGTCATCGGCAGATCGATGATCGGCTTGTCGGGGAGCACGCGGCGGATCTGCCGCTCGAAGTGCTCCCATTCGGACGTTCCGTGGAAGTCGTCCACCACGAAGAAGCCGCCGCGCGCCAGGTACTCGCGCAGCCGAAGGACTTCGGCGTCGCTGAAGAGCATGTAGCCGGGCTCGACGGCATAGAGAAAGGGATAGTTGAAGAGTCGCGGATCATCGAGCCTCATGTCCACGGGACCGTCGTGGGCGTCCACTCGCGAGAGTCGCCGCACGCCCATCAGGAACTGGAAGTCGGCCTTGGGATAATCGGTGTCCCATCCCGCGTACCATCCATAACGCGCGCCCTCGGTGTAATAGACCAGCCGCGCGAAGGAGTATTCGTGATCGGGATTATGCGGCAGGAACTGGGGATCCGGAGGCGGATTCTCGTTGCGCCAGCGCCCCCACTGCGCCGTCAAGACTGTGATGCTCGCCAGGACAGCCACAAGCATCAGCAGGAAGCGACGGCTGCGCATCTATTTTTGACCGGTGTAGACGACCTTGGTCATGCCGAAGTAGGCGGTCTTGCGCTGGGGAAGGCCTGTCTCGAGGACAAACATACCGGAGGGCTTCGACGCTTCCGGATCGGCTTCGAGCGAAACGACCAGGCCGAACGAAAGCAGCGATGTCTCGACCGCGAGGTTCTTGCTGAGCTCGCCGAGCCTGACGAACTTGGCCTTCGGATCGACGGCCCACAGGACATAGCCCTTGTACTCCGGCTTCACGGACGATGGCGGGGGCGCGTCCTTCAGGTCCATTTTTACGCGCACGGTCTTTTTGCGGTGGACGGTTGCTTCGCCGTCGATTTTGTCCAGAGCGCCGGTGCGGTAGAAGGGCAGCGTCACCCGCTGGTCGGGCGGATACTGCATCGCCATGATGAATCGCGGCTCCTGGGCCAACAGGAGAGTGCCGATTGCAAAGCCCAGAAGGAGCAGGACCTGCTTCATGCCGGTGACGGGCCTTCGGCAAGACCGGAGACGCGCCGCGGCTCCGGCTTCAGAACCGTCGGCTTGGGTCCGGGATCGTCCGGATGCGACTCACGATCGGGCAGCGGCTCCCCGCGAATCAGCATGCTCACTTCGTTCGAATTGAGCACCTCGCGCACCAGCAGCGCTTCGGCGATGCGCACCAGCTTCTCGCTGTTCTCGCTCAGGATCTTGGTGGCCAGATCGGCGCCGGTCTGCACGATGCTGCGGACCTCCAGGTCAATCTTGACGGCGGTATCCTCGGAGAAATCGCGGTGC
>CAZRND010000325.1:2307-6571 GCA_964601345.1 uncultured Acidobacteriota bacterium | reverse complement strand
TGCGCGATCTGCTCGCGCAGCGCCTCCACACTGGGGAACTTGATCTCCGCGCGCAGGCGGTAGAGGAAAGAGATCTCAACTTCCGTCTCGGCGGTGACGTCGATGGGATGGAAGTTCAGCAGGTGCGATTCGATGGCGAAGGAATCGGCGCCGAACGTCGGACGATTCCCGACGTTGGTGACCGACTGGAACTGCTCGCCGCCGACGCGCGTGCAGGTGACGTACACGCCGTCTTGCGGTACCAGTTCGGCATAGCGGCTGAGGTTGATGGTGGGGACGGTGTACTTGTGGCCGTAACCGCGGCCGCGGCCGGGCACCGCGACCACGCTGAACCAGCGGCCGAGCAGACGGTGGGCGCGCGTTACGCGTCCCTGGCGTAACAGTTCGCGCACACGCGAACTGGAAACGATGTCGCCGCGGATGCGCATCTCGGGATAGACCTTCACATCGAAGCCGAGTTCGCGACCGAAGCCCTCAAGGGCTGCGGCGTCGCCGCGCGCATCGCGGCCAAAGCGGAAGTTGAAGCCTTCGTGGACCTCACGGGCATGCAGGCGCTTCGCCAGGAGCTCGGCGAATTCGCGCGGCGTGAGCAGTGACAGGTCGCGCGAGAAGGGAAGCACGAGCACGGCGTCAATGCCCGTGCTCGCGAGGAGCGCGAGCTTGCGATCGGTCGGCGTAAGCAGCGGCGGCGCCGCGTCGGGCCGCAAGATGCGGATAGGATGCGGGTCGAACGTGACGGCGAGCGACTTCGCGCCAGTCTGGCGCGCGCGCTCGGCGATGGCGCGCAGCACCGCCCGGTGCGCCAGGTGCACACCGTCGAAGTTCCCGACCGTCAGGACCGTGGGGCCGAAGCCGGCGGGGACTTCGTCGAGTTTGTGAAAAACTTTCATTCGCAAGTCCACCACGAAGGCACGAAGCCACGAAGCAGGTCCTTGTTTGTCATCCCGAGGCCTTAAGTTGGCGGAGGGATCTGCTTTCCGCGGACAAAAAGCAGATCCCTCGCTTCGCTCGGGATGACAAACAGAATAGGGCGCGGTTCATATCTCAAACTCCAGCTGCAATCCGTCATGTGCCAACCGCACGTTCGGAGGCAGCGCGGCGTTCGTCGCGGCATGCGGCAGGTCGTGCGAAATGTGGGTAAAGAACGTGCGGCGCGGCTGCAGCTCCTCGGCGATCTTCACGGAATTCTCGAGCGTGGAGTGCGTTGGGTGTGGCTTGTGGCGCAGCGCGTCGAGAAAGAGGATGTCGAGGCCGCGCAGGCGCTCGCGCGATGACGCCGGGATGTCGCTGAAGTCGGTGAGATAGGCCGCGCTGCCGAAGCGATAGCCGTGGATCTCCACGTCGCCGTGCAAGACGGGGATGGGCTCGAAGCGCGCGCCGAAGAGTTCGACGGGGGCGCTGCCGTTGATGCGCATGATCTCGACTTGCGCCAGGCCGCCGAATTTGTAATCGGCTTCGAAGATGTAGCGGAACATCTGACGCAGCGTCGGGATGGTGTGGTCGAACGCATAGAGCGGGATGCGGCCTTCGCGATGGAAGCTGAGCGGGCGCAGGTCGTCGAGTCCGAGGATGTGGTCGGCGTGGCCGTGGGTGTAGAGCACGGCGTCGAGGCGGCGGAGGCCGGCGCGGATGGCCTGCTCGCGAAAATCGGGCGTAGTGTCGATGAGCACGACGCGATCGTTGTACTCGACAAGCACCGACGGGCGCGTGCGGCGATCGTGCGGATCGGTGGAGCGGCAGACGGCGCAGTCGCAGCCGATGGTCGGCACGCCCATGGACGTGCCGCTACCCAGCACCGTCAGGCGCGCCTTCATTTCTTCGCGCTTCCAGGAGGGACGGCATCGGCGGGCGGGCGCGTGAGCGCGTTCGTCAGCTCGACGAACGCCATGCGCAGGCGGAACAGGCAGTCCTGCACGATGGCTTTCTCGTTGTCGCTGAGATTGCCGCGCGTCTTTTCCTCTAGCATCGAGATGGTGTCGATGGTGTGGCGCGCGCCGACCAAGTCCACCTGCGGCCGCTGGCCTTGCTCGTGCAGCAGGCCGAGCTGGAACATCGCCGACATGTAGAGCGAGGCGACGAAGCCCTCGAAACTGATCTCGACCCGTTGCTGCGCGTTCTCGGGACCAAGCGCATCGCGCACGGCCTGGTCGACCGTATGGCCGGCGGCATGGAATGCCTCGCGGCTCGCCTGCTGCTCGGCCTCCGTGGGCAGCGGCGGAGGCTGGCGCTCGGCGCCGGGTGGGATGCTCTCCGCGACCGCCATATGGGGCCTGATGGGATCAGGGAGCGGCGGGAGGTCGAAAGATGTTTCCTCGTCGGTCGCTTCCGGACGGAGCTCGCCTTCGGCATTGAACAGGCGACGGTCGGTGACTTTGATCTCGGACTCTTTGTTCTTCTCAACCATAGATGTCGATCACTTCGCGAGCGCGGGCTCCCGTGCGGTCAGCGGCCGGGCATGCGCGCCGCCGATTGTAAGCTGCGCACCCAGCGCTTCGCGGCGAATGTAGCCGAGGGCACGCGTCTCATTGACGGGCAGCGGGATGCGAGCCGAGCACGTCACTTCGCCGACTTCCTTCTCGTCGGCCAGGATCTTCGTTCCGGTGGCCGGCGGCGGGCCATCCACGACGAACGACGTGAACACGCGATGCACCGCGCCACGCGCGCGGATGCGCTCCACGATCTCCTGCCCGATATAACAGCCCTTGTTGAAGTTGAGCGCGCGATCTTGCGCGGTTTCCTGCGGGAGGTCGCGATCCGTGATGTCGCTACCAAAGCGTGGCCGGCCTTCGTAGATGCGGTGCAATTCGAGTGCTTCGTAACCGGTGGGGCGCGCGTTGGACTGAATGGCGGTATCCCAGACCGAGGCAACGTCACTCGCGTCGAGCCAGAGCTTGTAGCCGGGAATTGTGGCGTCGGTGCAAACAACTTCGGCAGTTGCGCCTGATGGCAGCGCGAGCGTGCGTTGCTCGGCGGGCTGCATGCCGGCGGGAATGTTGAGTGCAGCAAGAGTTGCAGCGCAGCCGCGGCCGGCGATTCCGAGGGCGACGCGCGGATCGTCACTGAGCGCAACGTCATCCATGATTATGTATTTCTCCAGCATTTCGCGCAGACGCGGCAACTGTGCGGCGTCGCTTTCGATGATGAGCGCTTCGCCCACGTTGAAGCAGTACATGTCGCCCTGGATACGGCCCTGCGCCGTAAGCAGAAACGCGTGGACGCCGTGGCCGGGCGCGAGATCGCGGATGTTGTTCGTGACCATGCCGTTGAGCCAGCGGACACGGTCGTCGCCGGTGACGCGCAGGCGGCGCTTCCACGAAAGGTCGAAGACGCTGGAGCCTTCGTGCAGCGTGCGGAAGTCGACGTCGGCATCACCGAAGTGCGCCGGCGTGCGCGTGCCACAGTACTCGCCGAACTGTGCGCCGGCGGCGGCGAAGCGTTCTGAGAGCGTAGTCGCAGACATCACAAACATTCGATTATAAACAACGCTCCCACGACTCACGACGGCGCTCTGCTACCCTGTTGCGCGTGGCGCAGGAAAAGAAGCGGATTGCGGTCGCGCCGGGCGACGGCATCGGCAAGGAAGTGATCGCCGAGGCGGTGCGCGTGCTCGAAGCAAGCGGTGCGCCGCTGGCGTTCACGCATTTCGACTGGGGCGCGGACCGCTACCTGCGCGACGGCGTCACCATGCCGGCCGGCGGATTCGAGCTGCTGGCGCGCGATTTCGACGCCATCCTCCTCGGCGCCTTCGGTGATCCGCGCGTCAAGACGAACATCCACGCGAAAGAGATCCTGCTCGGCATGCGGTTCGAGATGGACCTGTACGCGAACGTGCGCCTGGTGCGGTGCCTCGATGAGTCGTTGAATCCGCTGAAGCACGTGCGCGCGGAGCAGATCGATTTCGTCGTGGTGCGTGAGAACACCGAAGGGCCGTATCGCGACAGCGGCGGCGTGACGGCGAAGGGTACAGCGGACGAGCGCGCGACGCAGGAAGAATTCCACACGCGCAAGGGCGTGGAGCGCGTGGTCCGCTACGCATTCGAGCTGGCGAAGACGGCGGGCAAGAAAAAAGTCCTGATGTCCGACAAGTCGAACGTCATGACGTACGCCGGTGGGTTGTGGCAGCGGACATTCCAGGAGGTCGCGGCCGGGTATCCGGGGATTACGGCATCGCATATGTACATCGACGCGCTGTGCCTGGCGATGGTACGTGAGCCGCAGCAGTTCGACGTCATCGTGACGAGCAATATGTTCGGCGACATCATCA
>CAZRND010000325.1:0-2297 GCA_964601345.1 uncultured Acidobacteriota bacterium | reverse complement strand
GGGGTTCGGCAGGGCGGCGAGCGGGAACATCCATCCGGGCAGGACATCGATGTTCGAGCCGGTGCACGGTTCGGCGCCGCCGCTCGCAGGGAAGAACGTCGCGAATCCGATGGGCGCGATCCTGACGGCGGCGATGATGCTCGATCATCTCGAGCTCGGAGAGTACGGGGCGCGACTGAACGCGGCGGTGCTCGCCGCCGTGCGCGAGAAGAAGACGACGCAGGATGTCGGCGGGACGATGGGGACGAGGGAAGTCGGAGGGTGGATCGCAAGAGAATTGAGTCATTGAGTCATCGGGTCATTGAAAAGCAGATCCTTCGCTTCGCTCAGGATGACAACCAAGAGAAGCAGGAATGGCAATCAAGTAAATTAGGGTTATGTCCACCGGTTCACGTTTCGAGCGCGCGGTCCAGATCATGCATCGGTTGCGTGCGCCGGGCGGGTGTCCGTGGGACCGCGAGCAGACGTTCGATTCCATCAAGCCATACACGCTGGAAGAGACGTACGAGGTCCTGGAAGCGATCGACAAGCGCGATTGGCCAGAGTTGGCGGGCGAGCTCGGCGATCTTCTCCTGCAAGTGCTCTTCTACGCCGAGATGGCACAGGAAGCCGGGCACTTTTCCATCGATGACGTGATCGAGCGGCTGTCGACCAAGCTGGTGGACCGGCATCCGCACGTGTTCGGCGACGCGAAGGCCGATACGCCGGGTGAAGTAGTGCGCAACTGGGAAGCGCTGAAGGCGGAAGAGAAGAAGAAGCGACTTGCGGTGGGCGGTGGCAAGTCGGCGAAGGATGAAGAGGAGCCGAAGTCGGTGCTGGCGGGAATATCGTCGGCGATGCCGGCGCTGCTGGAGGCGCACAAGCTGAGCTCGCGCGCGGCGCACGTCGGGTTCGAGTGGCCACAGCTCGAGGGACTCTTTGACAAGCTGACGGAGGAGACCGCGGAGTTGCGCGGCGAGTTGCAGCAGCATCCGCGGGAGATCGGGCCGCCGGCTGGTCGCGGCGTTGCGGGCGCACGCGGCGAAGTGATGCCGGAGGAGCTGCGGCATCGGCTGGAGGATGAGGTTGGCGATCTCCTCTTTACGCTGGTGAACGTGGCGCGCTATCTTGCGCTCGACCCGGAATCGGCGCTGCGCCAGACGAATCGCAAGTTCAAGCGGCGCTTTCAGTGGGTCGAACAGAGATTGGCTGCGGCAGGGCGCACGCCGGCCGACGCGAAGCTAGACGAACTGGAATCCCTATGGCAGCAGGCCAAACAACAAGAACGGACTCAGGAAACCCGGTGACGCCCTCGAGTATCGTGGTGCGCCATTGCCAGGGCATCGACGAGTTCCGTGCGTGCGTCGAGATGCAGAAAGAGGTCTGGAATTTCTCCGATGCCGACCTGATCCCGCTGCGCATGTTCATCGTGGCGGAGAAGATCGGCGGGCAGATCATCGGCAGTTTCGACAGCGACCAGCTGATCGGGTTCGCGCTCTCCATTCCCGGTAATCGCGCGGGCAAACCTTATTTGCACTCGCACATGCTGGCGGTGCGGGAGCAGTATCGCAACCTGGGTCTCGGACGAAAAATGAAGATAGCGCAGCGCGACGATGCGCTAGTGCGCGGGTTCGAGCTGATGGAGTGGACGTTCGATCCGCTGGAGATCAAGAACGCGTTCCTCAACCTGCACCGGCTGGGCGCGATCGCGCGGCGCTACAACATCAATCAGTACGGGGTATCGTCGTCGCCGCTGCAGGGCGGGCTGCCGACCGACCGGCTGGTGGCGGAGTGGTGGCTGAAGTCGCGGCGCGTAGTGGAATTGCTCGACCAGAACAAAGCGCCGCAGGTGAGAGTGGAGGTTGCGCTCGACGTGCCGGCAGAGATCTACGCATGGAAGGCAGATCCGGCGACGCGCGGCAAGGCGGCTGAGGTGCAGGGCCGGAATCGCGAGTCGTTCCTGAATGCCTTCCAGCGTGGACTGGCAGCCTTGGAGTATCAGTTCGACGACAAGGGCAACGGCAAGTTCCTCGTCGGGCGGTGGGATGAAGCGTGGAGCTACGCCGCTGAATAGCTTGCTTGCTGCGTCTTAGCGGGGTAAAACAGGCAATCGAACCCCCGTTACAAGCGTAACTAGACGCCGCACAGGCGGCGGACTCTTATTGTCCTATGAAGATCGAAGCCATCACGCTGCGCGAGATCCGTATGCCGCTGGTCCACTTCTTCGAGACCCGCTTTGGCCGCACCACGGAGCGCCACATCCTGCTGGTGGATTTGCAAGGCGAAGGCCTGTCGGCGTGGGGCGAGTGCGTGGCCGG
>CAZRND010000324.1:4838-6591 GCA_964601345.1 uncultured Acidobacteriota bacterium | reverse complement strand
CGCGTCGCGGTCTTGGAAGGCGTCGACGACACGGTTCCCTTCATCGCCAAGATGATCGGGGTCGACGCCTACGACATGAGCGACGCCGATTGGGGACGCGTGCGGGCGAAGCTGAAAGAGGTGATCTCCCAGGTCCGCTTCGTCTCGAGCGACGAGACCTCGCTCGCGCAGGGCCTCGCCTCGGGCGAGCTTGTGGCCGCGATGAGCTGGCGCGTCACCTTCAAGACGCTCAAGAGCCAGGGGAAGCCGGTCGCCTACATGAACCCTCCGGGCGGGATCTTCACCTATGTCTGCGGGCTTTCGGTGGCGAAGAGCGCGGCCGACTATGACAGAGCGCTTGCGCTTCTCGACTCCGAGATCGCCGACGATGCCGCCGACTTCATGGTGCGGCAGATCGGCGATGGTCCGGCCAATGTCGAGCAGCTGGTGAAAGAGCCGGACTCGGTCTTCGAGGGCTTGGGCATCCCGCGCGACGTCGAGGCGTTCCTGAAGGGCGGCACCTTCCAGCTGCGCTTGAAGAACAAGGACGCGATCGTGAACGCCTGGAGCGAAATCCGAGCGGGGCTGTGAGCTTTTTTGTCATTCCCGGCCGAGCGCCCCCCGGGTCCGCGCGAAGCGCGGCCCGAGGGTAAACTCCGGCGCGAGGAGAAGGGAAACCAGAAGCGTCTGGGTCCCCTTCCCTCGCCGCGCTGCGCGCGGCTCGCCGGGGATGACAAAGTAGCGAAGATGTAAAAACGGGGACGGTGTGGCCACCGTCCCCGTTTGAAAGTCTCCCGTCCGGATCGTGGACGGTTAGTCCTGCAGGTCTCTTAAAGAACGCCGCGCTTGTGCTCGCCGAGCACAACGCGCTTTGGTGCGAAAGCCTGCTTCAACACCGCGAACGCCTTGCGTGGATCGGTGTTGCCGCACATGAAGATGTCGAAGGCGGCGTAGCCGCGCTCGGGCCATGTGTGCACGCTGATATGGCTTTCCGCCAATACAGCTACACCGGAAACGCCCCCACCAGGCGTAAAGGTATGCAGGTGGATGTGCAGAAGGGTCGCCCCCGCCGCTTCCACTGCATCGATCATTGCCTGCTCAATGCGATCCTTGTCGTTGAGGCCTTCCGCCTCCCAAAGATCGATGATCAGGTGACTGCCCGCAAAGGTCACTCCGTTTTTGGTGATGAAGTGATCTTTGCTATCCGCATCCCCTTCGGGAATAGGAACCGGGACGGTCCTCGCCGGAACGCGGACGTTAAACGCCCTTGCTCCTTTGATCGCCGTCACACCGTGTTCGAGTCGAGCCATCCTGGCACCTACCCTTCCAAAGGTGTTGACACCAAAGCGCGTCATCTCTGCCTGCCGCGCCAACCCAAGAAGAAAGCGGCGGGCGGAAGTGAAATTCCGCGGCACGCCGCTTTGCTCCAGACAACCGGAGCGAGTCGAATATAGGGCCGCTGTCCCCCAGCGCAAGAATTTTTTTGCCCGTGCCGGAAATTCTTCTACGCGCAGACACGTGTACGGAAAGTTAGCGACGCGCGTCGCGCTCCTCGCCACTCGCTCGCGCGCGTCTCCTTGGGAGCGGTGGACAGCTTCGCGTCGACGCCCTATAGGCCGCGCGAGAGGCCAAGCGAGAGAGGCGAAATCGTGTCGAACGGCGAGGCGGAAATGTTCCGGGAGCGGCTCCACAAAGGCTACGCGCAGAGCATGGAACTCACTGGCATCGTGGCCGAGGAAAAGAGCCGTTACCAACAGATTAAGATCTTCGACAC
>CAZRND010000324.1:0-4828 GCA_964601345.1 uncultured Acidobacteriota bacterium | reverse complement strand
GACACCGTCTCGCTCCTGCCGACGCTCGTTCGTTCGCGACGCTGTTCAGGCGGTAGACAGCTTCGCGAGGACGCCCTATAGGCGCGCGAGACGGACGGAGAGCGAGGCGAAAACGTGTCGACAACAGAAGCGGAAATGTTCCGGGAGCGGCTTCACAAGGGCTACGCGCAGAGCATGGAGCTCACTCAGCTCGTTGCCGAGGAAAAGAGCCGTTATCAACTGATTAAGATCTTCGACACGGTCGCCAATGGGCGCGTCATGGTGCTCGACGATATCGTCCAGATCACTTCCAGAGACGAATCCGCCTATGCCGAGATGCTCACTCACCTTCCCTTGCTCGAGCATGGCAGCGCCTCCTCCGTCATGATCGTCGGCGGCGGCGACCTCTCGATCGCCGACGAGGCCCTGAAGCACAGGAGCGTAAAGGAGGTCGTGCTCGTCGACATCGACGACCGCGTGGTCGAGCTTTGCCGCGAGCATTTCGGGGCCATCAACGCCAAGGCGTTCAAGGATAGAAGGCTCAAAATCGAGATCGCGGACGCGTTCGAGTATCTCGGAAGGCCCGAAGCCAAAGCGCGCTTCGATCTCATTGTCGCCGACCGGCCGGATCCCGTCGGACCCGGTAAGGCACTGTTCGGAGACACGTTTTACGAACGCGTCAAACGCGCGCTGAAGCCAAAAGGCTTCGCCACGTTCCAGACCGGCGTGCCGTTCTATCAGCCTTGGGAGATCACCGAGGCGCTCCAAGAGCTCGCGCACTACTTCCCGCAGTCGGGACTCTATTTGACGGTGGTGCCGAGCTATGTCGGCGGCTTCATGGCGCTCTCCTGGGCGGGCGCGAGCGCGCGCCTGGGCACGCCGCAAGGCATTAGACGAGCGCGTGCGCGCTTCAAGAAGACGAAGCTCAAGACCGACTATTACAATCCCGACATCCACGCCGCGGCGTTCGCGTTCCCCGAATGGGTGAAGCGGCTGGTGCCGAAGGAGCGGCGCTAGACTCTTATGTCCGTAGTCAACGCCGTTGACAACAGCGCTGGGTCGGGTGCGCCGATGCATCCGAGTTTGGTATTGATGTGAACCTGCACAGAGCAGGAGATGGAGCGCTTGAGACGACGGTTGATCAGACTCTTATCCGCGGGTCGGTACCGCCTTCCGTGTTTCGTCTCGGGGCTGTTCCGGCATCTAGAAGGCGGGCGTCAGGCAGAGCCTGGCCACGTAGTCTAGCCGGGGGTTCCCCTTCCGTAGCTCCATCCCCAGCCCTGTGCAGTTGTGCGATTGGCGTGCGGTTCAGATCAGAGGTTCGACTTTCTGGCCGATGGCCCAAAGAAATGCCGCCATTTCGCGGGCGATCGCGGCGATGACGACCGGCATTTTCTTTCCCGCCGCGACGAGCCGACGATAGCGGTCGCAAAGGCGGACCTGTGCTTTCCATGCGATGTCACGGACGGCCTTTGGCAGCCCTTCGAGGCGGGCGCGGAGAGTTTCGCTGACACGCGCGGGATAGCGATAGGTCCAAGCTCCCTCGATGAGCACACGACGGGCTCGCCGATTGCCGGTAAGCGTGAGGCCAGCGCGGCGCACGGTCTGACCGGTTGAACGTTCGCAAGGCACAAGGCCTAGGAATGACATGAGCTGGCGCGGATTATCGAACCGGCGCACATCTCCGATTTCTGCCACGAACGTCACCGCGACGATGAAGGAGACCCCGCGCATCGCTTGGTATGCCGCGACCACAGGGGCCATCGACCAGTTCGGCACGATCGCAGCGAGCTGCTGGTCAAGGCCGCGCAAGCGCGCGACGGCATCCTCGATTGCATCGATGCCATCTTGGAAAAACGATCTGCTGCGCCGGATGTTCGAAACTCTGTTGGGCAAGCCAACGCAGATGGGCGAGTGTCCAATGCTTGCGTTCGCTGAAGATCCGGCCGTGGCGAAGCAAAAACGCAAGGATCTGCTGGCGCTTCTTGCGTAAATCCTCTGCTGCACCCTCGCGTGCGCGGGTAAGATCGCGAACTGCTTCGTGGATGGTATCCGGCACCCATACCGATGTGAGTTCACCAGCCCGAAGCAACCGCGCAAGCGTAACCGCGTCACGCCGATTGGTCTTAACTCGCTCTCCCGGCTTCTTTGGAATCAGCGATGGCGCAACCACCATGCAGTCATGATTCAGAGCCTTGATCTGGCGGTACAGCCCATATCCGGTTGGGCCGGCTTCATAGCAGACGTGCAGCTTGGCGTACCGATCCTTAAGCTTGCCGATCACCTTCTCAACGGTCCCCGGCGAACTGTCTATCTCGCCAAGGTAGCGAATCTCGCCATTGCGCCCGCCCTCGGCCACCGCCACCGCGTGCCTTTCCTTAGCGGTATCAAAACCGACAAATGCCTCGCTATACTTCTTCATGGTCCGCCCTCCGTGCATGAGGCTCGGCTCGGTCCACCCGAGCAACCCTCGTTGCTATTGCATGATAGGGCCGACCACCGAGTTCAGCGGACGGACATAACGTCTAGGCTCGCGTCAGCCGACGACGCCGTCCTGATTCATGTGGACATGAACGAAACGTCCATAGGTATCGGCGAGATCGAAGGGGATGGGCTCCTCGGTAACAGCCCAGCCGCGCCCGATCTCGGCGTGCTTGAAATCGAGGCCGTTCGGCATGTCGATCCGCAGGTGATGCTCCAAGCCGGTCACGGGATTGACGATCGGTTCGCCGACCGCCTGAACGTGACCGGGCACGACGAGCTTGGCGCGGCGATGATCCACATCGATGTCGAAATCGACGGCCGCGACGATAGGCCGATAGATCTTTTCCATCGTGGTGGCGAAGACATGGAATAAGGATCCCGGCGGCGCATCATCGCCCGTCAGAATCTTCAACAACGCATTGCGCTGTGCTTCATCGGCGGTCTCATCGACGATGGTCACGAGCTCGCCGCGGCCTTCGTGGATCGGCCCGGGAAAGCGCGCGACCACGACGGCCTTCAACCCGTCGAGCTTGGTCTTGCCATGATAGCCTCTGACGATGTCGAAGCCGAAGACCGCCAGGCAATTGCCGTTGGTCGGACGTTCATTGAAATTGCACGGACAGGCGTAGGTGCAACTACAGTTGCCGAACTCGTAGGCCTCGATCTCCCAACGCACCCCGGGCATGTCGCCCCCCAATGTCGGCGAATCAGCTGGAGCAAGCATGTTACGCGGGACCTTTGCCGCAAAGATGTCGCCAATTCTTCGTGTTCGCGAATTTCCTGGTCTGACCATCACACCTCCAGCCGATCTCCCGGACGCGCAACAATGGCATAGAGCGCGGGCATCAAAAAAATGCTTATCGCAAGCCGCGTGAAGAGGCCGCTGACGATAACGAGTGCGAAAGGCTTCTGTGTATCAGTACCGACCCCCGTCGCCAGCGCCGCGGGCAGCAGGCCCAGCGCCGCGACCAGCGCGGTCATCATGATCGGGCGCAACCTCAACATCGCGCCTTCTCGGATTGCCTCGGCGAGTGTGACCCCAGCGCGCCGAAGCTCGTTGACATAGGAGATGTAGACGACCGCCGTCTGCACCGAGACACCGAACAAAGCCAGGAACCCGACTCCGGAAGAAGCCGAGAACGGCGTATTGGTAAGCCAGAGCGCAACAAGACCGCCTATGGGAGCCGACAGCACCACGCCGAGCACGGTGATGAAGGGAAACTTGAAATTGCTGTAGAGGACAAAAAGCAGGAGGAAGATCAGGAACAAGGTCAGCGGCACGATCAGGTTCAGCTGAGCACGGGAAGCCGTGTATTCCGTGTACTCTCCGCCCCAATCCACGCGGTAGCCCTGCGGCAGGGTGACTCTTGCGCGGACCTGCGCGATAGCATCCTCGACAGCGCTCGCGAGATCCCGCCCTTCCACCGAGAACTGGACCCCGATGTAGCGGGAATTGTTCTCGCGGTAGATGAAAGAGGCGCCGTTAGACACCTGGATGTCGGCGAATTCCTTGAGCGGTATCTGCTGGCTCCCGGCCGTCGCCACCGGGATATTCCCGATTTCCTCGGGGTTGTCCCGGTATTGTTGCTTAAGGCCGACAAGGTGATCGAACTCCTTTTCTCCCTGAACGACTTGGGTGGCCACATCTCCGCCGATGGCGGTCTGGATGAGCCCGTTGATGTCGGCGACGTTCAGGCCGTAACGGGCGATCTTAGCGCGGTCGATGTTGATTGTGAGGCTCGGCTGGCCGAGCTCCTGCACCAGCGTGATCTCTCGGATGCCCTGCACGCCCTCAAGTACCTGCTTGATGGCCTTACCCCTCTGTTCGAGCGTTGCCAGATCGGGGCCGTAAACTTTGACGGCGAGCGCGCTTTTCAGCTCCGTTTCGGCCTCGTCGCCCGCGTCTTCGGTGGGCCGGGTGGCAGTGCATATGCTTCCGGGAACCCGCCGGAGCTTTCCGTTCATGTCCGCGAAGATGTGACGGGTCGAGCCGTCTGCCATGAGGTTCCGATCGCGGTCCACGACCTCGTAATCGAATCGCAGGCCCCGGGCCGAGAGCTCGGGGAGCGTCGTCCGAACCGTGAGGTCGTCGTCGTATCGCGCCGGGCGCCGGTACTTGCACTGGAGCCCGATGACCGGGATCCGGATCCGGCCCTCTGCGAGCCCCGGGTAGGGGGGAACCGCCGCGCGGCAGACCTCCGTGCGGCCGATCTCGAACCAGACGGCGTAGTGCGAGTGGTAGACCATCCCCATCTGATCCGTCTCGGCGTAGCGCACGCGAATCGCTATCTCGACGACCTTCATCGCGGGCGCTCCCGGAGATCCGTCAGAACCGGGCCACCAGGCGCTTGCGGACCGGCTCGGG
>CAZRND010000323.1:0-6592 GCA_964601345.1 uncultured Acidobacteriota bacterium | reverse complement strand
AGGGGCGGGCGCTGATCGCGATCATCATCCCGCGCAACTACTCGCAGCGGCTGGCCTCGGGCGTCGAGACGCAGGTGCAGATCCTGGTGGACGGCAGCGACTCGAACACGGCGTCGATCGCGTTGAACTACGCCAACACGGTGGTCGCGAGTTACGCGCTGGCGCTGCGGGCGCAGGGAGAGAATCGCGCTGCCAGTTCGTATTCCGGATCGCCCGTCGACGCGCAGTTGCGCGTTTGGTACAACAGCTCCCTTCAGTCGAAGAACTACGTCGTGCCGGGGCTGATCGCCGTGATCCTGATGATCATCTCGGCGCTGCTGACCTCGCTGACCATCGCCCGCGAGTGGGAGATGGGGACGATGGAGCAGTTGCTCTCCACTCCGGTGCGGCCCGGCGAGATCGCCCTCGGCAAGATGCTGGCCTACGGCGTGGTGGGAGTCGCCGACATGCTCATCGCCATCCTCGCCGGTCTCTTCATCTTCGAGGTGCCGATGCGCGGCAGCTACCTGCTGCTGGCGGCGACGAGCGGCATCTTCCTGTTCGGATCGCTCCTCTGGGGCATCTTCATCAGCGCCGCGGCCCGCACGCAGTCGGTGGCCTTTCAGCTCGGCGCGCTGACCTCGTTTCTGCCGGCGATGCAGCTCTCCGGATTTATCTACGCCGTCGAGAACATGCCCACGCCCGTCCGCATCCTCACCTACATCGTCCCGGCGCGCTACTTCGTGACGCTGGTGAAGGGGATCTTTCTCAAGGGCGTGGGGCTCAGGATTCTGTGGCACGAGATTCTTTTCCTCGCGCTCTTCGGAGTGTTCGTCTTTTTCCGCGCCTCGCGCGCCATGCGCCAGAAGGTGGCTTGACCATGTGGGAAAGAATCCTGCAGATGATGCGTAAGGAGTTCATCGAGCTGCTCCGCGATCCACGGATGCGCGGCACGGTGCTGATTCCGCCCTTGCTCCAGTTGCTGATCTTCGGCTACACGGTGAACCTCGACATCGAGAAGGCGCCCATCGCTTACCAGGATCAGGACCGCTCTCCCGCCAGCCGCGAGCTGCTGTCACGCTTCGAGGGATCGCCGCGCTTCTCCGTCGTCGCCGCGCCGCGCGACGAGACCGAGGTGCAGCGCCTGCTCGATAGCGGCGACGTCGTCGTGGTGATCCGCGTGCTGCCGCACTTCGAACGCGCCATCCTGCGCGGCGAGCCGGCGCCGGTGCAGATTCTCGTCGACGGCACCAACTCCAACACCGGATCGCTGGTATCTGGCTACTCGGCCGGCGTGATCCAGCAATTCTCGCAAGCCATGGCGGTGGAGCAGCGGAACGGCAAGGTCTTCACGCGCATGGGGCTGGCGGGCGCCGGGTCGAATGGGGTCGGCGCCGGCCAAGCGCCGCCGCCCAATCTCGTCGCCCGGCCTCGCGTCTGGTTCAATCCCGAACTGAAGTCGCGGAATTACTTCATCCCCGGCATCGTCGTGAACATCATCATGATCATCACCTTTTCGCTAACCGCGCAGGCCATGGTCAAGGAAAAGGAGATCGGCACGATGGAGCAGCTCATGGTCACGCCGATCCGGCCGGTTGAGATTATCCTTGGCAAGACGCTCCCCTTCGCCCTGGTAGGACTCTTCGACATGGTGCTGGTCGTGGCGGCCGCGCTGCTCGTCTTCCGCGTGCCCCTGCGCGGCAGTCCGCTCCTGCTGCTGGTCTGCTCGATTCTGTTTCTCATGACCACGCTCGGCGCCGGTTTATTCCTCTCGACGGTCTCAAGAACTCAGCAGCAAGCCATGATGTCTTCGTTCTTCTTCACCTCACCGGCGTTCATGCTCAGCGGATTCTCTTTTCCCATTCGCAACATGCCGGAACCCATCCGCTTGCTCACCTACCTGAATCCCGCGCGTTACTTCATGGAGATCGTTCGCGGTCTCTTCTTGAAAGGTGCCGGCGCGGACGTTCTGTGGCCGCAAATGCTCGCCCTGCTTGTCTACGGAGTCGCCATTCTGAGCCTCAGCGTAGCTCGCATCCACAAGAGTCTGGACTAGTTTTCGACGTAGGCGGTACTAGTCGCACTTCCCTTCAACTCCCGGCTGCTTTACGGCGGAAACATGCAAAGTATTGCGATACCTGTTGTTTATGAAGATTCATCTACCAGTATTATCAATCACTTAGAAAGCTAGGCCTTTGGCCCTAGGGTTGCATCTATCCGGTTGGATTCACAAAGGTTGGAATCTACAAATGATCAGAATACTAATGACCGTTCTCGCGGTTCTTGCAGTTTCGGCCTCTGCGGTAGCGCAGACTCAGGTTCAAGTGATTGCTCCTGAGCCGGCTTCCCTGGTCCTTCTGGGATCGGGACTTACAGCTGTTGCCGCCTTCGCGCGACGCCGCCAGAAGAAGTAGAAAAACGAATCCGCAGACCGCGCAGCGTCACGGGTCGCCCCGTGTTCACTACGCAATCTGCGGACTGTTGTAATCCCGCGTTCGAGACTGTCTTACGCCTACCCCACCTTCGCGAAGATAATCACCAGCGTGTAAAGCGCCAGCGATTCAATCAGCGCGAGTCCCAAAATCAGCGCGAAACGGATGCCGTCCGACGCGCCCGGATTGCGAGCCATGCCTTCGCAGGCCGCCGCCGTCGCTTTGCCTTGCGCGAGTCCGCAGATGCCTGACGCGAAGGCCATACCGAAGGCCGCCGCGATGTACATCCACGATTTGCTGTTGTCGCCGCCACCGCCCTGGGCGAAGACCGGAGTGGTGATCGTTAACAGCACGATCGCCGTGAAGATGAATACCAGACTCTTTCTCATGTGCGCTTGCTCCTCGTTATGAATTGCTTTCAGGAGGTGGTTCCCGTCATCCTCGTGCAGCCGGTCTCACACTGAAAGCGTTTGATGCCGGATTAATGATGCTCCTCGTGGGCGACCCCGCCCAGGTAGATCAACGTCAACAGCATAAAAATGTAAGTCTGCAGGAACGCCACAAAAACGTGCAGCGCCATGAAGATCATGGGAATTCCCACGGCGAGGGGCTGAAAGTGTACGGCCCTGGGAAGGTCGTTCATGAACACCATGGTCACCTGCTCTCCCGCGTACATGTTGGCGTAGAGACGAACGGAGAGCGAGAGATTTCGGCCGAGATGGCTCACGATCTCGATGGGGAACATCAGCGGCGCGAGCCACCAGATCGGCCCGGCGAAATGCTTGATGTAGGCGCCCAGGCCCTGAATGCGCACGCCCTGCATGTGGTAGTAGCTGAACGCCAGCACCGCGCATCCCACGGTCACCTGGATAAACTGGGTCGGCGACTCGAAGCCGGGAATCAGTCCAATCAGGTTGCTGAACAGGATGAAGATGCCGAAGCTCATGACCATGGGCACGAAGTGGTGCCCGTGATGTCCGGCCTGCTCGTGCGCCGTGGTCTTCACAAAGTCGTAGAAGAGCTCGAAGAAGTGCTGCATCGCGCCGGGCTTGTCCATCGAGAGCCGCGAGCGCAGGATCGTGAACACGACCACGATGATGGCCGCCACCAGCAGTTCCATCGCGACGTAGTTGGTGATAGGGCGCTCGGCGTGCTCGGCATGAATTCCGATGCTCGCGAGCAATGAGCCGACGGGCCCGCCCAACAGGTCGTTCAGCAGCTTCGTGATCCAGAGTTCGTGCTCAGGCATGCGAGGTCCCCAAGGTCAGCTCGTAAATCATCTCCACCAAAATGGCGGCGATAAAGACGAACAGTCCCGCCAGAAAGCCGTTCAGGCTCACGACGGAAGTACGAAAGATAACATAGCCGGTGGCGCCGATCAATGCGTAGCGCAGCAGAAACTTGACGGCCTGGCCGCGGCTCGCGGCGCGCGCCTGGAAGCGCGCGGTGAGGGCGTCGACGCCGCCCTTGAGCCAGTGGAAATTCAGCGCCGAGAGCGCCGCGCCGACGGCGAATCCGGCGGCGAAATACCAGCCCTTCCAGAGGAACATGGCGACCGTCCCGGCGGCCCCGAGGCCGGCCGTCCCGATGTAGATCCTGCGGATCGCCGCGTTGATGAACTCGGGGGTCATTTGCCGCCGGCGACGCGGATCAGGTGAATGAACGCTCCGGCGATGCCGAGCAGCATGCAGACCCAGAAGAGAAAGTGCGTGCCGAACAGCTTGTCGAGGCCGTAACCCACGAGCAATCCCGCGACGAGCGAGGCGGGAAACATCATCCCGACCTCCATGTAGCGGTTCATCTGCTTCCAGGGCGATTCGGGCTTCATAACATCCGGAAGGTGATCTCGATGGCCGCAGGCGTGGAGAAAGGCTTGCCTTCCTTGCGGGCCGGCTCAAATCGCCACAACGCGACGGCGCGAAGGGCTCGTTCATTGAGCCCCATCCCCGGGCCTTGAACGACACGCGCATCGCGGACGCGTCCATCCGCGGTGATGGTGACGCCGACTTGAACTGTGGCGCTTACCTTTGCCTTGCGGGCCGCCTCCGTGTAGGCAGGATTGACTCTCAATACGACCCGCGGAAGCGTTAGGCGCGCATCCCCGGTCTCCGGCGAATTGCCGATGGAAACGCCGCTTGCTTCAAGGTATTCGTCCGGCGCCTGCAGGACCCGGGCCAGATCCTTTGCCACGTCCTGCAGTTCCGTCACCGCCAGGATGATCTCGTTGTAGCTGTTCTTGCAGGAGGTCGCGACTCCCTTGAGCACCAAATGACCGATCGGCTCCAGGCGGAAGTGCGCCTCGCCCGGAGCCCAATCAGCGCTCTTCACTTCCACGGCGACATCGCACTGTCCCCGGGGGTGATCCAGGTCTCGCGCCCTGACGCGCGTGTATCCGCTATCGCCGTAATAGCGCAGGATCAGCTTCTGTCCGACGTAAGACGCCAGCGGGTTGGGAGCCGCCTGTGGTCCCGCGGCCAGAGCGAAGAATAGGACGGCGAGCATGATCCCCTGTGTTGCGATTCTAGCACGGAGAGTGGTGGCTGACTGCGACTCTGGACAAGACCCCGCCTCCATAGCGATAATCGTGGTCCCAGCATGACCGCCGGCAAGCGGAGAAAGATTATCCTCGGTACGCTGACGATCGTCCTCGGCCTTCCGGCGCTGTTCGCGGCCGCGTTGGCGGCGTACATTTCCATAGCGGACGAAGCCAATGGGACGATCGTCTCCTCGGGTGAGACGCACCGATACCTGCTGCACGTGCCGAAGATTTACGATCCGTCCAAGCCGACACCTCTGGTCATCAGCATGCACGCGGCGGCGTTATGGCCGGCGGCCCAGATGGAAATCAGCCGGTGGAACGACTTGGCCGACGAGCACGGTTTCATCGTCGTCTACCCGGGCGGAAACGGCGCCGGAAAGGGCCCAAAAATCTGGCGCATGAACGGACGGGGCCCGGAAAAGGACGCCACGTTCATTTCGGATCTGATCGACAAGCTTCAAGCCGGGTACAACATAGATCCGGCGCGCATCTATGCCGACGGATTCTCTCTTGGCGGAGGCATGGCGTTTGTGGTCTCCTGCAAGCTCTCCCATCGAGTGGCGGCGGTGGGAGCCGTTGCGGCGGCGCAAACGCTCCCCTTCGCTTGGTGCGGCGATTCGAGACCTGTGCCGATGGTGGCGTTTCATGGAACGGAGGACCTGGTCCCCTACCACGGCGGGCCATCGCCCGACCCGTTTAACCCCTTAACGTTTCCGGCCGTTCGGGATTGGGTGGCGAGCTGGGCGCGACGGAACCGCTGTAGCGGAGAACCGATCGAGGCTCGCATCACGGCCGGCGTCCGCCGCCTCGCATATTCGAACTGCGATGAGAATGCCGACGTGGTTCTCTACACGATAGAGGGCGGAGGCCATACCTGGCCGGGCGGGCGGCGCCTGCCGGAATGGCTGGTAGGACGCACCAGCCGCGACATCAGCGCGAGCAGGGTGATGTGGGAGTTCTTTGTCAAGCATCCTCGCTGGCCGAGGTAACGTGGTTGTTTTCTGGCCGGGCAGGGCGTAAAATCATTACCTAACCAAACTTCAACTGAGGATTCGCATTTATGTCAGGCCATTCCAAATGGGCCACTATCAAGCACAAGAAGGGCGCTGCTGACGCCAAGCGAGGACGCGTCTTCACGCGCATCATCAAGGAATTGACCGTAGCCGCCCGCAACGGCGGCGGCGATCCGGATTCGAACCCGCGCCTGCGCACCGTGATTTTGGATGCCAAGGCCGAGAACATGCCCGCCGACAACATCAAGCGCGCCATTCAGCGCGGCACAGGCGAGCTGCCGGGCGTGGTCTACGAAGAGTCCACCTACGAAGGCTACGGGCCGGGCGGCGTGGCGGTGATGGTCGAAGTCGCCACCGATAACAAGAACCGCACGGTCAGCGAGCTGCGCCATGTCTTCAGCAAGCAGGGCGGGAACATGGGTGAGACCGGCTGCGTCAACTGGATTTTCCAGAAGAAGGGCTACTTCGTCGTCCCCAAAGCGAAAGCCAGCGAGGACGACCTCATGGGCGCCGTGCTCGAAGCGGGCGGCGAGGACATCAAGGACATCGGCTCCGATTGGGAAGTGACCACCGAGCCTGCCTCGTTCGAAGCCGTGCAGGGCGCGCTCAAGACGGCCGGAATCGAGCCG
>CAZRND010000322.1:5128-6593 GCA_964601345.1 uncultured Acidobacteriota bacterium | reverse complement strand
GTCGCCCGCCGCCTGCTGGACCGCATCCAGCGGGCCATGGCCTCGGGCGGCACGAGCCGCGCCCTCCACGTCCAGCTCGGGCAACTAGACCGAGCAAGATCGAGCTTTGCTATCTGGCGCAGTAGGTTGGCGGGACTGCTCGGGCCCGGCGCTGAGGGACGAGGATATCGCGGCACTCCGATGGGAAGCGAGAGTCTGGGCGAGATCCTCGAGGATCGTTGTGCTCGCCGACGATTCACGGCCGTCCCACATCACGGCAGTGAGGAATCCCAGGTTCGTCGACGGCAACGGACGCCGGTACGCCGAAATATCCTTGGTCGCCGGCCCGCACTGGTTGGGATCGCTGACACTCTCGATGAAGAATTCGGCGCCGGGCGGGACGTCCAGGCCGACGCGAATGAGCCCCCGAGTCAGCAGGAGCCCGTACGCGGCGCGTTTTCCGGCGAGCGAGTTTGCGCTCGCGCCCTCGCAGTTCGACCCGTCGTTGTTCGTGAAGATCGGATCTGCCCCGTGCGACTCGCGGAACCGCTCCTGCACGTTCGCAGGGGTGATGGTCCAGGCGGCCTGTGGCTGATGGCACGTCACGCACCTGCGTCCATTCGTGCCGAGATCCTGGAAGAACGGATTGCTCGACAAGTTGGGCGTGAAGCTCGAAGCGCGCGGCAACGTCGCCACCGACGCGAACTACATGAGCTCTGTGCCGGGCGTTTTTGCGGCGGGGGACATGCGCCGCGGCCAGTCGCTGATCGTGTGGGCCATCACCGAGGGCCGTAACGCGGCTCGCGGCGTCGACGCGTTCCTCAAGTCTTCCGCAGAGTAGCTTCGATCAATCCGTGAGGCTCGTCGGTCGGCACGAAGATCTCGTTGCGATTCTCCAGACCGAAGGGCTTCAGATCCACTAACAGACAGTGCTTGTTGGGCATCGAGAGCCGGATCTCGGTGACGTCCTCGTGCACCTTGAGCACGGTCTCGCCCATGGCGTAGAGCGTGTGCTGCACGGATAGGCTATTGTGCTCGGCGAAGGTATCGAGCAGCGTCTTGCGTACGCCGTGCCACGCGAGGCCAAAGGCGACGTCGACACTCCTGTAGGTCCAGGAAATCTGCATGGCCGTGGCGAAGATGCGATCGGACGTTTCTTTCAACGTCGTGTAAGCGTCGCGGATGTACCCTTCAAAACCCGATCCTTTGGACTTGAGCGCGACGAGTCCAGCGATTCCCGATTCCACCGTGCTCCCGCCGCGTGTGCTCGTCACCACGGCCGTGCGCTCTTCGCCTTTTCCTCACAAAAGGATACCCTATTGTCAATTCGATCAAGTGTTTTTTTTTTCTCTCCTGCAGTTGAAAAGAAGGCGCAAATGTCCCGCCGATTGTTTATTGGTTAGCCTGTTGCTTCGTTCCGTCTGACTCAACGAAAGAGAGAGGAACATACCCCAACCGTAAACCCTAACCCTAACCCGAACCCTAA
>CAZRND010000322.1:1713-5118 GCA_964601345.1 uncultured Acidobacteriota bacterium | reverse complement strand
CGATCCGCGCCTGTGAGACCTGCGGATTGTCTTTCAGAAAGTGCGCGGCGAGGTGCAGGCCGAACGCCTCGATCTGGTCGAGCGGATGGTCTTTGGCCAGCGCGTACACCGTGTTCTTCATGGTGTCGGTCGGCAGGATCTTGCTGTTGTCGCCGAGGGTGTGTGCAGTAGCGAAATCGCCGCTGAGCTGGATGTGAACGGTCACTTCCTTCACATCGTGCCGGTCGGGATGGCGCACCACCTTCATGAGACGCACCCGCGACTTCCCGTAATGATCTTCGGCCAGGACAATGGGCATTGTGTTAGCTCCCTCGATAAGTCGTGTAGCCGTACCGGCTCAGCAGCAGCGGAATGTGATAGTGCTCGGCCGGATCGTGCACCACGAAGACGACCGAAATGTGCGGATAGAAGCCGCGCGTATTTTGCGCCGCGTAATAGGCGGCCGTATCGAAGGTGAGCCGGTACGTGCCCTTGTCGGGCGTCGCGCCTTGTGGCAGCAGATCGTGCAGGCGGCCGTTCGCGTCGGTGAAGCCTTTGCCCACGGTGTGCCAGCCCTGCTCGGGCGACTGTCTTTCGAGCAGCACGGCCACGCCCTCGGCAGGACGTCCGCGCGCGGTATCGAGTACGTGTGAAGTAATCGCGCTCATGATTGCAGCATCTTCTCCAATCGCAGCCGGGTGATGAGACGCTGCTCTTCCGCCGCGGCGTGCAGTTCGGTCTGGGGGTCGTTGGGCAGACGCGCTTGCAACAACGCGAGCATCTCGGCTGCCGTCTTCCCCGAAGCACAGAGGATACAAATGTGTCCGAATTCCTTGTCTTAGGCACGATTGGCTTCGACCAGCGCCCGGAGCGTCGACGCACCGGCGGATCGCGCCCGCGACTGCTCCTGGCTCGCCCAGCCGCGGGACTTTTTTTCACCGATGCGCGGATGTCCGGCGAATGCCTCCAGCCAGTCTTCGCGGCCGAGATTCTTCCAGATGCGATCGGCCTCGTCCTGCATTGCGTCCAGGCCGGCGAAGGGTCGCCGCTCCGCCATCGCCGCCGCCCAATTTGCAGACGCGCAGCAGCGCAACAACTCTGCTTCGGCGCGCTCGGGAACGAGCGTATTGAAGAGGCGCAAACCGGAATGCCTGCGTCCTTCCACGGTCAGCTTGCCGTAGAGGTGCAGCCGGGCTACGCCGCCATCGGGGAAGATATTGAACCGGACGTGCGTCGCTGCGGCGTCCGCGTGAAGCTTGAAGAAATGTCGCTTGTGCGGGCGAAGCGGGCTACTCGCCAGCACCTCGTGCCATTTCCGACCGTCGTCGGATGCTTCGAGGGAACAACTGCCCGGGGCGTTGCCTTTGAAGTGCGAGGTGTCCACCTCGATTCGTTCGATCGTGCCGGCAGCAGCGAGGCGAATGGTCATCCAGTCGTGTCCGGGTCCGCGACGGCGCTTGGTCTCCCAGCCGTCGTCCATGCGTCGCGAGCGGCCCGGCATGAGAAGGTTATGACGGTTGCCGAAGAACATGTCGCTGCATTCGAGCGCCACTGCGCCGTTCTCGATGGCAGCAAGATCGATTTCGCCGCGCAGCCGCTTCGCCTCGGGGATGCTTTCCCCGTGAACGCGCAGGCGGGCCACGCCGCCGTCGGGAAAAATATTCAGCCGTAGGTGTGTGAAGCGGTGCGGATCGCTCACGGCGAAAAGGTTGCGCGAATCTCCCTGAAGGCGCGACTTGGGCAAGATCTCGATCCACGCCGATGAACCGTCGCGCCCTTCGATGGAGCAAGATTCGGGAAAATTGCCTTTGAAGTGGCTCGTATCCACTACGACGCCGCGAATCACGCCCGGCACGCCGAGGCGAATGATGCACCAGTCGTGGCCCGGAACTCTGCGGCGGCGCGTCTCCCATCCGTCCATCCATTTGCCGGTCGGGATGTACTTGTCCTCGATGAAGATCGCCGCACGGGTCTTGAGGAGATTTTCCTTCGGCGCGAAAAACTCGTCATTGGCGGCAAGCACCGACCCGCCCAAGCGCTCGGAGGCCAGGTCGATCAGCGAGGTGAAGTCCATCCGTCCTCTCTCTTCAGAAGCGTCCCCTGCGGCTCGCCAAGGAACGCGCCATGATCATAAATCTTTTTGCCGCGCAGATAGGTCGAGTGGACCACGCCTTTCAGCACGTGCCCGGCGTACGGAGTCATCTTATGACGGTGTTGCAGTTTCTGCGAATCGCATTCGCGATCTTCGTCCGGATTCCAGACGACGAGGTCGGCGTCGCATCCCACGGCGATCGATCCCTTGCGCGCGCCGAGTCCGGCGATTTCGGCCGGGGCGCGGCACATCCACTCGGCCAGGTGCCGCACGGAGTAGCCGTGCTGTTCGGCCGCCGTCCACATCGCCGGCAGGCTGATCTGCAGCGAGGCGATGCCGCCCCAGGCTTGCAGAAAATCGCCGGTCTCGATGCGTTTGAGCTCGGGCGGCGCGGGCGAGTGGTCAGTCACCACCATGTCGATCAGGCCGTCGCCGAGAGCGTCCCAAAGATACTCGCGGTTCTCGGCGTCACGGATCGGCGGCGCGCACTTGAATTCCGTGGCGCCGTCGGGAATCTCTTCGGCGGCAAAGTAGAGATAGTGCGGGCAGGTCTCCACGGTGAACGAGAGGCCGCGCGCGTTTGCGCGTTCGCGCGTGTGCCGGATCATCGGCAGCGCCTCGGCCGAAGAGAGATGCACGATGTGCACACGGGTCTGAAATTCTCCGTGGAGCCGGGTCAGCAGCGCGATCGCTTCGTTCTCCGCCGCCGCCGGTCGCGAATCGAGATAGTTGGCGTAGCGCGTGCTGCCGGGAAGGACTTCGCGCCGCGCCGCCTCGATGGGTCCGGGCAGCTCGGAATGCGCCAGGAGAAGCGCGTTCAGGCGCGACAGCTCACCCATGGCCGTGCGGAGGTCGGATTCGGTAACGTGCGGAAACTCCTCCACGCCGCTCGGCACCAGGAAACACTTGAACCCGAGCACTCCCGATTCGTGGAGAGCGCGCAACTTCGGCGTATTGCCGGGCACCACACCGCCCCAGAATCCGACGTCGACCCAGCAGTTGCCCTGCGCGGCGTCCATCTTGGCGCGCAGACCGCCGGCCGTCGTCGTCGCGGGGATTGAGTTGAGGGGCATGTCCACGAGCGTCGTCACTCCGCCCGCCGCCGCGGCGCGCGTCGCCGTCGCGAATCCTTCCCACTCGGTCCGGCCCGGCTCGTTGATGTGCACGTGCGTATCCACAAGCCCCGCCATGACGGTGTCCCTTCCGGCATCCGCCACTGGACAGCTGCGCGGAAGGTCATCGGACGGGCCGATCTTGGCAATGATTCCCTTGCTGAGGTTCACCGTGGCCGGAATCACGACTTCGTCGGGCACCCGCTCCACGCAGCGAAATTC
>CAZRND010000322.1:0-1703 GCA_964601345.1 uncultured Acidobacteriota bacterium | reverse complement strand
GGGCGCTAGCCGCTGCGAGCGGGCCCGCTCCGCTGGTTATCTGGGCCCGGCCGCCCGCAGAAGCGCACCCATAACGGGGTCGCTTCCGGCATCCGCCACTGGACAGCTGCGCGGAAGGTGATGGTACGGGCCGAGCTTGGCAATGATGCCCTTGCTGACGTGAACCGTGGCGGGCTCCGTGATCTCAGGGAGCACGACGTGCGTACTGCGGATCACCAGGTCGGGGAGGGGGGAGGGCACGGGTTAACATTTTGACATGGTTTGGATGACCAGTTTTGCGCCCCGATTACGTTCTAGGTTAATGAAGGAGATCTTATGGGCAACAAGACGACCACTGGGGTGAAAGAAGGAACCAGCACCAAGCAGACCGTCATCGATTCGCGGCTACCCGCCGGCGTCAAGGTTGACGTTTGGTTCGGCCCGAGGCCGAAGAAGTAGGCCGCACTCCCCGCGCTCCAAACATTTCTGCTAACATCTGCCCAATGGCCGATGGGCAAGTCACCGGACTGCTTTTGGCCTGGGGACGAGGCGACCGGCAGGCGCTCGATCAACTCATGCCCATGGTCTACGGCGAGTTGCGCCGTCTGGCCGGCAGCTATCTCCGCAACCAACGTTCCGATCAAACCCTTCAACCCACCGCTCTCGTTCACGAAGCATTCCTAAAGCTGGCGGGCAGCGACGGCTTGGCATTCGAATGCCGCGCTCAGTTTTTTGGACTCGCCGCGCAAGCGATGCGCCACGTTCTGGTCGATCACGCCCGCGCGGAAAAGGCCGGGAAGAGGGGCGGCGGCGCCACGTGCGTGACCTTCAACGAAGATTTGTTCGAGGCCCCGGCCGGCGACCGCGACGTCCTGGCTTTGGACGACGCGCTCAAAGCATTGGCCGAGCTCGATCCGCGCAAGGCGCAAATCGTCGAGATGCGTTTCTTCGGCGGCATGACGGGCGAGGAGATCGCCGCCGCGCTCGGCATATCGCTGAAGACCGTGGGCCGCGATCTGCGCATGGCCCAAGCCTGGCTCCACCGCGAAATGGCCGCTCATGCCTGAGCCGGACCGCTGGAAGCGCGTCGAGGAGCTGTTTCATGAAGCCCTCGAAGTACCCGACTCGGAACGCCGCGCCTGGCTCAACTTTCGCACCGCCGGCGACGCGGAATTGCGCGCCGAGGTGTGGTCGCTGCTGCAAGCCGAGGAAGCGGCGGAAGCCAAACTCGATGCGGCGGTCGGCCGCGCGGCCGGAAAGCTTACGGCCTCCGAGGTCGGCGCGAGCATCGGGCCGTACAAGCTCATCCGCGAGATCGGGCGCGGCGGCATGGGCGCGGTCTACCTGGCGCAGCGCACCACGGGCGACTTTCGCCAGAATGTCGCGCTGAAGCTCGCGCCCGAGGGCGCATCCTCCAGCTTCATCCTCAGCCGCTTTCGCCACGAACGGCGCATCCTCGCGGGCCTGAATCATCCGCACATCGCGCGCCTCTACGACGGCGGCGCGGACGCTTCCGGGCGTCCGTACTTCGCGATGGAGTACGTCGAGGGACGTCCGCTTCTTCACGACGCCGAGCAGCGCCATCTGACGATCGCGCAGCGCGTTGATCTGTTCATCGAAGTCTGCACGGCCGTGGAATACGCGCACCAGCGGATGGTGATCCATCGCGACCTGAAGCCCGCGAATATCCTAGTGACCGCGGAGGGCTCGCCCAAGCTGCTCGA
>CAZRND010000321.1:0-6597 GCA_964601345.1 uncultured Acidobacteriota bacterium | reverse complement strand
CGCCTGGTGGCCGCGACGAACCGCGACTTGCAGCGGGCCGTGCAGGAAAAGACATTTCGCGAAGACTTGTACTTTCGCATCGCGCCGCTGCCGATCACGATTCCGCCGCTGCGCGAGCGCGGCAAGGACATCCTGCTGCTTTCGCGCGCCTTCATGAAGAATTTCGCGCGCGAGTTCAAGAAAAAAGAAATCGAGATCACCGCCGAGGCCGAGGACCTGCTGCTTGGCTATCACTGGCCGGGCAACGTACGCGAGCTGCAGAACGCGATCGAGCGCGCCGTGATTCTCTGCGAGGACGGGTTGATCCGGCCCGGCGATCTGAACATCCAGCCCGCGGCCGCGGCGCGCGCGGCTGTGCCCGATCTTGGTCCGGAGCCATTCAACTGGGAAGGAAGCCTGGAGGAGGTCGCGCAGCGCGCCGTGAATCTGGTCGAAAAGACCAAGATCACGGAAGCGCTACGAGAAATGCGCTGGAACAAGATGCGCGCCGCCGAAAAACTCGGCATCGCCTACAAGACACTTCTTGCCAAATCGCGCGCGCTGGGAATTTAGGTCTGCTGCGGCGTTCTCCGCGCCATCCAAACCAGCCAGCCGAGCGTAGCCAGCATTCCCAGCCAGCCCAGATAGCGCGAACCGTGGCCGATCGTCTGATCGCTGGCCAGCAGGCCCCATCGTCCGAAGAGCAAATACCAATCGTGATCGCCCGAGCCGACTAGGGGCAGATTCTGCACCCGCGCGTCGGCCATGTACACGCCGATGTAGAGAAAGTTTTCGAAGAACCAGAAACTGCAGAAGGCCACCGCTTGCGTATTTTTCACCACGACGAAATAGATCGCCAGGGCGCACGGCGCAATCAATTCCGCGAGCGTCCCTCCGAGAAGCATCATAGTCTCGCCGAATCCGCTGAAGAGCGGGTGTCCGGCCTCGTGAATCATCAGATTGACGTTGTCGATGAACAAGAATCCCGACTTGTCGGCGAAGGCGTACAGCAGGAAGAGGCCGTAGACGACGAGCCAGGCGATGAGCCCGGCCTTCGGGACGGGCCGCCAGTCTTCGCCGGTCCACTCGGTCATCGCCGGCAGCAGCGGCTCGATCTTCGTGAACTTCCGGGACGGCACGATCGGCGTCTCGTGCGGCGCGGGGGCTGCCGGACGCGGGAGGCGCGAGGCGAGCGACCTCTTGAGATCGGCGATCAGTTCGTCACATTTCTGGTAGCGTTCCTCGGGCTTCTTCGCCAGCGCCTTCATCAGCACCGGATTGACCTTCGACGGCAGCTTCAGGTTCACGATGGAAGGCAGTTGCGGCGGCTCGTTCTCGATTTTTTCGAGCAGGGCGGGGAGCGCGCCGGCTTCGAAGGGCTTGGCGTGCGTGAGCATCTCGTACAGGATCGCGCCCAGCGAAAAAATGTCGGCGCGGGCGTCGATGGTTTTCCGGCGCAGCGCCTCGGGCGCCATGTACACCGCCGTCTCCATGCTCAGGTCCGTCGGACCGGAGCCGGCGATCATCGCGCGTTCATTGACGAAGGTGATATCGGCCGGCTTCAGGTTGCCGTACACCATCCCGGCGGCAAGGGCGCCGTCGAGGGCAGCGGCGATCTGCTCCGCGCAGGAAACGATCCGCTCGAGGGGAATCGGCCCTCGGCGGATTTCTTCCTGCAGCGTTTCGGGCAAACCTATTTGGCCCCTATTTGGATTTGATGATGGTCATCTTCTCGGCTTCGAGCGTGACCTTCTCTTCATGCGCCGCTCCGCCCGCGATGGGAACGACCTTCACAGTATAGGTTCCGGGAGGCAGGCAGAGGTACTGACCGGGATTGCTGAACTCGTCCGCATGGCCGTAGAAGTGATCGTTGATGTAAACCGCGTCGTACTTCTGGAAGCCCACGGTGCGGATTTTTCCGTAGGGCGGCTTGGCCAGCGGAAGCGCGTGCAACGTCTCGGCCAAGGTGGTCGTCTTGCCGGCCGTAATCGTCACCTTCCGGGTGACTTCCTCGTAGCGCGGATCGATCAGCTTCACTTCGTGTTCGCCGGGCGACAAGGCGTATTTTCTGGCGATCTTAAAATTCGCGGCGGGGCCGAGATACTTCCCGTCCACAAAGACGCCGGCGCGACCCGGGTCAACCTTCGTCTTCAGAGTCCCTGTCCCTTGCGCACAGAGCGGGAGCGAGCAGCACAAAAAGATGACGCACAGTTTTAGGGATTTCATGCCCCGCATCATAGCACAAAGGACAGGGCAGTCCAGCTACTTCACCATCCGCGCGAAATGCAGGAGCAAGCTGTTCGCGTTCGGACCCAGGGCTTCGAGCTCGAAGGTTACTGTGCCCGCGGATTCGGTGCGCGACAGCCGGTAAATGCCGGGCTCCATCTGGATGTTCTGCCTACCGGCAAGGTTCCGCAGGAAGTCCGCCGCCTCTTCCGTCGACGGTCTAATCGACGAGGCCGCGGCGCGGTACGATTCGACTACGTAGGACTGGAGCAGCTTGTCGCGATAGCGGCGAAAGAGCGCG
The DNA here is from genome assembly GCA_964601345.1 of uncultured Acidobacteriota bacterium. Classification (GTDB taxonomy): domain Bacteria; phylum Acidobacteriota; class Terriglobia; order JAJPHL01; family JAJPHL01; genus CAZRND01. Next base: position 4,091 of record CAZRND010000321.1, on the reverse strand, counting down.
GCATTCGGAAACAGGTCGGCCCAGACCATGCGTCCATCGACGGCGATGACCATGCCGACGGCGTTTGCCGGTAACTGCGGCAGGACCACCGTTACGGATTCCGCCACCTTGTGCTCTACCGGAGAGGACTTCGCCGCCCTGGCGTACGAGGTGCTCGCCTCAACCGTAACCGTTTCCGCTACGCCGCTTGCAACGCCCATCGCGGCGCGACTCTTTCCAACTTCGTCCCAGACTTTTTGCTGGTCCTGCACGGCCATCGCTTGCTTGCGCAGCTCGGGATGAGCCATCAGCTTGGCCGCGGCGAATTCCATGGACAATCCGCGCCATCGGCCCGGCTCGACGCAGAAGACGCCGAGCGGCACGGGCGCGCTGTGCGGCGGGACAATGCGGTCCTGCGACACGACGCGATCCTGCTTGCCGCCGCTGACCACCTCGCCGGCCAGCAGGATCAACGGGCGGTCGGAGTGATTGACCAGGGCCAGCTCGTTGACTTGTCCGCTGGAAGGAACAGTGCCGGGCGCACGCATGATCCGCGGTTCGAGGCTGCCGAGCTCGCCGACTTTGACGACGCCGGAGCTGAGTCCTTCATCGAGAGTGATGAAAGAGCCGGGAACGGCAACCTCGGGCCCAGTGATGGGGAAGATCGTTAAACGTCCGTGGTGAATGGGCTTGCCAACGATTGGTCCGCCTCCGGCCCAGCCAAGGGCCGATAGGCACACAAATACTGCCAGCAGAATTCTCTGTTTCATTGTGCCCTCCTGTATTTGACTCCTACATGGAACGAAATTGTTCCCGAAATCTTGCACGCAATTCGGAACAATTAAGGGCATAATGAGCCAATGCTCGTGAAGGTCCGCAGCGCGGCGCTCTTCGGCATCGACTCTTACCTGGTGGACGTGGAAGTGGACCTTTCGCCTTACGGCAACAAGGATTTCACCGTCGTAGGCCTGCCCGACGCCGCGGTTCGGGAGAGCAACCACCGCGTGCGTGGCGCGCTGAAGAATTGCGGTTACCACTGCGCGGACAGCATCACCATCAATCTCGCTCCGGCGGACCGCAAGAAGGAAGGCTCGTCCTTCGACCTTCCCATGGCCATCGGGATTCTCGCGGCGATGGGAGTTCTGGACGCGCGCTGCCTCGAACGGCACGTCTTTGTCGGGGAGCTCTCGCTCGATGGCGGCGTTCGCCCGGTGCATGGCGTGTTGCCGATTGCCGTGAAGGCCCGCGAGAACGGGATCACGCATCTGCTGGTCCCGGCGGCAAACGGGTCGGAGGCGGCGGTGGTGGAAGGCATCGGTGTGTACGCGGCGCGCTCGCTGCCGCAAGTGATCGCGCTACTCACCGGGCAGGCTGCCGACGCGCCTGTGCGCGGCCCGGGTCTCGCCGGCGGACCGTCCGTCGAGGACGGGCAGGCCGACTTCGGCGATGTGCGCGGCCAGCAGAGCGCCAAGCGCGCGCTTGAAGTTGCGGCGGCGGGCGGGCACAACATCCTGATGATCGGTCCGCCGGGGTCGGGAAAGACCATGCTCGCGAAACGCCTGCCGGGAATCCTGCCGCCGCTCAGTCTCGATGAGGCGATTCAGACCACGAAGATCCACAGCGTAGCGGGCGTGCTTCCCGAGGGTCTCGGGCTGCTCGCCGTGCGGCCGTTTCGCGCGCCGCACCACACCATCTCGGATGCGGGCCTGGTCGGCGGAGGCGGCGGCATTCCGCGTCCGGGCGAAGTCAGCCTGGCGCATTACGGCTTGCTCTTCCTGGACGAGCTTCCGGAATTTCCTCGCAACGTGCTCGAGGTTCTGCGCCAGCCTCTCGAAGAGGGGCAGGTGACGATTGCGCGCTCGGCGATGACGCTGAGCTTCCCGGCGTCGTTCATGCTCGCGGCGGCGATGAACCCGTGCCCGTGCGGATTCTTCGCCGATCCGAGCCGGGAATGTCGCTGCACGCCGGCGATTATCGCGCGGTATATGGCGAAAATATCCGGGCCGCTGCTCGACCGCATCGATATCCATATCGATGTGCCGGCAGTAAAATATGCGGAATTACGCGGCGGCGAGGCGGTGGAGAAATCGGCTCAAATCCGCCAGCGCGTCGAGCGCGCCCGCGCCGCTCAGCAGGCCCGCTTCCGCGGGACCTCGCTGTTTGCGAATGCGCAGATGAACACGAAGCAGGTCCGGCGTTACTGCGCCATCGCCGAGAGCGGCGAACGCCTGCTCGAAAACGCCATCACCCGCATGGGCCTCTCGGCCCGCGCTCACGACCGGATTCTGAAGGTCGCGCGGACGGTCGCCGACCTCGAAGGCAGCGAATCCATCGAAACCAAGCACTTGGCGGAAGCGGTTCATTACCGCAGTCTGGATCGGACTTTTTGGGCATGAAGCTTACCCTTATAGGGTAGAATGGATTTATGTGGAGAAGCCGACCCCTCACTACGATCTGGCCGTGATTCAGGCGATGGTCGCGCGTCTCGGGGCGGGCGCCTTCACAAAGACGGCACTTGACGGCGGCAGAGACATGGGGCTCACGAGTAGCGAGATGCTGGGAGTTGTTGCGTCGCTGACGCGCCTGAATTTCTACAAGTCCATGACCACTTACAGCGATCATCGGATTTGGCAGGACGTTTACCATGCTTCGACGCCTGTGGGCAAGGAAGCCTACATCAAGATCACGCAGCGCAATGCGGCGCCGGTGATTCAGTTCAAGGAGAAAACGGCATGAGATCCCGATGCTGTGGGACCTGCGGCTCTTCGAGGGCCCTCGCCTTCAAGAGCGAGAAGTTCGATGTCTCGCACAAGGGACGAACTGTAGAAGTCACTGGACTCTCCGGATGGCGTTGTCCCGCTTGTGGTGAAGTCGAATTCGACTCCAAGAGCGCCAGACGTTACGCCGCCGCGGGTGACAAGCTGGTGCTTCAGGCGCGGGCGGACGAACGTGCCGAGATCCGTCGGATTCGCCGAAAGCTCGGGCTCAGCCAAGCCAGTGCGGCGAAGCTAACCGGCGGCGGCCATAATGCGTTCTCACGCTATGAGCGCGGAGAAGCAGTGCCTTTACCCGCCGTGGTCAACCTCTTCCGCCTGCTGGACAAGCACCCAGGACTCTTGAAAGAACTTGGGTAGAGGACGGGCTCTATGCGCATCGGCAAGGAGAATTCGCAATGACTCGGCCTAACTTTTTCGTGACGAATGTTGTGCCCGAGCGTCTCAATACACTGAATGCGCTGGCTCGACTCCTTGCGCGCGGACGCCGTCTACGGCTGGCGGCAGATCCGTAAGAGAAAGGTCACTTCGGCGGCGGCCATCCTGTCGCTGGCCCTGGCCATGGGCGCGTGCATTTCGGCTTTCCGCCTGATCGACGCTCTGTTGTTCCGGCCTCTGCCGGTGGCCGCATCCGCGCGCCTCTACTCCGTCACCTTTGAATCGTCCTCGGCCGTTGACGGCGGTGTCGCGAAATACGATAGCTGCTCCTACCCGATGTTCCTCCGCATGCGCTCCGAGCTGAAAGACCAGGCTACGGCCATCGCCATCTCCATGCTTGGCGGACCAACCGATCTGACTTACGGATCGGAGCAAGAGATGGAGAAGGCCAACCTGCAATACGTCTCCGGATGGATGTTCGAAACCTTCGGTCTGAAGCCCGCGGCCGGCCGGCTGCTTACCGACAAGGACGACGCCGTGATTGGCGCGCATCCTTACGCCGTGCTCTCCTACGACTATTGGACTCGCCGCTTCGGGCGCGATCCGAAAACCGTGGGACGAAAGTTCCGGTTGGGAGACGATGTCTTTGAGATCGCCGGAATCGCCGAGCCCCGCTTCACTGGCACGGAGACCGGCTGGGTCACCGACGTTTTCGTTCCCATGGCGATGAAGAATCCGCGAACGCTCGCCAGCCTGAATAACTTCTGGATGCGGATTCTGCTCCGACTGGCGCCCGGTGTCTCGCCCGAGCTCGTCCAGGAGAAACTGCGCGCCACATTTCGCGAGATCCAGGAGGAGCGGCTGAAGGGCTTTCCGACCCAAACGAACCGCCACCGTAATCGGATGGTCCATGAAAAGCTATTGGTCCCGCGCGGCTCCGCCGGCCTTCCGAACCAGCGG
>CAZRND010000320.1:0-6610 GCA_964601345.1 uncultured Acidobacteriota bacterium | reverse complement strand
CACGTTGCGACCAAAGCTAAAAACGGATCGACGCGGCAGCAAAGAAGCGCCGCCGGTCCGGTTCCCCCACGAAGCGCCTCGGGAAGCACGGCGGTCGTGGTGCTCGATCCTCGCGTAAAAGGAATCGCCAGCACGCGTCCCGCGGCGATCTCGCCGGCGAGCGGATGGCGCCGGTCGATGATCTCTCCCGTCTTAAAGTCGTAGCCACCCCAAAAGCTGAGCGGCTCGGTACTCGCGAGCACCGAGCCCGCGATCTCGCCATCCACCAGCATCCGGCTTGGCTTCAGTTTTCCCATAACGATTCGTCTCGCGTCACGCGGCCTTCGACCGCCGATTGCACGCAATCGGGGAGGCTTCCGAAGACCATCTGCGTGTTCAACAGGCCGGGCGCGTAGTACGCGTACTTCGCCGAGTTGGTCATCAGCGTCTTCACCGATGCCGGAAGCATCGGCGAAGCGAGGATGCATGTATCCACGGTGAGCCGCGCGCCGAATGCGACGATCACGTCGAGCAGGCCCGCGCTCTTCGCGAGCTCGACTACGGCCCGGCTGGTCGTGACCAGGAACTGGACATCAGGATGCCGGCGCTTCCCTGCGGTCAACGAAGCAAGTGCGCGAAATTCCGCGAGCGAGAAATGCGGGCTGCCGAGCACGACCATGTCGAGGCCCGCGGACGTGGCCGTGGTCAGCTCGCGACGCGCGCGGCGTAGATCGCTCATGGTCACATCGACTTGTCGCAGCGGCGGGCGCCCATGCAATGCGGCATCTTCCGTCGGCGCTTCAGGCGTCACTCCCACCATGTGGAAGAGCGCCACGTTGCCCGACGATGCTGCCGCCGCGCCGAGCGCCTTCAGTTGATCCTCCGATGGTTTAGCGTCGATGCCTGCAAGAACAGGGACATCGTCGCCGGCCAGCCCGCCCAGTAAATGGCCGAGCACTGGATAGAGAGAATCGTCCTCTTGCAGCCGGCGCGAGATGCCGGTGAGGCGGATCACAACTTCACCGGCGCGATTTTCATCGAGATGCAACCCCACGGCCGGCACGCGTCCTGTGATCGCCGCGCAAATGTCCAGCAAGTCCGGATAACGCTCGGTGCGCGCGCCTATCACGGAGTTCGCAAAGACAATCGCGTTCGACTCGCCCCAGGCGATCTGCTGTCCAAACTTCGGCGCGGCCGCGGTCTGGTAAGGTGCGCAAGTCCAGACCGGCCGGCAGCCCATGCTCTCGTAGGCGCGCATCTGGCGGCCGGCCTTCTCGGCCCAGTCGGCAGGCACATCCCACTCGCGCCAGTGATGTTCATCGAGCCCGCTGACGTTCAGCGTGGAGGGCACGGCCACACGTGCGCCCCATCCCGCGAGCCGCTCGGCGAATTCGAGTCCCGCCTCGCCCATGTAGATGCTGCTGTCGATGTGAGCCTGCGTGATATCGATGAGCTCCGGCGCATCCTGCATCTCGCCCATCCGCACGAGGATCTTCATCGCCATTTGCGCGGCGGGACCCTGCTCGCCGGCCAGGATGCCGCGATCGGAATTGGTGAGCTTCAAGATTCCTTGGGACGCGACATCGCGGAGTAGAGCATGACAATCGCCGTGTAAGTCACAACGACAACCACCAGCCAGCGAAGCGTCGTCAAGGGCAGCGACTTTACGATCAGCGCGGCGATCAAGACCGCTGGAAAACCGCCGAGCGCCAGACCGAGCGCAGGGCGCATCGCGAAGCTGTCCTTCTCAATGAAGCGCAAGCTGCCGATGGGCATCAGGAAAGCGCACGATCCCATCATGATCGGGAACGCGACGTCCGGACTCATCCCGAGCAGGCTCACCAGGATCATGCACGGCGCGTAGAGACCGATGCCGAGCGTCATCAGCGCGCCGAGCAAAAAATTTCCGGCGACGCCGAGCACGAGCATCAGGCCGCTGATCCCTTTGTCGACGCCGCCCGCGGGGAACCATCCGAGGTTCTTCATGGTGAAGAACACGGCCGCGGCGAACAGCGCCCCGCCCATGCCGATCTGCACATACCTTCGCGGCCACGACGCCACGACGCCCGCGCCCAGCCACGCGCCCGCGACCGAGGCCGCGATCAGCGCGATCAACGTGGTGATATCCACTTCGACGATGGCGATGAAGATGAAAGCCTGCGCCACGGTCGGCAGCGTGTGACCTACGTTCAGCGTTCCGGGAATGTGCTCGTCGGGCACCAGCTTGAGGAACTTGAACACGGAAGTCGTGGGGGCGAACGACCCGATTCCCAGCGTGTCGAAAAAATTAGTCACGAATCCGATGCCCAGCTCGATGACGAACGACACCCATTCTTTGCCCCGGGCGCTCCTGAACCAGAGATAGAGATACACAAGCGTGGTCAAGGCGAGCGCGGCGAAGAGAACGTTCTTGGCTGTCAGCATGCCGAGCGCGGCGTAGAGAGCGTTTAGCATAGGGCGATTCCGCAGATTAACACAGACTGTTACAATGAACCATGTCCTCAGGCGTTTTTCGCGGCATTCGCGTCATCGATTTTTGCAGCTTCATTAACGGTTCATTCAGCGCCATGCTGATGGGCGATTTCGGCGCGGAAGTCGTCAAGATCGAGCCGCTCGGCGGCGACCTGGCGCGCGATTGGGCGCCGCACATCGCCGGAGAGAGCCGCTTCTTCCAGGGATGGAACCGCAGCAAGCGCAGCATCGCCCTGAACATGAAGACCGATGCCGGACTCGAAATCGTTTACGCGCTGGCCAAGCGCGCCGACGTGGCGATCGAAAACTTCCGAACCGGACTCACCGAGAAACTTCGTATCGCATACCCGGCGCTAAAGGCCGTCAATCCGCGCCTCATCTACTGCTCGTCGTCTGGGTTCGGGTCAAAAGGGCCGTTGGCCGAGCGCCCGGCCTACGATCCCGTGCTGCAATCCATGGGCGGCGCGGCGTCCGGAAACCTGCGCACCGCCGGGAAAGTGGCCATCTGCTCGGTGGCAGTGTCGGATTATCAGGCCGCCACGCTGGCCTTCGGCGGAATCGCCGCGGCGCTCTTCCATCGCGAGCGAACCGGCGAAGGGCAGCGCCTCGAGACTTCGCTCCTGCAAGGCGTCCTCTCGGTGCAATCTCATTTCTTCGTTCAGGCGCTCGAACGCCAGGAAGAAGGCGGCATCGGAATGCATCCCTACCGCCTCTTCGAGGCCGAGGACGGCCTCATCTTCATCGGCGTCGCCACCGACAAGTTCTGGCAGATTCTGTGCGAAGCGCTGGAGCTTCCCGATCTCGCGGCAAATCCCAAATATGCCCGGAACGCCGATCGCGTCCGCCATGCCGCCGAGCTGACCACGCTGCTGACTCCGCATTTCCGCCGCAAGACTGTCGCGGCATGGGAACAGCTTCTGGTCGCGCGCGGACTGCCCTGCTCCGCCGTGCGGAGCTATCACGAGTTCTTCGATGATCCGCAGGTCACCGCGATGGAAATGAACCCGGTCATCCAGCATCCGACCATCGGACCGATGCGGGTCGCGGGTGTTCCGATCCATTTTGAAAGAGCGCCCGGCAAGATCCAAGGCGCGGCGCCCACACTCGGCCAGCACACCGACGAGATTCTTCAGGAACTTGGCTACACTGCGCGGCAAATCGAAGGTCTGCGAAGCGACGGGGTGATTGGTTGAGCAATTCACCCAGGCAAATCTATGCTGAGGATTTCGACAATCTGTTCTCGCAGCACAGGAACCTCATGGATCGCTGTGCCCCACACATCTTCCCAGTCGAGGCCGAAGTAATGATGGACGACCTGGTTGCGGAGTCCGGCAATTCGTGCCCAAGGAACCTCTGGGTGTCTTGCCTTGAATTCCTCCGGCAGTCGCGCGGCCGCCTCCCCGATGATCGTCAATTGATGAGCGACGGCACTCTCCAGAAGCGTATTGTCCTCGAACGATTGGAATGTCTGACCCCGAAGAAATCCGGCGATCGTTTCAGCGGCGAGGAGAATATCGTTTAGATAAAGCTTCTCACGCCTCATAGATGGGGCGGGCCCTTGAAAGCACCTCGTCCCGAATCGTCTTGTTCAGACCGCGTTTGGAAACGAGATCGATTTTTCGGCCTAGCAGAGCCGAAAACTCCTCTTCCATCGCGGCCAGCTTTAGGAGGCCGCGGGCGGCTTGTGGAAGGAATTCCACTAGAAGATCGACGTCGCTGTCGGGACGCAATTCCCCGTAAGCTGCGGAGCCGAAGACGGAAAGCTCCTTGACCTGATGCCGTCGGCAAACCTTTGCCAATTCAGCCGTTGGAACCGACAATCCTGATGCTATCGTCATAGGGTACCGTTCCAGCAATTCTAGCACGCGATTCAGAGCACCGCGGTTTCTTCGATCAGGCGGCCTTCGGCGAAGCGCTCGAGGTTGAGCAGCTTCGTGTCGATCAGGTCGCAGCTTCCTTTCAAGATCAGGTCGGCGAGGATTTTTCCCGTGGCCGGCGCGTGCATCACGCCGTGGCCGCTGAATCCGTTGGCGAGGAAGAATCCGGGAATGCCCGGCGCCGGCCCCAGGATCGGGTGATGGTCGGGCGTCATCTCGTAAAGACCCGCCCACGCGCGCTTCGGATTCACCTCGGCATTTTCGAGACAGGGCAAACGCTTCACACCTTCCATCAGGACTTTCTCGATGAACCCGCGATCGAAGAGCATCTTGAATCCGGGCGTCTCGGTGGGATCGTTCCAGGCGAGCAGCAACCCCAGCCCCTCGGGGCGGAAGTGAAATCCGGTGGACATGTCCACGACCATCGGGGCTTCCTGCGAAACCATCGAAAAAGGCTCGGTCGGGACGAGCATGCGGCGCAACGGCTCGACGGGCAGATCGAGACCCGCGAGCTTCGCGACTCCGGCGGCCCACGGACCGGCGCAGTTCACGACAACGCGCGTCGAGATGCTTCCGAGCGCCGTCTCGACGCCGGCGATACCTCGCGCGTCCTTCGTGATGGCGCTCACTTCGGCGTCGCGCCACAGCCGGGCGCCGCGCTCCTGCGCCTTCAGCCAGAATCCGGTCATCGCGCTGTAAGGATCGACGAAGCCGTCGGTCGAGCAGAACGTCCCGCCGATCATGTCGTCGAGAAAAAGTTGCGGGACGGCCTTGGCGGCGTCCTCGCGCGTGATGAAGCGGACGGTCTTGAGTCCGAGGGCCTGCTGGCGCGCCAGGTTCGCGGACAAGTAGTCCATGTGCTTCTTCTCGGTCGCGAGGAACATGTATCCTTGCGGGCGGTATCCAGAGGGATGCCCCATCACTTCCTCGAAGCGGTTGTAAAACGGAATCGAGTAGAGCGACATCTGGATGCTCGCTTCGGTCGAAAACTGGGCGCGCACGCCGCCCATGCTCTTTCCCGTAGAGCCCTTGCCCTGGTGGCTCTCGCGCTCGAGAACCAGGATGTAGGTGCAGCCGTTTTCGCTAAGGTGTTACGCGATGCTCGACCCGACGATGCCGCTGCCGATAATGACGACCTGCGCCGTCTCACTCATGCCTTTGCACCTTTCAAGTGTTCTCTCAGAGCCGCCGCAAAACGTCCCGGCAACTTCGCCGCTTTCTGCGATGTCCGGCTCATCGCTACTCCGGTGATTTTGCCGCTGGCCACGTGCTCGTTCTGACGTTTCACGTCGAAAAGCAGCGTGAACGAGCTCGATCCGACTTTTTCCACGCTCACGGCAATGTCGATCTCGTCGTGAAACCGAAGCTGCCCCAGGTAGTCGCACTCCACGTGCACGCGCGGAAACGTGACGTCCTTCTCTTCTTCCTCGAGATCCAGGTAGTGGCAGCCGATGGAGTTCAGGAATTCTTCCTCAGCCGATTCGAAATAACGGAACAGGCTCGTAAAGTGAATCCGGCCTGACGTGTCGGTATCGATGAAGCGGATCGAGGTCCGCCAGACAAAAGGAGACTTTTTCATGTTCCGGTTACCATCGCGGGATCGGGCAGATGCGGCGAAGCATTGAAGCTTCCCAGGATCAGCCGGTCCCCGGATATCAGGATATCGCTAAACGTGCCGTTCAAGACGGCCCAACTCAGTTGCATGGTCTTCAATGCGCTCAGCTCGAGCACATGCCCGAGACAAGCCGCTACAGGACCTCCAGAAGTAAACGCCACGGCATCGGCGTCGTGGGCGGACATTTCGCGGAACGCCGCTGTTACGCGCGCGCGAAACGCGCTCCAAGGCTCGACGCCGGGCGTCTCGAATTCGCCGTTCACCCACGCGGTAGTGATGCGCCGGAACAGGCGAAAATATTCCCGCTTGGCTGCGGCCGGGTCCGCGGACTCGAGCGCGCGCTTCGTCTCCGGTTCCTTCGCCAGGATCGCAGGGAGCGCGGCGTCCATCACATCGAACGCTGGATACTCATCGAGGCCGGCACAATCGACGGGCGTGGGCCAGGCGAGCCCGCGTCGCGTGAACTCGGCGGCCACGGCGTCGTGCGTCTGGCGATGCCTCTTCCGCGGGCCGACGAAGACCCGACCGAACGCCGCGCCGCGCTCGGCCCAATACTGGCCGAGCAATTTCGCCTGCCGCCCGCCGAGCGCGGAGAGGCGGTGGTAAACCTCTTCGCCATACCCAGCCTGGGCCTGACGGCAGCGCGGGATCCTGTGCATCAGATTTT